>NZ_KB913017.1:3320680-3689096 GCF_000383975.1 Natronorubrum tibetense GA33 | reverse complement strand
GCAAAACGGGCCGATATCGGCAACACCACCCGTCAGTACGCCCAGTTGCTCGAGACCGCGGACGCGATCACCGTCAACCCGTACATGGGTCGGGACTCCCTGCAGCCGTTTCTGGCCGACGAGGAGTCCGGCGTCTTCATCCTCTGTCGGACCTCGAACCCCGGCGGAGCCGACTTACAGGACCTCGAACTCGAGACCGGCGAACCACTCTACGAGCGCGTGGCCGCGCTGGCCGACCTCTGGAACGAGAACGACAACGTGGGGCTCGTCGTCGGCGCGACGAAGCCCCAGGAACTCGAGGAACTGCGCGAACAGGTACCTGATCTCCCCTTCCTCGTCCCCGGTATCGGGGCACAGGGCGGCGACGCCGAGGCCGCGGTCGAGTTCGGACTCGCGAACGGCGTCGGGCTGGTCAACTCCTCTCGTGGAATCATTTTTGCCGGAGAAGACAGCGAGGCGCAAAGCGCCTCGGACAGTCGAGCGGCGGAGCCGCGAGACGACGGCGAGCAGTTCGCGAACGCGAGCGGGCAGGCCGCGAAGCGATTGAAAAAGCGGCTCAATCAGTACCGCGACTAATCTCGGTTGCCGTCTTCGTTCGGCGAATCGTCGCAATCGAGTCCGACGACGCGGCCGGCGATTCGCCCGTCGACTCGTTTTCTCAGGAGTTCGACCCTGACCGGGTCGGACGGCGGTCGCTCCTCGAGCAGCTCCAGACCCTCGACGACGGCGATGTCCATCGGACTCGAGTCGTGCGGGTGGTCGGCGACGAGAATTCCGTCCCGCTCCTCGAGACGGAGGCAGAACTGCTCGCCGACGGCCAGGGACTCGCCGAGTAAATCACGGATGGATGTCACGATGAATCAGAATCGGTGGATGTCGACGTCGTCCGACTGGCGACTCGGATCGGCCTGTGCGACGCACTCGACGCACAGTTCCTTCGGATCCTCGAAATGAACATCGCACGCGAGCGTGCCGCAGTTCGCACACCGCTTCTGGGCCGGGCGCGACTCGCAGATCTGACAGAGACCACTGACACTCATACCGATCGTACGGTCCGGATCGACTTGAAACCGGGGCTGGAACGGTCCCGTGGGGACAGCGGGCCACCCGGTAACTTCAGCGTCCGACGCGTTCACATCAGGATTTAAGATGGTCACGTTCTACTGGACGCGTATGACCAACCACAGGTCCGTAGGTCGGCGTCGCGCACTCGCCGTTTCCGGAGCCGCGCTCACAGCGGGCCTTGCCGGCTGTACCAGCAGCAGTGACGATGGCGGAGACGATGACAACGAGTGGCAACAGCCCCTCAACCCGGACGATTGGGAAGATGTCGACGAGATTCAGCTGATGGGGTACACCGGCGGCTGGGAAGGCGCCGAACCGGATCTTATCGACGGCATTCGCAACCCAACGCTGCTCCTGTTCGACGGCAACGAGTACGAGTTGACGTGGGAGAACGCCGACGGTGTCAACCACAATCTCGCGATCAGAAACGAGGACAACCGGGTGGTCAGCGGTCTCCGAACGGCCGACATTCACAGCCGCGGCGACGCGGCGACACTCGAGTTCGAGGCGAACAGCAACATGCACGAGTACCTCTGTGAACCCCACCCGCGCCGGATGCTCGGGTACATTCACGTCGAGGAGTGACGGTTGACGGTCGGCTCACGGACCGTTCGACGTTCTGCGTGGGTTTTACTATTCGACACAGTCGTGTCTCGTGTTAACAACCCACGGGAAGGCTTTTGCCATGTGAGCAGCTACCGCTCTACATGAGCCGTGACCGGGCTCTCCTCGAGCGAGCCCTGGACCGTGGTGAACAGGACGGTGGCAACGTCGAGTTCAAGGAACGACTGTCACGTAACGTTCACCTCGAGGGTGGACGCCGAGAGAGTTTGGCCGCGCAACTCCGACACCGAATTCTCTCGGGAGACGGCGAGGCGACGTACGTCGTCGGCGTGACGGACGACGGCGGACTCGCCGGCATCGATCCCGACACCTTCTCCGAGACGATGGACGTCCTCTCCTTGCTGGCCGAGGAGGCCGACGCACACATCGACGACGTTCAGACGTGGGGGATCAACGACGGGTTGGTGGGCCTCGCTCAGGTGCGGGAAGGCGGCGTCCTCGAGACGGACGACGAACACGTTGTCGTCGGTACCGCGGGTCACGTCGACCACGGGAAGAGTACGCTGGTCGGGTCGCTCGTAACCGGCAAGCCGGACGACGGCGACGGCGCCACGCGCGCCTATCTCGACGTCCAACCCCACGAGGTCGAGCGCGGACTCTCCGCGGACCTCTCCTACGCCGTGTACGGCTTCGACGAGGATGGCGGCCCGATTCGGGTCGGTAACCCGAACCGCAAGGCGGATCGAGCAGCCGTCGTCGAGGAGGCAGATCGACTCGTCTCGTTCGTCGACACCGTCGGGCACGAGCCGTGGCTCCGGACGACGATCCGGGGACTGGTCGGGCAGAAACTCGACTACGGCCTGCTGGTCGTCGCCGCGGACGACGGGCCGACCCGAACCACCCGCGAACACCTCGGCGTCTTGCTCGCGACGGAACTCCCGACCATCGTCGCGATCACCAAGACCGACGCCGTCGACGACGAGCGCGTCGAGGAGGTCGAACGCGAGGTCGAACGACTCCTGCGCGAGGTCGAGAAGTCGCCGCTGCGGGTCGCCCGCCACGGCGTCGACGCCGCGATCGACGAGATCGGCGACCGCGTCGTCCCGATCGTCGAGACGAGCGCGATCACGATGGACGGCCTCGAGACGCTGGACGAACTCTTCGATCGGTTACCGAAAACCTCCCAGGACACCGGCGAATTCCGGATGTACGTCGATCGGAGCTACTCGGTGACCGGCGTCGGCGCGGTCGCCTCGGGGACGGTGATGTCCGGCGAAGTCGAGGCCGGCGACGAACTCCTACTGGGGCCGATGCCCGACGGCCGGTTCCAGGAGGTCGAGGTCCGCTCGATCGAGATGCACTACCACCGCGTCGACAAGGCTCAGGCCGGCCGCATCGTCGGCATCGCGCTGAAAGGCGTCAAAGAGAGCGCCATCGAGCGCGGGATGGTCCTCCTGCCCCGCGAGGCCGATCCGAAACCGGTCCGGGAGTTCGAAGCCGAGGTGATGGTGCTCAACCATCCCACGCGAATCGGCGACGGCTACGAACCCGTCGTCCACCTCGAGACGATCGGCGAGGCCGCTGCCTTCCACCCCGACGACGGGCGGCTCCTCCCTGGCGACACCGGCGAAACCACGGTTCGATTTAAGTTCCGCCCGTACCTCGTCGAGGAGGGCCAGAAGTTCGTCTTCCGCGAAGGCCGGAGCAAGGGTGTCGGAACGGTGACCAAGGTCCACCCGATGGACTGACTGACAACCTGTTTTCAGGCCGATTCCGTCTTCGAGATCGTCCCCACCCCGATCGGCGACGAGCCGGTGATCGTGCCGCCGAGCGTAACTGCGTCGGGTTCCATGAACAGCACCGTCTCGTCCGGCATCGAGACGTCGGTTCGGATCTGTCGCTCGAGAAAGTCAAGCGAGGCGGCTTCGGGGCCGCGTTTCACGAGCCCGCGTTCCATCTCGCGACGCGTGTTGAGGCTCATGTAGAACTCGCAGTCGGCGTGGTCGGTGTGCTCTCCGAGGCGCCGATACACCGCCTGACAGACGTCGACTGGATCGGTTCCGGTCGCGTCGACGATCGTGGTCGATTCGGCGGTCGACTCCGCGTCGTTCCGTATCGACGCGACGATTGCTCGAAAGTTGAGCGCGCGGTCGGTCATCGAGTACGACCTCGAGCGCGAGCGGGTAAAATCGGCCGGTCGATCCTCGAGCGGCCGCGGACCGGCAGTCGTTTCGCGAGACCGCAGATACCGGCGCTAAAACTGACTCCTGCGGGCGTTCCGTCCGAGCAGGAAGTACAGGACGAGCCCCAACACCGGCGCGAGGAAGACGACGATCGCCCAGAGAAACGCGGGGTGGTCGCTGTTTTGCTCCGCGTCGGTGTAGACCCACACGACCATCGCGAGAAAGATGACCGTGAAGACGATGAAGAAGAGAAAGGCGAAGGCGGCACCACCTTGTTGTAGTACGACATTCTCGAGCATAGGATAATGCGGGAAAGCGACTGTAAAATGCTTTTTGGTACTCGGTCTCGAGCGCAAACTATCTCGGAAGCGGTTCGTTGACGGAGTTACCGGCGACCGCGTATACCGGAGTGGAACCCGCAGTGACGGCTACCTGTACCGACCGTCGTCGGTTCGGTCTCCGAGTCCCAACAGCGTTGTCCACTCGAGCAGCCGATTGACGCGATCGCCGTCATCGAGCCGATTTCGACCGACGTTGCTCCGACGGTTGGAAGCAGTCGCCCGCTGACGGAATTCGGCACCGGCCTCCTCGGTGGAAAGCGGCGTCTCGGCTCGCTCGAGGATCTCGAGCACCGAATCTGCCCCGTAGACGCGGTCTCGAAACGCCCGTTGGAGTCGGTCCGAATTCGGCGATGCGCCATCAATCATGCCCTTCGCGTCCGAACGTCGACGATAGCCTGCCGGCTCCTCGGTCACGAGTTCGAGCGCCCGCAGAAAGACGAGCCAGGTCTCGGCCTCGCTTCGGCTCTCGAGGGACGTCTCCGCTATGAGATGCTGACAACAGTCGTCGACGGCCCCGGCTTCGGAGGGAACGGCCTCGAGAATCGGCCCTATAGCCTCGATATCACTCGGCGGTTCGGGAACCGGTTTGAACTGCACGGCTACAGGTCGAACGACTCGACGAGCAACGCTTCGTCCGTCTCGCCGTGGACGTACGTCGGTCCGCCGATCACGTCGATCGTCACCTTCGCGGGCGCGAAGAGATCCGAGGGGACCTCCGAGAACTCCCACTCGAGGTCGTCGAAAATCTCGCCGAACGGCCGTCCGTGACCCTCGGCAGCCGTCGACGGCACGTCCTCGAAGATGTCGGCGTCCTCACGAACCGTGAGGTGGGCCGTCCCGCCGTAGGCGATGGCGTCGTTCGTGCGAGCGATCGCCGTTCGTTCGTCCGCGGCAACGGGGGCCACTGGCGCTCGACCCGTCGCCGAAACGATATCAAGCGGGTCGTAGCCCAGTTCGGAGAGGCGAAACGTCGCCAGTTCAGCCGTCCGGGCGGCGTTTGTGATGCTCCCGACCAGGCTCGCGGTCGGATAGGCAAGCAGGAAGACCCCACTCGTCTCGACCTCCGCGAGGTCTGCGACGTGTTCGGCCGCGGCTTCGGTTGGGTCCTGTTCGGTTTCGACAGCCAGCGCCGTCAGATCGAAGGCGTCCGTGTAGCCGACGCGGTGAAACTCCTCTTCCTCGGCGACGAGCGCTCGGGCAGGGCCGCTGCCCAGTCCTTCGAAGTCCTCCGTCATCACTTCCCAACCCGCCTTCTGTGAGCAGAGCAGCGACAGGGCCGGCTGATCCGTCGAGAGCTCGACGAACGGGATCGGTGCTCCACCGAGTTCGCCGAGTCGGTGACTCGGCGTCGCCATCCCCGCCGTCTGGATCTCCGTCAGCAACAGTCCGGCTTCGATCCCCCCGTCGAACTCGAGGCCGAAGTCGAGGACGCTCGCCTCGTTCTCGAGGTCGTAGCCGCCGATATTCAGCTCTTCGGCGTACTCGAGGGCCTCGTCGACCAACTCGATCGCCATCCGATTGAGACTCTCCATAGCCACTGGTTCGCTCTCCGTCGTAAAACAGTTTGGTAGTTCGCGCTCCCGGCTATCGGAACCGTTTCCGCCGTCTCTTAGGCGACGACCTCGTAGCCGGCCGCTTCGACCGTCCCGCTGACCGTCGCTTCGTCGACGGTCGCCCCGTCGTGTTCGACGCGAACCTCGTTCTCCTCGTGGTCCGCCGTCACGGACGAGACCCCCTCGATGGCCTCGAGAGCCTCGACTACGGTCGCTTCACAGCCATCACACGCCATGCCGGTAACTTCGAGTATCGTTTGTTCCATACGTGTGCGTAGGCCCCCACACCGAATAGAACGTTCCGTCTTCGATTCCCACGCAGGTGTTCCAATGGGTGGTTTGATATGTGATTGGACTGTTCGTTCGACCATGTACACAGTACTCGTCCCGATCGACGAACAACCAGACCGAGTGAGCGCACAGGTCGAGGCCGTTCTCGATCTGCCGAACGCAGCGGACAACGTCGCCGTCGAACTGCTGCACGTCAGGAAAGAACTCGAGTTTGCCGACAGCGACGACGACGTGGAGATCGGGAAGATTCGGTCCGATCTCTCGGTCGACGACATCGACGACCCGGTCGAAACGATCTCGCTGGCCGTCGAAGAACTGGTTGAGGCCGGCGTCGATACCACCGTTCACACGGCAACCGGCAATCCCGCTGCGGCCATCGTCGACGTCGCAAACACGTTTGATGTCGACGAACTCGTCGTCGGTGCCCGCAGACAGTCACCCGTCGGGAAGGTCCTGTTCGGCAGCGTCGCCCAGTCCGTCATCCTCGATACGGATCGGCCGGTCAAGGTTGTCCCCGCCTGAGACGGTTTGCTGTACCGATGTACCGGTGGGACCCAAGAGATCTCGGTCCCCCCGGAAATGACGTACAGCAGATAGTACGAGACGCGTCTTCACTCTCTTCTCGCTCGAGTGTCCCGTCACCACCTTCGAGTGCGAGATTTCTACGCGGGTACTCGCCGTTATTCGTCCGTGTTCGTCGCTGCCCGACCGAGATGCCCCTCCACGGCCTCGACTTTTGCCGCCGCGTTCGTGTCTCGGTTCCGTTTATCGTCGATCTTCAACACGGTGCTGACGCGATCGTGGTCGACCGCTTCGTGGGCCGCCTGTGCGGCCGCGAAGAGTTCGTCGATGTCGTCCGTCTCGATTACCGTCCCCATCGGATTCGTCTCGTACTCGACGTCGTACGCCTCGAGCGCCTCGACGGCCTTCGCGATCTCGCCGGACATGCTCCCCTCGACCACCGGTGCGACGCTCAGGAGTGCGATTACGGTCATCGATTTTGTTGACGGGGTGAAGACCCCTAAACCCGTTCCATGCGGATTTCGGGTCGTCGGTTCAGGCGGATCGATCCGCAACAGTGACGTACAGACGGCTCTCGAGCGTCGAAAAACGGGGGAGTAGAGAGCGGCGGGAACGGACAGGGGTCGCGTTCAGCTCGGCTGGCCGTGGCGGCTCGTCTCCGTCGGCGGGTAGACGATGACGTCGCCGTTCGCGTAGACGTACACCTCGTGCTCGAGCGCGGTGAAGGCGATGTGACCGCCGGAGCGTTCGGTGCCGTCGGCCTTCTTGCTGAAGATGCGATCGAGCGCGTCCGGGTCGACGCTGTCGTAGAGAGAGAACTCGCCCTGGGAGACGTCGGTGTCCGCAATCGAGGCGATGGCGTGGACGATCGTCGTAGTGATCGTCGCCGTGCTTTCGAAATCGTGGTGGAAGACGTAGCGGTCGTTGGTCTGGTCGTACTGGAGGTCGTTCGCATCGTCAGCGGTAGGGAGTTCAGTTTGCATTGCTAAATCACGAGTTCAATTGTCCATTTACCCGTAGCAAGCCACGCTATAAAAGCCAATCGCAGGCGGTATTGGTTACTGATTTTGACCCAAGACCTGTGGGAACTGTTCGATCAGTCGGATAGTATCCTCTTATTGATGGTGAGTTCTGCGGATATTTCTGTCGTCCCGTCAGTACAATCACGTGTTACCGAGCGTAGACTTGTCGTTCCACTTTAAAAACGACGTCTTCGCCTGTTAGCGAGCCGATATCGCCTCGTAGCGAAATAACTCTTTGAGACGGTCACACGCCACTGTTCTTCACAATCTCCGACGTAATCAGTCGTTCACTGCCTCGATGGCCAGTTTGGTTCTCGGTTGTGCCTCTCGAGGGAGGGAGCTCGGGCTCGAGAATAGTTGCCGGATCCACGAGTAATCATTAGATACGCGTGCTGGCTGGGAGTTGAACGACGTCTAGGTATGCTCACTTCGCTGTGTGCGAGTCGTTTACCTCAAATCCAGATTCGATTTCTATCGTTCTCGCTTGCGGATTTGTTCGCGACAGCAATGCGCTGGCTGAGGGGTCTGATAGGCCTCCACAGAGACAACAATAAGCGGAATTAGCCGCACGGAAAGAGTTTGGCCCAATAGTAGATAAGACGACACGACAGCGAGAGGAATTCTGGTGCGGTGCAGTACTATTCGACCATGATGCCCTGTTTGTCTCCGTCTTCGCGTAGGTCCCTACGCTACGCACAGGACACAGACGGAACAGCTACGACTGGTCATGAATACTTATTGACAAGCCTACAAAATAACGGGTATGCAGCGTCGTGCCCTCCTCGCACTCACCCCAGCGCTACTCGCAGGATGCCTGTCAGAACAAGATCCAGGCGGGAAAAATTACACGGCCCCAGAAGATGTTCACGTCTACGACGAACTCAAGGAGATGCCGGAGCCACCCGAATCAGTGGACCGAGACTCGGCTCAATCGTACGTCGAAATGTACGAAGAGCACCGGATCTACAACGAATTGCTTGGGGAAGATGTGAGTGAACACCACGAAGGCCACGTGGGCAGCGTTGACGATCGAGACGTTGTCGAACTCAGTATCAAACCACTTGCAATCGAATTGTTGAGAGAAACTGACCACGGCTACTATTTTATCAGCGGTACAGGAGAATACCCCGAGGCTTGACCTCGGGGATGAATCCGATAGGAAGCCCCAGATACACACTAATAAGTAAAAACGGGTCAAACACGTAGACAGCGATGGAACACAGCCACCGTTACCGCGCTTACCCAAGCAACGAGGTAGCGATGGCTGCTGAACATCACATCAACGTTCATCGCCAACTCTACAACCACGTCAAATGGGACTACACGAACAGTCCCGACGACAAACCAAGCGAATACGCCCAGAACAACAAGCTTCCCGAGTGGAAGCGACAGTGGCCCGTGTTCAGCGAGTTACACTCAAAAGCTGCTCAAGCCACCGTCGCACGCTTCCACCGAAACCTCTCGAACCTTCGAAAAAAGAAAAAGAAGGGACAGAAAGTCGGGTGGCTCAAACGGCAATCACCCAGCGAGTACCGAAGTGTCACGTACAACCAGTCAGGCTTCGACCTCGATAACAAGAGGGGGCGCGACGGGTACGCCTACGTGCGATTCAGTAAAGTCGGCTGGGTGAAGATTCGCTACCACCGACCACTCCCTGACCACGCTACTATCAAAGAAGTCACGCTGAAAAAGGAGACGACTGGCGAGTGGTTCGTCTCATTCAGCCTCGAAACCGACGACGAATACGTTCCCGAGAAACCCGCGTTAGACTCACTCGACGCGAGCAACAGCGTGGGAATCGACCTTGGGATCCTCAACTACATCCACACGAGTGACGGCAAGACAGTGGATTGGCTCGACCTCGAAGACGAATACGAACGACTCCGCCGCGAACAACGCAAACTCTCCCGGAAGCAACACGGGTCGAACAACTACGAGAAACAACGCCGAACAGTTGCCAAGGTAAAACGGAAGATTCGCCGGAAGGTACTTGACTACCAGCACAAGTTGACGACGTGGCTCGTCACAGAGTACGACGCCGTGTTCGTGGAAGACCTCAACGTCGCTGGTATGCTTCAAGGGGACGAGAATGCTCGGAACAAGCAGGATGTGGCGTGGCGACAGTTCATCACTTTGCTCAAATACAAGGGCGACTTGTACGGTACACACGTCGTGCAAGCGCCTGCTCGTGGAACAACGAAAGAGTGTGCGTGTTGTGGTGTGGAGACAGCGAAGCCAATCTGGGTTCGTGAACACTCATGTCCATCGTGTGGATTTGAGACGGATAGGGATGCGAACGCGGCAATGAACGTATTGAAGCGCGGTTTTGCTGAATTAGGGCTGGGATGGCCCGAATCAACGCCCGTGGAGACTGTGACCGCTACGGACACCGCTGATTTCCAGCGAGTGTCTGCAAGTCACGTCGTAGAAACGGGAAGCCCCGCCCCTTGAGGGCGGGGTGATTCACCACCTCCATCAGCGGGAGAGCGAAGCACTGGTGTGAAGACGAGTCATCGATGGGCGGAGTACGAGAAGATGAAGAATACGGTCACGGGTGTGGAAGCAGTACCGGTAGAAACAATCCTACGGTAGTGCATTTTGTTGACTCGAACTTCCACATGCGAATCCCGTACGACTGGATCACTCTCGTTGGTGCCGACGATCCGTACAAGAGTTCCGATGACGGTGAGAACGTCACAGTCTCAGAACACGGCTCAGCTGCCCAACTTCAAGTCTACAATGTGACTGGGGACGAGTACGACGTTGACCTAACGGTGCGGTTCATGGACGACTCCCAACCCGAGGAGGTATATTCCGAAACGGTTGAGAACCATCTGTATCTCGCTGTACTCTCCAATCTGGTGCAGCGACGCGGAACATACGAGGTGGAAGCCGAACTGGAAACGGGGTATACGGAAACGTTCGAATGGGAAATCACGAGCGACACCGCTCCATCATGGGCCGGCACTTCGATCTTCATTACTCCGACTGAAGAGCTCTGGATCGACACGATAGACCCGGAGGCTAACATCGAAATCACCCCGACCTCGTATCCTGGTCACGTTAGAACCGATCATAATACAGAATAAACTGACGAGACTACCATGACTCAAATATAGGACGATTTCTGTCGCTCACGAGTTTGTTCGCCGTAGAAATGCGCTGGCTGGGATTTGAACCACGCCTGAGAACCTGCTCGCTACGCTCGCAGAACCTCAGTCTGATTCAAATTCAAGAACGATTTCTCCGAACACGGATACTCGCATTGCTACGCAATGCTCGTGGTGTTGTGTTCAGAGAAATGCGCTGGCTGGGATTTGAACCACGGTCAGACGGTCGCCTCCCTCCGATCGGCGCTGCGACTGACCTGATTCAAACCCAGAGCGACTTCACGGCTCACGAGTGACGAGCACACGCTACGCGGTGCTCGTCGGAGTTGTTCGCCGCAGAAGTGCGCTGGCTGGGATTTGAACCCAGGTTGTGACCATGGCAAGGTCACGTGATACCACTACACTACCAGCGCCCTGCTACACTCTAATGTACACCCGGAGGGATGTATAAGGGTTGCGAATCGACCCGACATCGGCATGCCGGCACATGACGATGTCCGACTGCCTGCTGTCGGTTCTCGAGTCCCCGCACCCGCCCTAACAAACCCGTTTTTCCGGAAATCGATCACGCATCTATCACTTCGACAGAGTGTGTGGCTGTAACACACGAATTCGCGGGTGTGAGCCGTTCACAGCCGGGATCGAATCCGCTACCCTTTTAAGACATTACCGGCAACACATCGCTACAGTCTAGTGACGCGGCGCCGAAGCGTTTCGGCATGACCGTCAGCATACTCGTCCCGTCGTCGCTCACCCGTGAAGCCGAGGACAAACGCGAGGCAACTCGCAAACTCGGATACGTCGCCCGCGCGGCGACGATCTTCCGGGCCGATCGCCTAATCGTCTATCCCGACCGGGATGGCGAAACCGGGCGATTCGACGGCGGGTTCGTAAGCACCGTCTTGCGGTACGCCGCAACGCCGCCATACCTCCGCAACGAGGCATGGGGGATGCGGGACGAACTGGAGTATGCGGGCATCCTGCCGCCGCTCCGCGCCATGTCACAGACCGGCTCCGAATCTGACGGTTCGGGGTCGTCAAGACAAGGAATCGTGACCGAGGTCGGACCTGAAGGGCGCGTCCGGGTCAATTGCGGCTTGCAACACCCGATCTCCCTCAACGTTCCTCCGAAAATGGAGGTCGAAGAGGGGGAGCGCGTGACCGTCAGGATCTCTTCGCGACGACCGGTCCGGGCGAAACTCGTCGACGATCCCCTTCCGGGATTGTCGGTCGAGCGGACGGACCTCTCCGCAGCACTCGGCCGTGAGGACGCCGGCGTCCGTATCGCAGCTTCCCGGTTCGGTGAGAATCTCACCGTCGGGCGGCTCGAGACGTTGGCCGGACGCGTCGAACGGGACGGGATGACCGTCGCGTTCGGGGCGCCCGAACGAGGGCTGCCGGACATCCTCGACATCGAGGCTTCCGCTGTCGCCCCCGCGGATGGAACGGGCGACGCGGACGACGGAGTCGAACCCACTGCCGATCCGGGGTTCGACCTCTGGCTAAATACGGTTCCGGACCAGGGAAGCGAGGTCGTGCGAACGGAGGAGGCTCTGTTCGCCTCGCTCGCTCCCCTCTCACTGAGAGAGTGATAGAATGCCACAAGCAAATTCACCACGCAAAGGCTCACTCGGGTTCGGCCCACGACAGCGTGCGACCAGCGAGGTCCCACGCTTTAACTCGTGGCCGGACGACGACGGACAGCCAACGCTCCAGGGATTCGCGGGCTACAAGGCCGGCATGACCCACGTCGTTATGGTCGACGATAAAGCGAACTCGCCGACCGAGGGGATGGAACAGACCGTCCCCGTAACGATCGTGGAGACGCCGCCGATGCGCGCGGTCGCACTACGAGCGTACGAAGCAACGCCATACGGCATGAAGCCGGTCACCGAGGTCTGGACCGACGAGTTCGTTACCGAACTCGATCGCGTCCTCGACGTCCCCGGTGATGACTACGACGCCGACGCCGCCGAAGACGAGCTTCGGGGCTACCTCGAAGAAGGACGCGTCGACGACGTTCGCGTTATCACGCATACGGTTCCAGGGAGCATTCCCTCGATGCCGAAGAAGAAACCGGACGTGATGGAGACGCGAGTCGGCGGCGGCTCCGTCGAGGATCGCGTCGACTTCGCCCTCGAGACCGTCGCAGACGGCGGCGAGCACGTCATGAACGACGTGTTCCGCGCGGGCGAGTACGTCGACGCGAGCGGTGTCACGAAAGGGAAAGGGACCCAGGGCCCCGTCAAACGCTGGGGCGTCCAGAAACGAAAGGGCAAGCACGCCCGGCAGGGATGGCGGCGCCGCATCGGGAACCTCGGTCCGTGGAACCCGTCCCGTGTTCGGTCGACGGTCCCACAGCAGGGACAGACCGGTTACCACCAGCGGACGGAACTGAACAAACGCCTCGTCGATATCGGCGACGGCGCAGACGCGACGGTCGACGGTGGCTTCGTCAACTACGGCGAAGTCGACGGACCGCACGCGCTGATCAAGGGCTCGCTCCCCGGGCCGAACAAGCGCCTCGTGCGCTTCCGCCCGGCGATCCGACCCGGAGACCAGCCGCGCCTCGATCCCGAGGTACGCTACGTCTCCACCGCATCTAACCAGGGATAACACATGGAAGCAACAGTACGAGACCTGGACGGCGACGACGCGGGCTCGATCGAGCTCCCGGCGGTCTTCGAGACCACTTACCGCCCGGACCTGATCGCCCGCGCCGTTCGCGTCGCCCAGGCAAACCGAAAACAGGCCTACGGTGCCGACGAGTTCGCGGGCATGCGAACGCCCGCGGAATCGTTCGGTAGCGGTCGCGGGATGGCTCACGTTCCACGTCAGGACGGCCGCGCACGACGCGTCCCCCAGGCGATCAAAGGACGGAAGTCACACCCACCGAAGGCCGAGAAGGACCAGTCCGACTCGATCAACACGAAAGCGAAAAAACTCGCCGTCCGTAGCGCCATCGCGGCGACGACGGACGCCGACCTGGTCGCCGAGCGCGGCCACCAGTTCGACGACGACGCGGAGATTCCCGTCGTCGTGAGCGACGAGTTCGAAGACCTCCAGAAGACGAAGGAAGTCGTCTCGTTCCTCGAGGCCGCCGGTCTCGCGGACGACATCGAACGCGCCGACGAAGGTCGGAGCGTCCGATCCGGACAGGGGAAAGCCCGTGGCCGGAAGTACAAGACGCCGACGTCGATTCTGTTCGTCACCGCCAGTGAGTCCGGCCCGTCCCGTGCGGCCCGGAACCTCGCTGGTGCCGACGTGACGACGGCTGCGGAGGTCAACGCCGAAGAGCTCGCACCCGGCGCACAGCCGGGTCGACTGACCGTCTGGACCGAGAGCGCACTCGAGGAGGTGGCAGACCGATGAGTTCGATCATCGAGCACCCCCTCGTGACCGAGAAGGCCATGAACGACATGGACTTCGAGAACAAGCTCCAGTTCATCTGCAACCCCGACGCCACCAAACCCGAAATTCGGGATGTCGTCGAGGAGCGGTTCGACGTCGGCGTCGCTGACATCAACACGCAAGTGACGATGAAAGGCAAAAAGAAAGCGATCATCAAACTCTCCGAGGACGACGACGCACAGGAAGTCGCCTCGCGAATCGGGGTGTTCTGAAGATGGGACGACGTATTCAGGGACAACGACGCGGTCGCGGTGGCCCGACGTTCCGTGCCCCGTCACACCGCTACAAGGCGAAGCTCGACCACAAGAAACAGGAGGACGACGACCTCGTCCGCGGAACGGTCGTGGATATCGAACACGACCCGGCGCGATCCGCGCCGATCGCCGCCGTCGAATTCGACGACGGCGACCAGCGACTCATCCTCGCACCTGAGGGCATCTCCGTCGGCGAGGAGATTCAGGTCGGCGTCTCCGCGGAGATCAAGCCGGGCAACACGCTCCCGCTCGCGGAGATCCCCGAAGGAATTCCGGTCTGTAACGTCGAGGCGAACCAGGGCGACGGCGGTCGATTCGCCCGGGCCTCCGGCGTCAACGCGGATCTGGTCACCCACGACCGCAACGCTGCGGTCGTCCAGCTTCCCAGCGGTGAGGTCAAACGCCTCGATCCACAGTGCCGTGCCACCGTCGGCGTCGTCGCCGGCGGCGGTCGAACGGAGAAACCGTTCGTCAAAGCCGGGAACAAGTATCACAAGATGAAGGCACGGGGGACGAAATACCCTCGCGTCCGTGGTGTCGCGATGAACGCCGTCGACCACCCGTTCGGTGGCGGTGGCCGACAGCACCCGGGCAAACCCAAGTCCGTCTCGCGGGATGCCCCGCCGGGACGGAAGGTTGGTGACATTTCCTCGCGCCGTACCGGCCGAGGTGGAAACAAATGAGTCAGGAGTACCGAACCGGCCGCGAAGGTGAGTTCACCTACCGCGGTCACACGCTCGAGGAGTTGCAGGATCTGGACATCGACGAAGTCGCAGAACTGCTGCCCGCTCGAAAGCGGCGAAGTATCGAACGCGGCCTCTCAGTCGAGAAGCAGAAGCTGCTCGAGAAGGCCCGCGAGAAAGAAGAAGAGGAGACGGCGAACGCGCCGATCCGAACGCACCTGCGGGATATGCCGATCCTGCCGGAGTTCGTTGGCTTGACCTTCGAGGTCTACAACGGACAGTCGTTCGAGCGCGTCCGCGTCGAGCCCGAGATGATCGGACACTATCTCGGCGAGTTCCAGCTGACCCGCAACTCCGTCGAACACGGACAGGCAGGGATCGGTGCGACTCGCTCCTCGAAGTTCGTCCCACTGAAGTGATCATCGTATGGGAATCAACTACTCAGTCGACGCCGACCCGGACAAGACCGCGAAAGCGATGCTTCGGGAGCGTCACATGAGCAACAAGCACAGCAAGGAGGTCGCTCGCGAACTGAAGGGCCGAACCGTCGCGGACGCACAGGCCTTCCTTCAGGACGTCATCGACGAAGAGCAGTCCGTTCCGTTCAAGTCCCACAACACCGGTGCGGGTCACCGCTCCGACATCGACGGCTGGGACGCAGGAAAGTACCCCGAGAAGGTTTCGGGCGAGTTCCTCGACCTGCTCGAGAACGTCGCGGCGAACGCTGACCACCAGGGCTTCGACGGCGAATCGATGGAGATCGTCCACATCGCCGCCCACAAGGTCGGCGAATCGGTCGGTCGCAAGCCCCGCGCGATGGGGCGTGCCTCGGCCTGGAACACGCCGGAGGTCGACGTCGAGATCGTCGTCGAGGAAGTCGACGAAGAAACGGAGGACGATAACTAATGGCTGACGAACACCAATTCATCGAAAACGGCCTTCAGCGGTCCCAGATCGACGAGTTCTTCCAGGAAGAGCTCGGCCGCGCGGGCTACGGTGGTATGGACGTCGCCAAGACGCCGATGGGTACGCAGATCGTCCTCAAGGCCGAAAAGCCCGGGATGGTCATCGGCAAAGGTGGCGAGAACATCCGGAAGGTCACGACGGCCTTAGAGGAGAAGTTCAACCTCGAGGACCCACAGATCGACGTCCAAGAGGTCGACGAACCCGACCTCAACGCACGGATCGTCGCAGACCGACTGGCTAACGCACTCGAGCGTGGCTGGTACTTCCGGAAGGCCGGTCACACGACGATCGACCGAATCATGGATGCTGGCGCGCTTGGCGCCGAGATCGTCCTCTCCGGAAAGGTCACCGGTGCCCGCTCGCGCGTTGAGAAGTTCAACCGCGGCTACATCAAGCACAACGGCGAACCCGCCGAAGAGGTCGTCGACCACGGTCAGGGCGTCGCAGTGATGAAACTCGGTACCATCGGGGTCGACGTCAAGATCATCCCGCCGGGAGCCGAACTGCCCGACGACTTCGGTGTCCACGAAGATATGGACCCCGCAGAGATCGTTCCCGACGCCGTCGAGGCCAACGAGGCCGCAGGTGTCGAGGAACTGCTTGAGGGTGAGCCCGAGGAGGCCGAGGCCGCCGACGAAGGCGCCGAAGCCCCTGCCGAGGATGCCGTCGAACCCGAGCCCGAACTCGAGGAAGAAGACGTCGAGGAGGTCATCGAAGCGGAAGTCGAGGCCGACGAGGAAGACGTCGACATTCCCGACGAATCCCCGATCGAGGAAGACCTCGACGAACTCGAGGAGGACGTCGAAGCCGAGGCTGAGGAACTCGTCGCGGAGATGGACGAGGAGGAAGCCGAGGCCGACGAAGCGGATGTCGAGGACGCGGATGACGCAGACGAGGGAGGTGACGCCTGATGGCGATCCTCCACGTCGCAGAGGTTCGCGACATGACCCCCGCGGAACGCACAGAGGAACTCGAGGAACTCGAGACGGAGCTGCTGAACCAGAAGTCCGTCCTCGCCGCCGGTGGTGCCCCGGAGAATCCGGGCCGCATCGGCGAACTGAGCCGGACGATCGCTCGGGTCAAGACGATCCAGCGAGAAGAAGGCGACCTGGACGACGAGTAATACAACAATGGCACTGACACCCGAGACCCTGCCCCGACACGAACTCAACGGGCTTCCCGTGAGAGTCGTCGAGAGCGACGACGCTTCGCGGGTTGGCCTCGAGGGACGCGTCGTCATCGAGACGACGAACACCCTCTCGATAGAAGTTCGGGACGACGGCGAGTCTCGGGTGTTGATGGTGCCGAAGTCGGGCTCGACGTTCGAGTTCGCGATCACAGATGAAGCCGCCGGGGACGAGAAGTCCTCGGGGACTGCGTCCAAACTGGCCGATACTCAACCCGACCCGTCCGAGAAATCGGACGAGTCGGACGGAGCCGGCGGCGATGCCGCCGGCTGTCGTGGCGATGACCCCTCGCGGGATCACCGCCACGTTGCTGGCGAGGACGTGGCCTACGTTACGGTCGATGGATCGCGGCTGCTCTCACGACCCGCCCGACGCACGGAAACGAATGGTGACTCACCATGGCAATAGGACTAGACGTTGAAACCCCTCCGGAACCCGAAAACCCGGAGGAATACGACTACGAGACGTGTCCGTTCTACGGCGAGCTTCCCGTTCGAGGACAGATCCTCGAAGGGCAGGTCGTCTCGACGGACATGGACAAGACCGTAGTCGTCGAGCGAGAGTACGACGTGACGGTTCCGAAGTACGACCGTCAAATGAAACGTCGCTCGCGCGTTCCGGCACATGTGCCGGGCGTGCTCGAGCAACTCTCGGTCGGTGACACGGTCAAGATCGCAGAGACCCGACCACTGTCGAAGACGAAATCGCACGTGGTCGTCGAAGTAACCGAGGAAGCGACGGCAGAGGACGTCGCCGAACTCACCGGCGAAGCGGAGCCGGACCCACAGCTCTCGGCCGAAGACCTCAGCGCCGAGAGCGACGATGAAGAGGGTGATGAGTGATGGAGGCACTGAAAGCCGACGTCACCCAGGGACTCAAGAAGGGGTCGCTGGTCACGTGTGCCGACAACACCGGCGCACGTGAGCTGAAAGTCATCAGCGTCGCGGGCTACCACGGCACCAAGAACCGCCAGCCGAAGGCGGGAATCGGTGACAAAGTGACCGTCTCGGTCACCAAGGGTACCCCCGAGATGCGCCGTCAGGTCCTCGAGGCCGTCGTCGTCCGCCAGCGGCAATCGATCCGCCGGCCCGACGGCACGCGCCTGAAGTTCGAGGACAACGCGGCCGTCATCATCGACGAGAACGAAGAGCCCCGCGGGACGGAGATCAAGGGCCCGATCGCTCGCGAAGTCGCAGAGCGCTTCGGAGCAATCGCCTCTACCGCAACGATGATCGTATAGACAATGAGCGAACAACCAACCAAACAGCGAAACGAGACTGCGCGTGCACCGCTGCACAAGCGAGGAAAGCAGCTTCACGCGACGCTGTCCGACGACCTCCGCGAGGAGTACGACACCCGTCGAACCCGCGTCAACGCGGGAGACACGGTCGAGGTCATGCGCGGCGACGACGCCGGCGAAACGGGCGAAGTCCTCCGCGCGATCCTCGAGGACGGAACGATCCACGTCGAGGGCGTGACGGTCGAGACGGCAGACGGCGAAGAAGTGCCGCGACCGCTTGCCCCCTCGAACGTCCGTCTTACCGACCTCAATCTCGAGGACGAGCGTCGTGAGGCACGCCTCGAAGGTGATAGCGAATGACGAAACACCAGAAACGACTGTCAGTACCGAAGTCCTGGCCGGTCGAGCGCAAGACGGAGACCTTCACGGTCAAAGCCGGCGCTGGACCGCACGGTAAGGACGGCGTGCCGCTCGTCGTCTTGCTGCGGGACGTACTCGGCTACGTCGACTCGAAGAAAGAAGCACGATACGCCCTCTCCGAGGATGCGATCCTCGTCAACGGGAAACCGATCAACGACGAACAGCGCCCAATCGGCATGTTCGACATCGTTGCGTTCCCCGGCCGAGAGGAGTACTACCGCGTCTTCCCCGACGAAGGCGGTCGGCTCGCGCTGACCGAAATCGACGCCGAGGCCGCCGGAAGCCGCCTCGGCAAGATTAAGGGCAAACAGCAGGTTCCCGGTGGAAAGACCCAGCTGACCCTCCACGATGGCACGAACGTCATCGTCGACGACGAAAACGAGTACAACTCGGACGACTCGATCGTCGTCGACAACGAGGACAAATCCATCGTCGCCCACTTCCCGTTCGAAGAGGGTGCGCTCGTGACGGCCGTCCGTGGCAACCACGGCGGCAAGATCGGCGAGATCGACGCGATCGACATCACGCCGGGCAGCGGCCCGAACACGATCGGTGTCGATACGGACGACGACGGCTTCGAGACGATTCAGGAGTACATCGTCGTTATCGACGAGAACTTCACGGGTGATGATGATGAGTAGTGAAGCCGGATCCGACGGCGAGTTCCACGAGATGCGCGAACCCCGCGTCGAGAAAGTCGTCGTTCACATGGGCGTCGGCCGCGGTGGCCGCGAACTCGGGAAAGCCGAAGACATCATCCAGGCGGTCACGAACCAGCAGAGCGTTCGTACCCAGGCGAAAAAGACCGAACCCGACTTCGGTATCCGCCAGGGCGACCCGATCGGCACGAAGGTTACCCTCCGCGGCGAGGACGCCTACGACTTCCTCGAGAAGTCCCTGCCGCTCTCGGAACTCTCCGCAAAGCAGTTCGACGACACCGGCAACTTCAGCTTCGGTGTCGAGGAACACACGGAGTTCCCGAGCCAGGAGTACGACCCGAACGTCGGTATCTACGGCATGGACGTGACGGTCAATCTGGTCCGGCCGGGCTACCGCGTGGCCAAACGCGACAAGGCCAACCGGTCGATCCCGTCGAACCACCGACTCACCCCCGAGGACGCTATTCGCTTCCTCGAGGCGAACTTCGACGTGAACGTCGAGGAGGCAGACGATGAGTGAAACTGAAACTGACGTAGAACGCGAGCAAACGGGCGAACATGCCGCAAAGCGCACTGGGCAGGAAGCGGCCTGCCAGCGCTGTGGCCGCAAACAGGGGCTCGTCGGTAAGTACGACATCAACCTCTGTCGCCAGTGTTTCCGCGAAATCGCTCGTGATATGGGATTCAAGAAGTATCGATAACATGACCGGAAACGATCCACTCAGCAACGCGCTCTCGGGAATCGATAACGCCGAGAGTGTGGGACATCTGTCCCACGAGGTAACGCCCGCCTCGAACGAGATCGGCAGCGTACTCGAGGTCTTCTACGACCGCGGGTACATCGACGGCTTCGAGTACGTCGACGACGGTAAAGCCGGTCAGTTCGAGGTCGAACTAAAAGGAGCGATCAACGAGTGTGGCCCCGTCAAGCCCCGCTACGCCGCAGGTGCCGAGGACTTCGAGAAGTGGGAGAAGCGCTATCTCCCCGCTCGAGGTTTCGGTGCGCTCGTCGTGACGACGAGCAGCGGCATCATGAGCCATTACGAGGCTCGTGAGCAGGGAATCGGCGGCCAGGTGATCGCATACGTCTACTAACCATGCGAGTCGAACTGGAAATTCCCGAAAACGTATCCGTCGAGATCGACCACCTCGACGTGACCGTCGACGGTCCAGAGGGCAACGTCACGCGACGTCTCTGGTACCCCGACGTGTCCGTCGAACTCGAAGACGACACTGTAGCGATCGAAAGCGACAACGAGGACGCGAAAACGAACGCGACCGTTGGCACCTTCGAGAGCCACGTCCGTAACGCCTTCCACGGCGTGACCACGGGCTGGGAGTACAAGATGGAAGTCTTCTACTCTCACTTCCCGATGCAGGTCCGCGTGGAGGGTGACGACGTCGTCATCGAGAACTTCCTCGGCGAAAAGGCACCGCGACGTACGACTATCCACGGTGAGACCGACGTCTCCGTCGACGACGAACGGCTCGTCCTCTCCGGTCCGAACAAGGAGGACGTCGGCCAGACGGCGGCAGACATCGAGCAGTTGACACGCGTCAACGACAAGGACACCCGCGTCTTCCAGGACGGGGTCTACATCACCGAGAAACCCGCCAAAGGAGGTGCCTGATAGATGGCAGACGAAGAACCCGAAGACAACTCGGCCGAAGACGAGCCCCAGGAGCTCGAAGACATCAGCGGCGTCGGTGCGAGCAAGGCAGAAGCCCTGCGCGACGCCGGATTCGAGTCCATCGAGGACGTCAAAGAGGCAGACCAGGACGACCTGGCCGAAGCCGAAGGTGTCGGGAACGCACTCGCGGCCCGTATCAAAGCCGACGTCGGCGACCTCGAGGTTTCCGAAGAGACCGACGCCGAAATCGAAGACGAAGGCGTCGACGAGGAAGCCGAAGCGGTCGAAGACGTCGAGACCGAACTGCAGCCCCGCGGGCTGACCGAGAAGACGCCCGACCTCTCCGACGACGAGGAACGACTCCTCGGCCGCCGGCAGAGCGAAGGGAAACCGCAGTTCAACCGACAGGACTACCACAAGAAAAAGCGGACGCCGGAGTCCTGGCGCCGCCCGCGCGGGCAGCTGTCGAAACAGCGCCGCGGTATCAAAGGCAAGGGCCCCAAGGTCCAGGCCGGCTACCGCACGCCAGAAGCCGTGCGAGGGAAACATCCCAGCGGCTTCGACGAGGTCTACGTCGAGAACACGAACGACCTCGAGGGTGTCGACGGCTCTCACGAAGCGGTCCGCATCGCCTCCTCGGTCGGCGCGCGCAAGCGCGAACGGATCGAAGAGCAAGCGGAGGAACAGGGCGTTCGCGTCCTGAACCCGACCTACGAAGAAGTCGAGGTGGAATCCAATGACTGATCTGAGCGCACAGAAGCGACTCGCAGCCGACGTCTTGGATGTCGGTCAGAACCGCGTCTGGCTCGATCCCGACGCCCAGTCGGAGATTGCCGAAGCGATCACTCGCGACGAGATCCGCGACCTCGTCGATGAAGGTCGCATTCAGGCTGACGACGCCTCTGGCAACTCTCGCGGCCGTGCCCGTGAGCGCAACAAGAAGCGCGCGTACGGACACCAGAAAGGGCCGGGCAAGCGCCGCGGCAAGAAGGGCGCACGCCAGAACGAGAAAGACCAATGGCAGAACAAGATTCGCGCACAGCGACGGAAGCTGCGTGAACTCCGCGATTCGGGCGAGCTGACGCCCACGCAGTACCGACAGCTCTACAAGAAGGCTGGCGGCGGGGAGTTCCGGAGCGTCCAGTACCTGTTGAACTACATCGACGAAACCTACGGTGACCAATAATGGCGACAGGACCACGATATAAGGTACCGATGCGGCGTCGCCGTGAGGTCCGGACGGACTACCACCAGAGGTTGCGCCTGCTGAAATCGGGAAAGCCCCGCCTCGTCGCTCGCAAGAGCAACAAGCACACTACGGCGCAGCTGATCACTCCCGGACCTCAGGGAGACGAGACGCTCGCAAGCGCACACTCCAGCGACTTGGAGGAGTACGGCTGGGAAGCCCCGACATCCAACATCTCCGCGGCGTATCTGACCGGCCTGCTGGCCGGCAAACGAGCCGTCGACGCCGGTCTCGAGGAGGCGGTCCTCGACATCGGTCTCAACACGGCCACGCCCGGGAACAAGGTGTTCGCAGTGCAGGAAGGGGCCATCGACGCAGGCCTCGAGATTCCGCACAACGATAGCGTGCTCGCAGACTGGTCGCGTACCCGCGGCGAACACATCGCCGAGTACGCCGAACAGCTCGACGAGCCGCTGTACAGCGGGGAGTTCGACGCAGCTGATCTCCCAGAACACTTCGACGAGGTACGAGAGGCGATTCTCGAATGAGCAACTACAACGACAGCGGATGGGAACCCGTCACCCGTCTCGGTCGGAAGGTCCAAGAGGGCGAGATCGACGATATGGCGACCGCTCTCGCCTCGGGACTCCCGCTGAAGGAACCCGAGATCGTCGACCAGCTCCTTCCCGGACTGGACGACGAAGTGCTGGACATCAACATGGTCCAGCGGATGACCGACTCCGGACGCCGCGTGAAGTTCCGGTGTGTCGTCGCGGTCGGTAACCGCGACGGCTACGTCGGCTACGCGGAAGGCCGAGACGATCAGGTCGGCTCCGCCATCCAGAAGGCGATCGGTATCGCGAAGCTGAACATCATCCAGGTGCCACGCGGCTCCGGCTCCTGGGAGGACCGTTCGGATCGGCCACACTCGCTGACCCGGAAGACGACCGGCAAAGCCGGCTCCGTCGAGGTCGAGGTCATTCCCGCGCCCGAAGGGCTCGGACTGGCTGCGAGCGACACCGTCCGTCACGTCCTCGAACTGGCCGGCATCGAAAACGCATGGACCAAGAGTCACGGCAACACTCGAACGACCGTGAATCTCGCGAAGGCGACGTTCAACGCACTCGAGAACGCATCGCAATCGCGCCAGCCCCAGCAACACGGCCGAGAAGACGAAGCCGAGGTGGCTGACCAATGAAAGCGATCGTGCAAGTACGCGGTGAGGTAAACCGCAATGCCGATATCCAGGACACCCTGGAGATGCTCAACATTCACAGCGTCAACCACTGTACCCTCGTCCCCGAGACCGACGCCTATCAGGGGATGATCTCGAAGGTCAACGACTACGTCGCCGTCGGCGAACCGGACGCCGACGTCCTCGAGACCCTGCTTGTGAAGCGAGCGGAGCCCCTCGAGGGCAAACAAGCAGACGTCGACGAGGAGTGGCTCGCGGAGAACACCGACTTCGACGATTTCGGTGAACTCGCCGAGGCACTGCTGGCAGAGGAGACGACGCTGCGCGAGCAGGGTCTGTCGCCGACGCTTCGACTGCACCCACCACGAGGCGGCCACGACGGCATCAAGAAGCCGACTGTCGAAGGCGGCCAACTCGGAAAGCATACAACAGCGCAGATTAACGACCTGCTAGAATCGATGCGATAACCATGACGAGTAAAAAACGACGCCAGCGCGGATCGCGCACCCACAGCGGCGGCACCCACAAAAACCGACGCGGTGCGGGCCATCGCGGTGGCCGCGGCCGTGCTGGACGTAGCAAACACGAGTTCCACAACTACGAACCGAAGGGCAAACACGGCTTCAAGCGACCGCAGAACATCCGCGACGAGGTCGCAGAGATCGACGTCCAGAAACTCGACGAGGACGCGATCCTGTACGTCGCCGACGATCTCGCAGACGAGACCGACGACGGCTACGCGATCGACGCTCGCGACGTCGTCGAAGACGGACACGAGGTCGACAAAGTGAAGGTTCTCGGCTCGGGGCAGGTTCGAAACTCCCTCGAGATCACGGCAGACGACTTCTCCGAATCCGCCGCGGAGAAACTCGAGGCTGCCGGCGGCGAGGCCGTGCTCACGGAACGAGCACAGCAGGCCGCAGCGGCCGAGGACGAAGAAGCCGACGACGAACAGAACGAGGACTAACATATGGGATGGAAGGAAGCCGCTGAACCGGTCTTGACGCGGATGCCTGCAGTCCGCCGTCCGGAGGGACACGTTCCCTTCAAGCGCAAGCTGGCGTGGACTGCGGGGATCCTCGTGTTGTACTTCTTCCTGACGAACATCGCCTTGCTCGGGTTGCAGGGCGGAGAGGCGACCGACATCTTCGGCGAGTTCCGTTCGGTGCTCGCCGGCGAGATGGGGTCGCTGATGCAGGTCGGTATCGGACCGATCGTCACCGCCAGCATTGTCCTACAGCTGCTCGGTGGTGCCAACCTGCTCGGTCTCGACACGGACGATCCACGGGACCAGGTGCTCTACCAGGGGCTGCAGAAACTGCTCGTCATCATCATGACGGCGCTGACTGCGCTCCCGATGGTGTTCGCCGGCGGCTTCCTGCCAGCTCAGCAGTCACTGGCTCTCGGCGGTATCGAGTTCGGACAAACCGAGATCCAGGTGCTGATGTTTACCCAGATCTTCATTGGCGGGATCCTCATCCTGTATATGGACGAGGTCGTCAGTAAGTGGGGGATCGGCAGCGGGATCGGGCTGTTCATTATCGCCAGCGTGAGCCAGCGACTCGTCACCGGGTTCATCCAGCCCAGCGCCGACGGGTTCTTCTACGACTGGTATCGGATCCTCACCGGCCAGATTGAGACTGGATCGCTCGTCTCCGGTGACGGACTCTACACGCTCTTGCTTGGCGAGGGTCAGATCGTCGCCTTGCTGACGACGCTGCTGATCTTCAGTATCGTCGTCTACGCGGAGTCCGTGCGCGTCGAGATTCCGCTCAGTCACGCCCGCGTCAAGGGTGCTCGCGGTCGCTTCCCGGTGAAGCTCATCTACGCGAGCGTCCTGCCCATGATCCTCGTTCGCGCGCTACAGGCGAACATTCAGTTCATGGGGCAGATCCTGAACAGTCAGTGGGCCGGGATGCCCACGTGGCTGGGCAACTACTCCGGTGAAGAGCCCGTTAGCGGGTTCTTCTACTACACCGCGCCGATCTACTCGCCACAGGACTGGATGTGGTGGACCGGTGCCGTCACTCAGGACGCGTGGATGGTGTTGATCCGCATCTCCGTTGACCTGACGTTCATGGTCATCGGCGGGGCGATCTTCGCCATCTTCTGGGTCGAGACCACCAACATGGGTCCCAAGGCAACCGCGCGCCAGATCCAGAACTCCGGGATGCAGATTCCCGGCTTCCGACAGAACGTCGGCGTCATCGAGAAGGTCATGGAGCGGTACATCCCGCAAGTGACCGTCATTGGCGGTGCACTCGTCGGCCTGCTGGCCGTCTGGGCGAACATGCTCGGGACGGTCGGTGGTGTCACGGGGACCGGTCTGCTGCTGGCAGTCTCCATCACGTACAAGCTGTACGAGGAGATCGCCGAAGAGCAGATGATGGAGATGCACCCGATGATGCGCCAGATGTTCGGCCGCGAATAGCGACTCTCTCGACTTTCTCCGTTATTTTCGACTCGGTAGCGACATCCGTCTCGTTCCACTCGAGTCCGCTGTGCAGAATCATCACGGCAACTGACCGAACCTCTCTACGCTTTCGTAACGTGTCCAACGGCGCCGCGATTTCGTCCGTATGCCCTCCCTCTTGACCGCAACCCCGACGCAGTGACTAGAGACCGGGCTGTCGGCGCAGATGGAATCGCCCCGTCTCGCGGATATTGGCCAACTAATCTTCTCACCCACCGGTACCGGCAATTGTGCGCTCCGTCGCGAACTCGAGAGCCGGGTTGTACCGATTGGACAACCGTGACTGGGAACGTTTCAGAAACACGCTGTTCGATAGCACCAGTCGCTAGCGACGACAGCGGACATTTCGATTCCCCTTCAGAGGGGACGATACATTTCGAACCGCGACGACAGTCGGAACCGAGGCTGATTCGGGACGATCACCCGTTCGATCGATCCAATAGCGGAACGGAGTCGGCGTGATCGCTCATCTCGAGGACTGGTAAGTGGGACCGAATTTGCCGAACCGCTGGTTCCTTCGAACGAAATGCACAACAGGAAACGAAGACGAACGCCCGGGAGAAGAGAGCGGAAAACGACGATCAGAGTCGCTTACTGGATGGAGTAACCTGCTGCAACCGTCAGCAGGAACACCATGAATACGGCGATGAGCATCATGTAGGTGATCGAACGCGGTTCCTCTCGGAGGTGCTGGTAGTAGCCGGCGATCAGCAGCGACTTGACGACCGCGAGAACCATCGTCGCGCCGATTGCCATCGACTCGGGGATATCGATCTCGAAGAAGACGAACTTGGCGGTCCCCAACACCAGCAGTACGACGTATATGAGGGTGTATGTCCGAACGTCAGCCATTGGTGTACCTTGTGGAGGACGGCCACTTATACCTTCCTCATACGATCGGTCATGATCGTTTGGTGAGGGCCTGTCCCCCTCGCGCAACGTAGCGCTCGGCGAACATCTTCGGGTACGCAGTCGTCGAAAACGACACGTAGATGGGGCCACGGGCTAACGCTCGAGCAATGAGTGGACGTCGGGCCCTCCGTCGGCGAACCGGCATCCTTTGTGCGTTCGTACTCGCCGCGCTCGCCGTCGGCACTGGTATCGTCGCAGCGAGCAACGTCGCCGTCGGACTCTCGGAACAAAGCGGCGAGACGTCGGTCCCGGCGTGGCTGTATCTCGCCACGGGCGGCGGCGTCATCGGCGCGTCGGCGCTGATGACGATGCTGGTGATCGACCGCGACGTCATCGCCAGCTACCACGACGATACGGTCGTGTTCCCCACGGCGCGTCTCGAGGCAGTGGGCTCGCTGTTGCTCGGAACGCTCGGCGTCGCCGCCCTCGTGTTCATCGTCGTCGTCGGCCTCGTCGGTCCCCAGCTCGGCAACTTCAGCGCCGCGGTTCTGTTGACGTTGGTCGGTGGCCGTGCGCTGTTGACGATCATCGCCTACACCGTCGGCAGTCCGTGGCGCGCGCTCAACCCGTGGCGACGCATCGCCCTTTTCCTCCCGAACGGCGACGCCACCTACCCCGCATGGCTCGGTTCCTGGCCCGCCGTGGGCACGCTCCTTGCGCTCATCTGGCTCGAGTTACTCATGCCGTTGAGCAGTTCGGCGCGCGCACTCGCCGTCGTGGTCCTCGCGTACTCCGCGTTGACGATCGCCGGGGCCGTCACTTTCTCCCCCGAGACATGGTTTCGGAATGGAGATCCGATCTCCGTCTGGTTCCGTCTCTACGGCGCAGTCGCTCCCCTACAGCGGACCGACGACGGGCTCGAGGTTCGCTATCCCGGCTCGAGGCTTGGCGACGACGACGTGGTCACGGACGTCTCGCTGGTCGCGTTCGTCCTCGTGCTCGTCTGGGAGCTGACCTACAGCGGCTTCATCGCCACCGAGCCGGGTGTTCGAACCGTCGAACTGCTCGTCGCCCTCGGGATCCCGCCCCAGATCGTCTATCTGGGGCTGTTGCTGGCCGGCTTCGTCCTCTTCTGGACGGTGTACTGGTTCGCGGCCGCTATCACTCGAAAGCGCGCCGAGACGCGGCTCTCGCGGCGCTATCTCGCCCTCCGGTTCGCGCCGCCGCTGCTCGCCATCGCGGCCGGCTATCACTTCGCCCACTACATCGGGTTCTCGATCTCGCTGTGGCCGTCGCTCGTCGATACGATGGCTGCCCCGTTGAACCCGCCCGAGAACCCGACCCAGTACGCGCTGACATCGTGGTTCGGCTACGTCGAGATCGCCGGGATCCTGATCGGCCATATCCTCGCCGTCTGGATCTCCCACGCCGTCTCGTTCGAACTGTTCCCCGGGAAGCTACAAGCGATCCGGAGTCAGTACCCCTTCATCGTCGTTATGGTCTTTTTTACCATGGTGACTCTGTATCTCTTCTCGATGCCCGCTACGGAACCGGTCTACGTACCGGGCTGAATCGTCTCGGTCCGATAAACGATCCCAGCCGCCAGGCAGTTGTATCCGGAAGCTGTCACGGCGTATGAGTACGACGTACCGGCGTTCGAGGACAGCGCCACGACGGAGGAGCACGAGCTCTTCCCGCTCCATCTCAAACCGGCCGTCACCGTCTTTCTGGCCTCCTTCATGTTCACTTTCCTCTACGGGCTCGTCCGGGCCGGCTGAACGGATTAGTTCGATCTCCAGAATCTCTTTATTCGGTGACTACCCAGTTGGCGTATCATGGCGGCACACCGTGCGGTCCCGTCTGCCGGGACCGTTCGTATTCTCACCGTTGCGCTCGTCTGTCTGTTGCTGACGACGGCGCTGCTCACCCCCGCGCTCGCTGCAAGCAGTGGATTCGAGCGGACCGCAGTTGACGGCGACCGAACGAGTGCAGTTCAGCTTCAGAAGACGGCTGACCCGGCGGACGCCGCGATCTACACCGACGTCGAGGACTCCATCAAGTCGGCTAACGGAACGATCGAGGTCGTGCTCCGACTCGAGGAAGCGACCATCCCCGCGGACGCGACCGAGGCAGAGGCCGAACGGCTCCTCGAGACCCACGCCGCGGAGACACAGGAGTCGCTCCTCGAGCACGTCGCCGACACGCCCGGCGTCGATGTCGAATCGGAGTTCTGGCTGACCAACGCCGTCCTCCTCGAGATCGATGCCGATCGGATCGACCTCGAGACCCTCGAAATTCTCGCGGCCGTCGACCCCGTCGAAGCGGTCCATGAGAACTTCGAGCTCTCCGTTCCCGAGGAGCCGACGGTCGACGGGACGAGTAGTACGGCGGAGATGCCGGTCGACGGCGACGAAATTAGCGGGACGACTCAGTTGACGACACCCGGTATCGCTCAACTGAATGCGCCGGCGGTCTGGGAGTCGTACGACACTCGCGGCGACGGCGTTAGAGTTGCCGTTCTCGACACCGGCGTCGACGCCGATCATCCCTCGATCGACCTCTATACGGAGGATCCGTCGGATCCGACGTATCCTGGCGGGTGGGCCGAGTTCGACGCGGCCGGCGAGCGCGTCGAGGGGTCGACGCCGTACGACTCCGGTACCCACGGCACGCACGTCAGCGGGACGGTCGCGGGCAACGCCGCGAGCGGCGCACAGATCGGCGTTGCACCGGACGCGGAGTTGCTCCACGGACTCGTCTTGAACGAGACTAGCGGCTCGTTCGCACAGATCATCGCCGGCATGGAGTGGGCGCTCGAGGAGGAGGCGGACGTGATCAGTATGAGTCTCGGGGCGACGGGCACACACAGCCCACTGATCGATCCGGTGCAAAACGCCGTCGATAGCGGTGCCGTCGTCGTCGCAGCGATCGGCAACGACGGCGAGGAAACCTCCAACTCGCCCGGAAACGTCTACGAAGCGATCAGCGTCGGCGCCGTTCACACGGACGGGACCGTCGCTTCCTTCTCCGGCGGCGAAACGATCAACCGAAGCGACTGGACTCACGAGCAAGCGTCGTGGCCGTCGTCGTACGTCGTCCCCGACGTGGTGGCACACGGTGTCGCCGTCTTCAGCGCGGTCCCCGGCGGCGGCTATCAGCCGATGCCGGGCACCTCGATGGCGACGCCACACGTCTCGGGAACGGTCGCACTAATGTTGTCGGCCGAACCCGATGCGACGGCCGAAGAGATCTCGACGGCACTCTACGGGACGACCTGGAAACCCGACGGCGCGGACGCGGACACGATGGACACGCGCTACGGGCACGGCATCGTCGACGCGAAGGCTGCGACCAACGCACTCGTCGACACTCGCGAGGCGATCGATACCGATTCGGCAGATGGCACGACCGAAACGGAATCGAAGACGACGGCACCCTACAGCCAACTTTTCGCCGCTGGAGTGTCGGTTATCGTGGTGTTCGTCGCTGCCGTCGCACTGGTCGCCGCGCGTTCGGTCTCTCGAGAGACCGAGCGGTAACCGGCGGGAACACCTCGTCCGCACACGCGCTCTCGACCCACCGTTCTTGCGGACAGGAGACGGGCGTTCAGTGACTTTTCCGAACATCGTGTGCCCTGACAGCCCCTGAGATCGACGAGCGTACGGTCCGTGATCGGTCGGCATGCTCCCGACTGAGTCACAGGTACCGTCCGGGCGGAGCAGAATCGTCACTCGCCGACGCGTGAGCGACTGGTCGCGTAGCTACGGTGGGTAGCTGACCGAGACCATTCGGTCGGGAAACGATTTCCGGACGGATCCGACTCAGCGTGGCGATTGGCTATCGCTCGAAGCGAACGTTGGCTCCAAAAAAGGCGTTCGAATCCCGTGTAGCGGATGGCCGCTACATCAGGTAGAACAGTGGGAACAGGAAGACCCACACGATGTCGACGAAGTGCCAGTAGAGTCCGAAGAACTCGACCGGCCGATGGTCCTCGAGGTAGGCATCGACGCTGATGATCCGGTAGATCATGAAGACGGCGATGAGCAATCCGAGGATCACGTGCAGTGCGTGCAGCCCCGTCGTGACGAAGTAAACGGAGTGCTCGATGCTCGTCCACCAGTACTCGCCGATCTGGAACTTGTAGTTGTACTCGTAGGCCTTGACACCCATGAACGTCAGTCCAAGAAGGAGCGTCGCACCCATGGCACCGAGCAGCCCCTTCTTGTTCTGGCGCTCTGCGAAGACGAGCGCCATGATGACCGTGAAACTCGAGGTGAGCAACACGTAGGTGTTCAGCAAGCCGGGCCAAGAGGCGAAGGGAATCGTCTCCCAGTTACCCCAGCCCATGTGCAGGCGCATGAAGACGAACGCCCCGATCGCCGCCCCGAAGACGACGACGTCCGACGCCAGGAACACCCAGACACCGAACTTCGTGTTGCCGACGCCTTCGAACGGCCAGCGCTCGGCGATGGCCATCTCTGGCGCGTGGAACTCCTCCATGCCGAACTTGAACAGCGTGACCCCGAGGATCGCCACGCCGAGCACCGTAATGAGCGGATACATGATGTTCGTCTCGGCTGCTGTGCCGATACCCTCGAGTCCGCGCTCCGAGGCGAAATCGATCATGTACGGCGTCATTCCGGTCAGTCCGAGGAAGAACACGAACATTCCGAATCCGATACCGAGCGGCCAGATGCTGGCGTGGTCGGCGTGTTCCTCTTCGTGGCTCGTTTCGGCTGCCGTCGCTTCACCGTGGGCGGTGGCGACGCCGCCGTCGGTAGCTGCCTTCGAATCCTCGACGAACTCGAGTCGGCCGCTGGCGTAGCTCGGTCGGCCGCCCCAGTTCTCGAGCGGTGGGGGCGAGGGAATCGCCCACTCGGCGGTGCGGGAGAACTCCCACGGGTTGTCGGGTGCGTCGGGACCCGAAATCCAACTCTTCGCGAACGTGTAGAACATGATCAAGAACGACGCGCCCAGGACGAACGCCCCGACGGTCGCCAGCTGGTGGTAGATCTCCATGCCCTCGCTGAAGTCGAAGACGCGCCGCGGCGTCTCCCAGGCGAGGAACATCGGGAAGTACAGCAGGTTGAAGCCGATGAAGTAGACCGCGAAGTTCAGTTTTCCGAGCGTCTCGGAGTACATTTTCCCGGTAATCTTCGGCCACCAGTAGTAGAGCCCAGCGATCAACGCCGTCACGCCGGAGACCATCACGTAGTGGAAGTGAGCGACGACCCAGTAGGTGCCACGGAACTCGTAGGTCAGCACGACGGCTCCGAGGAAGACTCCGGTGATGCCGCCGAGGATGAACAACACGAGCGCACCGAGACTGAAGAGGAACGGCGTTGTAAACCGAACCCGTCCCTTGACCATCGTGTAGATCAGCGCGAAGACCATCAGGTCGAACGGTAACGAAATCCCGATGGTCGTTGCCATCATCAACGTCTTGATCTCGAGGTTGATCGTCGTCAGGAACATGTGGTGCATCCAGACCAGGAAGGACTGGACGGCCACCAGTACCATCGAGATGATGACCCACTTCCGACCGACGAGTCGTCGACCACAGAAGGTCTGGAACGTCTCGAACATGATCCCCAGCGCGGGGAAGAAGACGATATAGACCTCTGGGTGGCCGAAGAACCAGAACAGGTGTGCCCACAGCAGACCCGATCCCTGATCGGTTGCGAAGTACTGGGTCAGGAAGAGCCGGTCGATCGATAGTAACAGCAGTGCAGCGAGCAGTGCTGAGAACGCGAACAGCATCATCCAGACCGTCAGCAGCCACGACCACGTGAACAACGGCATGTTCCAGAGGCCGAGGCCCTCCGCACGGGAGCGGTGAATCGTCGTCATGAAGTTAACCGTCCCGAGCGTGATCGAGAAGACGAACAGCAGCAACGCGAGAACCGTCGCGTTACTCCCGGTCGTCGCCTCCATCGCAGGCGTGTACGTCGGCACGTTCAGTGGCGCGTACATCGTCCAGCCACCAGCGAACGTTCCCTGCTGGAAGAACGAGAGTGCGATGAGGATCCCCGAGAACAGGTAGAACCAGTAACTCAGGGCGTTCAGTCGCGGGAACGCGAGGTCTTTCGCCCCGATCTGCAGCGGGACGAAGTAGTTCGCGAAGCCGGCCGCGAACGGCGAGAGGAACCAGAACACCATTAGTAACCCGTGGGCGGAGACTGCCTGGTTGAACTCGTTGCCCGTGAGCAGTCCCGTACCGCCCGCTTCCCACAGGTGTGCACGGAAGATCAGTGCGAGGACGCCACCCAGCAACAGGAAGAACAGCGCCGTCGCTAGATAGAGGATCCCGACGTCCTTGTGGTTCGTCGTGACGAGCCAGCGCTTGACGGACGTCATTGGTGGAAGGTCACTCATTCGTCGTCACCTCCTTCCTCGTCGTCATTGTCCGCTTCTTCGTCGTTCTCTTCGTCTTCGTCGTTGTCATCGTCCTCTTCGTCCTCGTCTTCGTCTTCCTCACCGAGCGTGTAGGTCTCGCTCGACGGGCTGGTAATGGTGAGTTCGTCCTCGATCGTCTCGAACTCCTCTTCTTCGAATTCGATTACCAGATCGTACTCGCCACCCTGTTCGATATCCTCGATGGAGATCGTGTCGTTGTCGAAGTCCTCTTCGGTGTACGAGTATGCGAGATCCTCATCGAACTCGTCGTTCTCTTGGTGGACGAGTTCGAGCGTGAGGTCGCCGGTGTCGTTGATCGGCTCACCCTCCGGGTCTTCGAAGCTAATATCCAGGTGGAAACGTTCGTCGAGCCAGGTCTCGAACTCGTCTTCCGGCAGTACCTCGACGGTACCGTCCATCTGCGTGTGCTGGTCACCGCAGAGTTCGAAGCACTCGATTCGGTGGTCCTCATCGGCATCGTCGGCGATGAACCACGTTTCGTCGTACTCGCCCGGGATCGCGTCCGCTTTCACGCGGAGATCGGAGATCCCGAAGGTATGCCAGACGTCGCCAGAGGTCACCTGGATTGCCACCGGATAATCTTCGGGAACGGTCATCGTCCCTCTCTCTAAAGCACCGTTTTCGTACTCGAAGGACCAGGCAAAGCCGTCGCCGACGACTTCAACATCGATCGGTTCCTCCTCGAAGTCGTCCTGCGGGTCCTCGACGTACAACAACATTCCGTACGTCCAGATTACCAGCGAAATAACGATAATGGCGCTGATACCGAACGATAGGAACAGTTTTTTTCCACCCTCTCCGCCTGTCGGTAACTCCCCGAGCGTTGGCAGCGAATCGTCGGTTTTCGCGTCGTCAGTATCGCGATACTTGTACGCGTTGTACAAGGTGTACGCGACGACGACAACACCGACGAGCGTTCCGAGTGCGAGAAACACCTGAAAGATGCTCTCGAACACGTCTACGCGCGTCTGCACCTGCATCGGAGTCGTAAGTGCGCTGAAGATTGTATTCACCTCGTTTGTATACCGCTTATATGTCGGACGATGATGGCCGGGGGCACTTATCTATTTGGAAACGGCCCGATTGAATCGGTCTCGTCGTCCACTGCTACCGCGGATATCGCCGTTCGATTACGGTGACCCTTGCCACTGTTTCTCAGTCCCTCAACATTCGCTTTGGGGGAGAGACCTTTTTTCTATCGCTGTGGGTCCCAAATCGTGTCTTGGATCGGACACCAATCCGAGGAATGTCCGACTGAAAGCGAACGTGTTCGGATCGCAGATCGCGAAAAAACTGCACCGACACATCAACCCCCGTCATACCACGTGGTAATTCGCTCGCGCGCGCTCCCGTGCTATTGCCGAAAACGGGCCACGTTTTTAACGATATTCTCCGGAACGTTCTATACAGTTGGTCACGTACGGTTGGATATGCCAGAAGAGGTCCTCTTTAAGTTCGAGCAGCGGATGGAACGCGACGAGATTGCCGACTACCTTCGAACCGTTGCCGACAGTCTGGAGAGCGGTGACTCAATCTCGCTCGAGGCAGGTGGTGAGTCGGTGACGATGAACCCGCCCGCTCAGCCGACGTTCGAGATCAAAGCCGAGCGAGAAACTTCGAGCTCGGCGCCCGACGGACCGGGCGAACTCGGACTCGAGTTCGAACTCGAATGGGATGAGGGCGAAGACGGGGAGGGTGCTGGTGACAGCACGCTCTCGATCGAGTAACCGGCGTCTCGATTCTCAGTTTCGAGTCAGTGTGACGATTGCCGGAAATCAGATCTCCACGACCCAGATACGAACGTCAGCCGGGAGATCGTAGACCCGCTGGAAGATTGCGTCGAGACACTGGGCGATTCGGTTGGGATCCGCTTTCGCGCTGATACGAACGTTGACCCCTTCGGCGTCGTCCGGCCGGTGGATCTCATCGATCTTGAACGCCGGGAACTCGCCGAGGACGGTTTTGAGGGATTCGAGCTCCGTATCCGTACAGTCGACGTTGATCGTTCCGTCGCCGAACTGGATCCAAGGAAGACCGAGTTCCGGATCGAGTCCGTTGCTGACGCCCTCGTCGTTTTCATCCCCATCGTCGTCTTCGAAGGTCCCGTCGTTGCCGTCCGTCTCGAACACTTCGGCGTCGACCTCGAGGGTCAAGAACTCGCTCCCTCGACGTCGATGCGCCGTGATGGCATCGACGTACAACGTTCGTCGTTCCGCCGGATCGGCCGCTTCGAAACGCGTCATACTGCGGTAGATGTGCCCGTTTCTTTAAGCCTTTATGTGACGCCGGTGAACGTGCGAGTATGGCACAGCCACGAATTCTGATCCTGGGGGCGCCCGGGGCAGGCAAAGGGACCCAGAGTGCAAAGATCACCGAGGAGTTCGACGTCGAACACATCACCACCGGCGACGCGCTCCGCGCGAACAAGGACATGGATATCTCCGAGATGGACACGGAGTACGATACGCCGCGTGAGTACATGGACCAGGGCGAACTGGTTCCCGACGACGTGGTCAACGCTATCGTCGACGAGGCCCTCTCCCAGGCCGGCGGCTTCGTCCTCGATGGCTACCCGCGAAACATCGAGCAGGCCGAAGAACTTGAGGGGATGACCGAACTGGATGTCGTCCTCTACCTCGACGTCGGCGAGGACGAACTCGTCCACCGACTCACCGGTCGTCGGATGGATCCCGAAACCGGTGATATCTACCACATTGAGTACAACCCGCCGGAGGATCCCGACGTAGAGGCCCGACTCGAGCAGCGCGACGACGACACCGAGGAGACCGTCACGGAACGGCTTCGCGTGTTCCGGGAGAACACCGAGCCGGTTATCGAATTTTACGAGGAGAAGGGGTCGCTCGAGCGTGTCAACGGTGAACAGGCACCCGACGAGGTCTGGGAAGAAGTGAAAGCGACGATCGAAGACGCGGCGTAGTCGACAATTAGTCGTTCTTGATCTCTATTTGGTGCTCGGCGATGTTGAGGTAGGTTAGCTGAGGCGCAGGCTCGTATCCTTCAGGAATTACATCAATTTCGGAATTATCTATTCCCTCCGGCTCTACCTCATTGGCTGCCGAATCAAAGTAGATGGAGTTTGCAACTATTGCTCCCCTGAAAGTAACTCCGCCGGCACCACTGAAATCAACTTGGTACTCGCCATCGTCGGGATTGAATTCCTCACTCGCGACGTAGAGTAACCCATGGAACGTGCTGCTTGAATCGTGGAAGTCCACAGTCGATGTTGACGTTCCGTACATCTGGATCGTGTCCACGTCTTCACCCTCACACTCACCAGTTGGTTTCACGTCGTCGTAAAGGGAAAAGTTACCTTTTGCATATATTTTTAAACTGTGTTCACCGCCGTCACAGTTAGATACAGTGATTCCACCATTGTCAGTTGTCACGCTATCATTGACGACAACGATTGCATCGTCATCTGTTAACTGAAAATCATACGATCCGTTAAGTTCCTCAGCGAAGTATTCACCACCGGAATTAGACTCCCCAGTATCTAAATTGCGAGATGCGTTCTCTTTAAAGTCCTCTCTCAACTGGTCAATCGTATCGTCAAGTGGAGTAAACCTAGTTTCATCAACATTATCGAGGGGATGTCCACTTCCGGTCCCCGATCCAATATGTTCCTCACTAGGAACCGCTGTACCTGAAGAGAACGCATCTTCTATGTTATCGTATCCTAGCCTGACTTTCACTTTCCCGTCGTCGTTTGCAGCATCGTAACATGGTTCTTGAATGCTTGTGTCGTGTGATTGGTCTGTGAAATATTGTTCCCAGCCACGACAGTACTCACTTTCAATCTCGACAAAAACGTGGTCGTCTTCCACGTGATTAACTGGCTCTCGTTCTACATTTGTTTGACTAATCGTCACGTCACCAGAACTAATTTCCTGATCTTCAGTGAGTCCGAAAACGGGGAACGAGAGTGTATTAGTCCTGTGGTCATAGTTAATGGGTGGTGCGGAGAGTATTTGTGTTCGCTCCCCCGTTTCTTGAAAGACGCCGCCCCCTTCGTAAGCGACTTTCGTCCCATCATCGGCTTCATATTCAATCGTCCCAATTGAGCCATTTGCTACGTGTGATTTGTTGTCTTCATTATAGCTCTCGGTCCAGATTTTGTAGGTTGCTGAATCGTGGTGTGCGATTGCTCCATGTTCACCGGCGTGTAATTCCATCGTTTGTGAGACATCACTGGCAGATGTCGATGAAGAAATGCTATGACTTAGTTCGATGAAGGCTTGCTCAATCTGTTCCTGCTCAGACTGTTGTTCTGCACTACCTATGGCCTCCCCTGCGACAAGCAATACGCCGATACTGCCGGCCGCGACCATCCCGATCAACAGGACGATCCCTAGCACCGTCGATTGGCCCCTCCGTGACGGTGTAATTGCCCCGTGCCCGAACGGAATACTCATGAACGGTATCTTGACAATACGGATAATAGTAATGCCGGTAGATCAAATATTTCCAAATCGTTTATATTAGTTCACAGGCGGTATTTTCGGCGAGTAGCGCGTTCGGAGCCACGATTACGGACCCCAACGGAAAACTGTCGCTGTAATTAGCTGTCGGGTGCAACGGGATTCCGGGTGGCTCGCTCGAGTGCCGGCCGAAGATAAACACTTGTATACCGAACGTACCCTAGCCCAACACAGATGACGCGTACAGCGGAGAAGATCAACGACCTCGTCCGCGAGGATTCTTCGATGACGGACGCTCTCGAGGCCATTCGCGAGGCGGCCGATCGAAACGGGGGCGAAGTCGAGTGGGCCGACGTCCGCGAGGAGCTTACGAGCGGACAATGGGGCCGGCTGATCGAAAAAGGAGTATTAGTCGACGGGGACGAAGGGTTCGAGATCACCGATCGCGAGGCCTACGACCAGGCGCTCGACGGCGACGGTGACACCAAGAGTTACGACACCGACGTCGATATCGACGCCGAAGAATCGTCGTGGTCGCAGTGGGACAAACTGGCTGGCGTGGGCTCACTCCTACTGATGTTCGGCTACTGGATCGAGTCCGTTCGGGATACGGTCGGTGGAACCCTCGACATGGCGTTGGGACCACTCGACGCTGCGCTCCCGTTCTACGGCGTAATTCTCTCGGTGGCGCTGCTAACGGGGCTGTACTCGACGCTCCTGCAGGCGAACCTCATGAACCCCGAGATCATGGGGAAGTACCAACAGCGCATGAAGGCAATGCAGGAGAAACAGAAAGACGCTCGCGAGGCCAAGAAAGAGGCCGAAGAGCGCGGCGCGAGCGAGGCCGAAATCGAGCGTCTCGACGACGAACTCGAGAAGGTCCGCGAAGAACAGATGGAGGCCATGGCGGAGAACCTCGGCATGTTCAAAGAGCAGCTGCGGCCGATGGTCTGGATCATGCTCTTTACCATTCCGCTGTTCCTCTGGATGTACTGGAAGATCCACGGCGTGGGTATCGACGGCACCGTCGTCATGCCGCTGATCGGCGAAACGAGTTGGAACGCCGGCCTGCTCGGTCCGATGCCGGCCTGGATTGTCTGGTACTTCCTGTGCTCGATGGGCTTTACGCAACTGTTGCGGAAGGCGTTAAATATCGATATGACGCCGTCCGGGGCCTAAAGCCCTCGAGAAGTAGATCTCGACAGTTCGGCTTTGCGTCTGTTCGATGATTTCTCGCTCGGCGAGACGTTCGTGCTCCGTCAAGCGATTCAAAACCCATTTTACCAGTCACCGCGCAGTTCGACTATGTTACTCACCGTCTCCGGCCCGCCAGGGAGCGGGAAGAGCACGACTGCGGAGTTGCTCGCCGACGCGTTCGACCTCGATCACGTCAGCGGCGGCGACATCTTCCGGGAACTGGCCGACGAGCGCGGCTACACGCCCCTCGAGTTCAACAAACTCGCCGAGGAGAACGCCCAGATCGACCGCGATCTAGACCGTCGGCTCCGCGAAATCGCCGTCGAAGAGGACGATCTGGTCCTCGAGTCCCGTCTCGCGGGCTGGTTGGCCGGCGAGCAGGCCGACTTCCGGTTTTGGCTCGATGCACCGGCACGGGTTCGCGGCGAACGGATCGCCGAGCGGGAAGCGAAAGACCCCGCCCGTGCAACGGAGGAGACCCAGGCACGCGAAGCCAGTGAGGCAAAGCGTTATCAGGAGTATTACGACATCGATATCCAGGATTTGACGATCTACGATCTCTCGGTGAACACGGCTCGCTGGGAGCCAGACGCAGTGCTCGACATGCTCGTCACCGCCGTCGGGGAGTACGAGGCTGCAGGCGACGAGGGACAGGCATCCATCCCGATCGAGTACGAGTTCTGAGCCATGGCTGATCGTCCTCGTCTCCGTGGCCCGCCCGACGACCGCTCACCCGTAGAACTGCTCACGTTCGGCGTCGTCAACCTCGACAAGCCGCCCGGCCCCTCCTCACACCAGGTAAGCGGCTGGTTACGCGACTCCGTCGCCGAGACGCTCGCCGAACGCGGCGCCGATGCGACGCTCGAGCAAGCCGCCCACGCCGGAACCCTCGATCCCAAGGTGACCGGCTGTCTGCCGCTCATGCTCGGCGAGGCCACTCGTCTGGCACAGGTTTTCCTCGAGGGTTCAAAGGAGTACATCGCCGTCCTCGAGTGTCACGCACCGGTGCCGGCCGACGTCGAGTCGGTCGTCGCCGAGTTCGAGGGGCCGATCTACCAGAAGCCGCCGCGCAAGAGCGCGGTGTCGCGACGCCTGCGCGTCCGCGAAATATACGATCTCGAGGTGCTCGAAACCGACGAGCGGCAGGTCCTCTTGCGGATTCGCTGCGAGAGCGGGACTTACGTCCGCAAGCTCTGTCACGATCTGGGCCTCGCACTCGGGACGGGCGGCCACATGGGCCACCTGCGTCGCTCGGCCACGACCCCGTTCGACGACAGCGACCTCCACAGCACGTCCGACTTCTTGGACGCGCTCGCTTTCTGGGTCGAGGACGACGATCCCGACCCCCTTTTTGAGGCGGTCGATCCGGCCGAACGAATTCTCGAGGATATTCCGTCGATCACGATCGCGGAGAACGCGGCTCGAGAGGTGGCCAACGGCGCACCTGTCTACGCACCGGGCGTGCTCGCGGTCGATGCTGGTGTAACAGAGGGTGATCTCGTCGCGTGTTACACGCCGAACGAGGCCGCCGTGTGTCTCGGGGAGTTCGTGGGCGATGCCGATGCGGATCGCGGGGTTGTGGTGTCGCTCGAGCGCGTGCTGGTCTGAGGTCGATGGGGCTTGTGTTCGGCCGTCGAAGCCGTTTTCGCGCCGGCAGTCGACCCGAAACGACACGCTTAAACGGCAGACGGACCTCCACCAAGATGCGGGACCGTGGGGTAGTGGTATCCTCTGCGGATGGGGTCCGTAGGACCCGAGTTCAATTCTCGGCGGTCCCATTTTCACGACGCAACGAACGAGGGAGCAGAGCGACCGCTGTGATGTGAGGAGGGTAAATGGGAGTAGGGAGTAGTTTCGCTGCGACCGTGGTCCCACTTTTTACGACGCAAACGCAAGAGAGGTATCGCTGACGGTCAATCCTAATCACTCCAATTCGAGCAATAGTCCAGCTACGCTGCTACTACGACCATTACTCGAGGTCGCGCGGGTCGATGTGTTCTATTTCCTGGATCTCCGGGTACAGCGTATCAGTCGAAACGACCGTCTCGTCGAGAACCGTAGCAACACCGAGGTGAACGGCATCGAACAGATTCAGCCGTTCGTATGCTCGCTGCAACGTCGAGCCGGCGTCGATGTGCTCGAAACGCAGAGGAACAAGCTGAACTCCCTCGTCTGCGAGCTGTTCGTGAACCGTTGTCCGACGCTCTCGATCCCATTCGTCCTGCATCGCGTACTGTACCTCGATACAGGTCGCGACGGACGTTTTGGGATCGGGAATCTTCTCGAGATCGACGGCCGAACTGAGCCAATCGTCTGCCTTCAGAACGGCGAGAACGACGTCGGTATCAACGTACACGCTTTCTCTCCAGTCGATCCTCGATATCCTGTTCGGCAGTTCTCGACGTTCGTTCGTGCAGCCGTTTCTGTTGTGCTTCGCGTGCGACCAGCCGTGCGCCGTATCGCAGCGCCTCGGATCGTGAACCGAACTTTCCTTCCTCGACGAGTTCGTCGAGTTCGTCGACCAACCCTTCCGGGATCGAAACTGGGATCGACTTCCTGTCGGTGCTCATGGTTATACATATGTATAGAGATCGCATATCTTTTTCGGACACGATGGGACCACCAGCGGTACTCGAGAGCATTCGAGACGAGACGAAATCGAGATTGCGTCCGCAAAAAGAGAGTCGTTGACCTCGGCGGTCCCACTTTTCGCGACGAGGCAAGCAAGGGAGCGAAGCGACTGCTGCATCGCGACGCGAAAATGGGAGGACGAGCGAATCGAGTCCTCGGTGGTCCCACTCGAAATTATCTAAGTGTTCAAATCCTAGCCGCTCGCACCCTCGAGCGTACCGAAAATCCAATTCTCGGTTTCAGTATATTACCACGTAGCCGACAGACCGTTCGGAGGTGGTCGGCGTGACGATCGCACCGTGACCGTCGACGGATACCTCGAGCACGTGCGAACACTGCGGAGCGTACGTTTCGGACCGCTTCTGGTGCTGTCTACGGCGACAACAACGACCAAGCCCACCGCTGTGGGGAGTGTGACTTGTACCGCCGACTGACTCGCGGGTCCGCAGCTGGTGTCGACGTTGGGATTCCCGATCCGGAGACGACCGACGGTCACCACGGGGGTGAGGCCGATGTGTGAGTGGACAGCGATCAGTACAACCTCGAGAGTCGAACGCCCACAATCAAGCTAGCCAGCACTCATCCGTCACGAACGCTCGCCGTTCGCTCGAGGGGCGAGAAATTCGAACCGCTGGCAGATATTCCGTTAACAGCGCTTACCAGTCAGCCTACAGAACTATGACAACTGACGACCGCTGGTCATTTGCCGAGTCGAACGACGAATTGTCAGAGGCACGCTCCGGCTCGGCTACCGATTCGAACCCGCTGAATCGAGCACGAGTTCGAGGCTGACGGTGGGCGGTCACTGTGAGGAGAAACTGATCGTGAGACCGGTCCTTCCAGATGAGTTCGCGGACGGCAGGACTCGAGCGCGATCTCGCGCGCAGAGCCAGCAGTCGGACAGACGGAGAAACGTGAGGGTCCGTTGAGGTCGACCGCCGAGTCTCGAGGGACAACACGCCCGTGTGGCCTTCGAGCCCTCGCGTCCCACTCGCCGCGAATAGATTCAAGCGCACGTACTGCCGTGACTGGCTACAGGTATCGAAATCGATGCGTCTCCCACTTGACTTACCGGTCGACCGCGCCATCAATCCCGTCGCCGCCGGACTGCTCCTCGTCGGGTAGCGGTGCTCTGTTCGGCCGCCGTGGGGACGGTCCCGATCGGCTACGAGAACGATCTCGAGGGCGAGACCGAACCGAAAGCAGCGATCGGGACCACCACGCTGGTACAGGACGGAGCCGACGGGTTCGTCACCCTCGAGGTGACGTCGATGCAGAAACGCGCGTCTTCGATCGTACGGTGAGACTCTAATGTTCGGGCTCGAGGAGTTGGTCCCACCACAGGTGACGAAAACGACCCTGTACCACGTTGTCGGCTGGGGACTCCGGCTCTACGTCTGCTCGCTCGTCGTCGTCGGTGGCTACAGCCTCCTCTGGGTGCTCAAGTTGGCAGGCGTGGTCCCCGAAACGTGGCCATCGGCGATCTGGATCGGGAGCGCCGTGATGGGATGTCTCTTCCTCGTCTTGCTCGTTCCCCTGTTCTACTCGGCTCGATCATCGGCCCGGTAGCGACTGGGCTCGAGCGATCTGGAGCCCCTGCACCCGACACCACTACCACATCATCCCCCGTTCGTCGAATCCGCGTTTTCGCTCCCACGACCGTCGGCTTTACGTCCCAGCCATCCCCACGGACGAGTAATGACGGTGGTTCTGGCCGGTGTCGGTGCGGATAGCACGAATCTGGGGGCCCTCGCGCCGTTGTATGACGACGGACGCTTCGAGTACGTCCCGATTCCCGAGAAGACCTGCGAGACGGACGAGAGCGCCACGCTCGGTTCGTGGGACCTCCGCGCGACTGACGGAACCGCCGTAGACCTCACGAGCCGGATCACACCCCAACCGATCGGCGACGCCGACCGGACAGTCACCGGTGGCGAACTCGAGTCCTGGCCGTTTCATCACGATCCCAACTTCGAGGCCCTGACCTACGGCGAACACCGCACCAGCGGCTACGTTTCGAGGCTACGCGCACTCGAGTCGGGCGACATCGTCGGCTTCTACGCCGGCCTGCGCCGCCCCGACGGCGACCGCGCTCATCGCTACCTGATCGGCTACTTCACAGTCGACCGCGTCGACGTCGTCACGCCGGATATGGCTCAGGACGAACGCGAGTCAATTCTCGCAGCACATCCGGACAACGCCCACACCAAACGCGCCCGCGACGGCGAGTGCTACCTCGAGAAACCGGTCGTGCTGATCGACGGCTGCGAACCCGGCGGCCTCTTCGACCGACACCCAATTCGGCTGTCGGAGTACTACGTCAAGTCGGGGAACCAACGGGCGCAGTACTATCTACGAGAGCCGGTCGCGAGCGCCTTTGACGTCCGTGCTGGTGGCGAAAATATGATGTATAAGCCGGCCTATCGTTGCGGGATCTCCGGGGATGCGTTCCGCCGGCGTGTCGGCGTCCCCGGCGAGCGGACCGTCGACGACGCGGCTATCGAAGCCGCCTAACGCGTCACTGGTGATCCACCGAGATCTCGAGGTCGGAGACGTACGGCGCTACCGCCTCGAAGTTCGATCCGGGGGTAATCTCCTCGGTCGTGCGGTCGTACTCGACGATATCGTACTGACTGAGCCGCGGCAAGTGGTTGTGGATCAACTGGACGAGGACGGCCGTCCGATCCGATTCGAACGTCGTTGCCGTCGCCTCGCGTTGCCAGTTGGCGATCCGCCGGGCGGCTTCCGGCACCGTCGTACGGTTAGTGGCCGATAGATAGCTCAGCAAATACCCGCGGACTCGGTTGGCGAGCAGCGAATAGACCGTTTCCGGCTCGAGCGTATCCCGTTGGAGCGACATTGTGCTTGACACAATGATGCCATCTAAAACAACGATTAGGCCTAACTGGTTGGGTGTCCAACTATATTATATGATTGTCGAACCATCAACGAACGGCGACTGTTTATTATAATCATCGTTACGTCTGTAACGGATTGTGTGAGATAGTCTCAAAAGGAACCGTCGGGGGCGACCGAACGGTTCGATATCCGCTGGTGGCGAATACGAAACGACCGGTGTCGAATTCGCCACCGAGTCCTCGAGTCGCTGACCTAGACGACGACCGGGCGGTTTCATGTAGTGATGGGTCATATCACCAGCCAGTGACTGACGAGACGCCGTCCCGCCACGACCGCGTCCGGCGCCATCCAACGCCGGGACCGGGGAACTCGCTCGCCGACTGGACCCGCGCTCGAAGCCCGCTTCGAGTCGCAATTTCGTACGTCGTCGTCTGGCTCGTGCGAATCTCTCCGAGTCTTCGACTCAAACGCTGGCTCCTCCGACGGCTCGGCGTCACCGTCGGACCGGGCGTCTCCTGGGGACTCGAGGCCACGCCGGACGTCTTTTGGCCCGAACTGATCACCGTCGAAGCCGAAGCGATCGTGGGCTACGACGCCACGATCCTCTGTCACGAGTTCCTGCAGGACGAGTATCGGACGGGAGAGGTCCGGATCGGCGAACGGGCGATGATCGGTGCCGGAGCCATCGTACTCCCGGGGGTCGAAATCGGTGCGGACGCGCGCGTCGCGGCGAACTCGCTCGTGACGAGGGACGTGCCGCCGGAGACGACGGTTGCGGGCGTTCCGGCCGAGCCGATGGGATCGCCGACCACCGACGACACCGGAGCGAGCGACGACGGCGAAACCGGAGACTGAGACGGAGCGCGAACGCGAGCAGAGACGGTTCCGTCCAGTCGAACACGACCGGATTCGGCCGCGATCAACCTGGCTGGAGCGATCCCGGGCGTCGCATCGCCTGAAAAGTGTCGACCTCGCTGAATCCGACCTGAACGTGGCGGTCGTCTCAAAGAGAGTCAGTGTCGACTCGCAGTCGAACCGGCCCGTCGGGCTGTAGCGTCGCGCTCGGGGCAAAAGACAGCGTCTCGGTGACCGGACTGAACCGGTACTGAGAGAGCAACACGGCGAGAGTCAGTCGGAGTTCCAGCAGCGCAAAGCGCATTCCGATACAGTGGCGTGGGCCCCCGCCGAACGGGAAGTACGCATACTCCGGACGAGACGACTTCGACGCCGGTCCACCGTTTCTCCCGTCTCCCGTCGATGTCTCCCAGCGATCCGGACGGAACGCCTCGGGGTTCTCCCACCAGCGCGGGTCTCGATGGCACGTCCACGGCGACAGCGCGAGGACGGTTCCCGCCGGGACTCGAGTGTCGAGCAGGTCGACCGAACGGGCGGGCTCGCGAAAGAACACGTGTACCGGCGGATACAGCCGAAGCGTCTCGTCGACGACGCGATCGACGGCTGGAAGCGCGTCGCGTGCAGCCGCGCCGTCCGGATCGATCACGGGGTCGCCAAATTCGTCGACCGCGTCCCGAACGCTCGCCTGTTCGTCGGGCTCGGTCGCGAGCGAGTGGAGCGCGTAGGTCAGGCCGAGTGCCGTCGTTTCGTGGCCGGCGAACAGGAACGTGACGACGTTGTCTCGAAGCGTCTGGTCGTCCATACCGCCGTCAGCGGTGGCGGCGATGAGCATCGATAGGAGATCCGTTCCGGAGTAGCTCCCCTCCTCGATAGCGGTTCGCCGGTCGTCGATAATCCGATCGATGGTCCGGCGAAGATCCGCGAGCGCCCGCCGGTAGCGACGATTAGTCGGCGAGGGGATCCACTCCGGGAGGAACGCGCCGACGCGCCGGGAGTCGTATCTCGCGGCGATCGCATCCGCCGCGTGAGCGACGATGTCCCGATCCGACCCGGGATCGATTCCGAGCAGGGTGTCCGCGAGAACGGCGAGGGTAAGCTCGCTCGAGACCTCCGCAACGTCGACGACTTGCCCGTCCGTCCATCCGTCGGCCATCGTCGCGGACTTTTCGGTCATTGTGTCGGCGTAGCCGGCGATCCGCTCTCGGTAGAACGCGGGTTGCATCGTCGACCGTTGGTCCTGCCAGTCGCCCTCTTCGGCGAGGAAGATTCCGTCGCCGAGGAGGCTCCCGATCTGTCGTTGCATCATCTCCCCCTTGCGATACGCGTCGTCGTCATCGACGAGAACGGCCTGGACCCCTTCGGGATGGGCGACGACGTAGCACTGGTCGGTGAACATCCGGTAGGGCAGCAGGTCGTGTCCACGCGCCGCGTCGAAGAATCCGAGCGGGTCGCCAGTTATCTGGTGGAGGTTGCCGATTACCGGCAGCGGTTTCGGACGATCCGTTCGGTCGCCGTCGGCGCTGCTGGGGTCGCCGTGATCGTCGGCGGTGGACGCGGTGTCGGTCGTCGCGGAAGCGCGTGTCTCCTCGCTCATAGCAGCGGATCGGTGGCCCGAACCCCTCGTCGTTGTCACGGATCTATCCGTCTATTTATAAGCTAAACCCGTTGGTATCGGTATGCGTTCGTTTACAGTGGCGATCCGGATGCCAGAGTGGGCCCAACATCCGATGCATCGATTGATCGACGACCACGAGGCGGTTCACCGGAGCGAGCTACTCGAGTGGAACGTCACGGGCGAGCAGCGCATCGCGCTGGTGTTTCGCGTGCTCGCCGACCGTGACGTATACGAGCGCGCGCTCCGAGAGACGGCGTCGATCCGCGAGTACGAACTGGTAGACGGTCGGGCCGGCGAACTGTATCTCTACGTCAGGGATACTCCCACAGAGAGCGATCGGGAGCTGTACAACGCGTTCACGGCAACGAACCTCGTCGCCGTGCCGCCGGTCACGTTCCTCCCTGGTGGTCGGCTCACGATACAGGTGTTGGGAACCGCCGCTGACGTCGATACCGTCGTGGACGAACTCCCCGACGGGTTCGCCGTCGAACTCGAGGCCGTGACTTCGATGGGGCCGACCGACGGTCGTATCGGACTGACCGAGCGACAGCGAGCGACGGTGGCGGCCGCCGAGCGAGTCGGCTACTACGAAATCCCACGTGAGGGGACCATAAGCGACATCGCGGACGAGTTGGGAATCGCGACGAGTACGGCCGGCGACCACCTGCGGAAGGCGGAGGCGACGCTCGCACGGAGCTATCTCGACGGACGCTTCTGAGGCGGCGCGCGTACCCTACGGTACGTGTAGACGGTATCAACGCAAGGGATCCACCAGGCCTGTGAAAAGATCGACTCGAGCGCTCGAAACTGGGGCGTGGCCGGCTTATAGCGACGACCAGGACTTGCGGGCGACGTTCCAGGAGGTGATGTCCGCAATCCAACGGGCGGCGATCATCTTTTTCAGGTTCTTCGCGGGGAAGCCGCCAAAGGTGTCGACGGGGAGCATCTGCACGTCGTGAGCGACTGCTTTCTCGCCGACGGAGACGACGGTCCCTTTGTCGTTGTACTCCCAGGTCTTGAGGGGACGGTTCTCGATGGCACGCGAGATGTTCTCGCCGGCAACCTCGGCGGCTTGCCAGGCGGCCTGTGCGGTCGGCGGTGCGGGCCGGTCGCCCTGGTCGATGATCGCCGAGTCGCCGATGGCGAAGACGCGCTCGTCGGAGGTCTGGAAGTTCGCTTCCGTGTTCACGCGGTTGTGTTCGTTATCGAGGTCGACGTCGTCCATCGCGTCGCGACCCGTGATGCCGCCAGTCCAGACGAGCACGTCGTGCTCGAGCGGTTCGCCCTCGTCGAACTCGATGACGTCTTCCTTCGCTTCCGTAATCGGGTCGTCCGTGTGGATCTGGACGCCAGCCTCCTCGAGCAGGTCGCGCAGCGCCTGCTGTACTTCCGGATCGTTACCGGGGAAGATTTCCTCGAGCGCCTCGACGAGGTGGATTTCGATCGGCGCGCGGTGGTTGTCGCGGAACTCGGCGATTTCGCCGGCGGTCTGGATGCCCGAGAGACCGGCACCGCCGATGACGACCTGTGCGGGTTCGCCGCGGGTTGCGGCCTGACTGGCTTCTTTGACGGCCTCGTGAATCTCGAGGGCGTCGTCGAGGCTCTTCAGGGTCAGCGAGTGGTCCTCGAGACCGGGGATGCCGTAGTAGGCGGTCTGGCTGCCGAGGCCGACGAGGACGTAGTCGTAGTCGACGTCGTCGGTGTCGGCGAGTTCGACGACCTGCTCGTCGACGTCGAGGCCGGTGACTTCGTCCTGGATGAACCGAGTCGACGGGTCGGCGATGTCTTCGACCGGGAACGTGATGTCCGAACGGACATCCGGATCACGGATCACGCGGTGAGATTCGTGCAAGACGAGATGATAGTCGACGTCTGCGATCCACGTTAGCCGCGCGTTGCCCCCGAGCTCCGATTGGAGCTTGTTGATCGCACCAGCACCGGCATAGCCCGCGCCGAGCACGACGACGTTCTCAGTCATATTCGACAGTCAGATACACTACGATACAAAGGTGTTGGAACGCGCATCAAGTTGTGGCGTGTTCTCACCCCTCAGTGTACGCCCTCCGGAAAATCGAGCTCCTGACAGGTTCCGAGTTCAGAGGATTCGGTTTCCGAACGCGCTCGCGGTCAGTTCGGCCCCGAGCGTCGCCGTTTCGTTCCCTTCGTCGAGGATCGGGTTTACTTCCACGACATCCATCGATCGGAGGACTCCCTCGCTATCGTGTCGCTCGGAGACCGTCTCGAGTGCGGCGTGGGCTTCCCGATAGGTGACGCCGCCGCGGACGGGCGTCCCGACGCCGGGGGCCGCTTTGGGGTCGAGCCAGTCGAGATCGAGACTGACGTGGACGCCGTCGGTGCCGTCCGTTGCGACGTCGAGTGCGTCCTCGACGACGGCCGTCATGCCGCGTTCGTCGATATCGGCCATCGTAAACGCCGTCATCTCGCTTTCTCGGACGAGTTCGCGTTCGCGCTCATCGATACTGCGAAGGCCGACGTACGCGATCGACTCCTCTCGGACGCGGGGCGCGGTGGCCCACTCCATCTCCGCGAACGCGCCGTGGCCGAGCGTCGCGGCGAGGGGCATCCCGTGGACGTTTCCGCTGGGCGAGGTCTCCGGCGTGTTCAGGTCGGCGTGGGCGTCGAACCAGATCGCGCCGAGGTCGGCGTCTCGAGCGGCACCGTGCATCGATCCGATGGCAACCGAGTGGTCGCCGCCGACGACGAGCGGGAATTCGCCGTTGGCGAGCGTCTGCGCGACGCGATCGCTCAGGCGCGTACAGACGTCTTCGACCTCCCGGAGGAACTTCGCGTTCCCCCGATTCGGGCCGCCGGCGTCCGGGTCCCGTTCTTCGGCCCGCGGGATATCGAGGTCTCCCGCGTCGATCGGATCGACCCCCGCCCGCTCGAGTCTGTCGGCCAGTCCCGCATACCGGATAGCGGACGGTCCCATGTCGACTCCGCGGCGATCCGCGCCGTAGTCCATCGGCGCACCGATAATTCTGACAGTCGTGCCCATACGTCCAGTTTACGACGGGGCGATTTGATGCTGACGATCGAGACGGCGACAGATTTAGGGTTAGACGGGGCTAAACCTCGAACAAGATGATGCTGAGCGACGTGATGGAAGACTACCTCAAGGCGATCTACCAGCTCCAGCGCGAGACTGACGAGCGCATCAAGACGTCGGCTATCGCCGAGGAGTTGGATGTCACGTCGCCAACCGTCACGAGCATGCTCGACAAACTCGAGGAACGGGGCTTCGTCGACCGCGAGAAGTACCGCGGCGTCACGCTGACCGACGAGGGCGAGACCGTCGCCCTCGAGGTCGTCCGCCACCATCGGCTGCTCGAGGCCTACCTCACCGAACACTTAGACTACGACTGGGCGGAGGTCCACGAGGAGGCTGACCGGCTCGAACACCACATCAGCGAGGATTTCGAGGCCCGCGTCGCGGACGCGCTGGGCCAGCCGACGGTCGACCCCCACGGCTCGCCGATCCCCAGCGCCGACCTCGAGCCGCCGGAGCGTCCCGATGGCAAATCCGTCACCGAGTTCGAGGAGGGCGACGTCGTCGTCGTCGAGGAGGTTGCCGACCGCGACGCGGACGTCCTCTCCTATCTGGCCGACCACGGCGTCGAACCCGGCGTCGAACTCGAGATCGTCGAGGTCGCACCGTTCGGGATGATCACCGCGCGCTCGAGCGAGCACGACGAATCGGTCTCGCTCCCCGACGCCGTCGCACACCACGTGCGCGTGGCTCGAGGGGCAGAGGTCGAACAATAGTACGAGACGGACCATATTCCTACAAGAAGCCGATCGAGAATTTTGTTTAGATTCGATCTAACGGAAAGCGCGTGGAAAAGGTATAAGTTTAGACGGACCTAATAACTGTGTAATGACGACTCGAGTTTGTGTTTCTGGAGGTGACGGTTTGCGATGACGGATCGGTCGATACACGACCTGCCTCGCTGGCTGTTAGCGATCGGTCCTCTCCTCGTATTCGGGGCGATTTTCGGAGCGCTCTATCTCACTTCGCCGTTCGGCGACCTCGGAAGCGTGGACGAAGCGAGCACGGCCGATATGCTCTGGATGCTGACGATAATCGGGGCGATTGCCGGTATCATTCCGGTGTTGATTGGGATGCTCTGGTTCCCGTTTATTCGCAATCTCGATCCGCGGTATTTACACGCCTTCATGGCGCTCGCTGCCGGTGTCCTCGTGTTCATCGCCGTCGAGATGACCGAAGAGGTCTTCGAGTACAGCGCTGCCGCCGAGAGTACCGGTCTCGCTGCCGCGCTGGCCATCGTCGGCGTCGGGGGGACGTTCCTCGTCATGTACGCTGCCAGCGAGTGGCGCCAGCGCAAGATGGCCGACCAACAAAAAAGCGGCCTCGAGATCGCCTATCTGGTCGCGCTCGCGCTCGGCCTCCACAGTCTCGGGGAAGGGCTCGGCATCGGCGTCGCCTACGTGGCCGGTGACGCGTCGCTGGTGATGTTGCTCGTTCTGGCGTTCGTGATGCACAACGTGATGGAGGGCCCGACCATCGTCGCCGCCGTCGCTCGCGACAGGGCGACGCCCCCGCTGTATCACTTCGTCGCGATGGGTGCCATCGCGGGGGGCACCGTTATTCTCGGCGGCTGGGTCGGCAGCTTCGCCCAGTCCAATCTGCTCGCGGTCCTGTTCTACGCCATCGCGATCGGTGCGATCCTCCAGGTGCTCATCGAGGTCGCGGAACTCATCCGATTCGATGCCGAAGCCGTCATCACCCGAGTCAACGCCGCGACGTTTTCGTTCGGCTTCGTCCTGATGTTCCTCCTCGAGGACGTGCTCACCGACGTGGTCCTCGAGGGCTGGCTGGTTCCGACGTAATCGCCGAGCATCGTCGGCCGGAGCGAGCGGCGGATGACAAATCCAAACGCCTTACTATGGCTGGTTCAAACAGCAAAATCTGAGCATATCAGCCCGGCGTACCCGTCGGGTTTAAGGAAATCAATTACGAACAATAAAGTATGTCATCCATCGAACTCACCCCCAGCCAGAAGAAGATCCTCCGCGCATTGACGAATCTCCACAAGGAGTCCGAATCCGCAATCAAAGGCGAGGATATCGCCGACCAGGTCGACCGGAACCCCGGAACGATCCGCAACCAGATGCAGAGTCTCAAGGCCTTGCAGCTGGTCGAGGGTGTACCAGGCCCGAAAGGTGGCTACAAGCCGACCGCCGCAGCCTACGAGGCCCTCGAGATCCAGCAGATGGACGATCCGGCCTCCGTCCCGCTCGAGCACGAGGGTAACCCCGTCCAGGACGTCATCGTCGAGGAGATCGATCTCTCGAGCGTCCACCACCCCGAACTCTGCCGCGCCGAGATTCACATGCAGGGCTCGATGGGCGAGATTCACGAGGACGATTCGGTCACCGTCGGCCCGACGCCGCTGTCGAAACTGGTCATCGAGGGCCGCGTCGACGGCAAGGACGACACCAACAACATTCTCATCCTGCGGATCGAAGACATGGTCGCGCCTGCCGAAGAGCCTGCACACTGAGTCGCCCACAGTTTCGACTCTTCATAACTTACCCCGTACTCGAGAGTATCCACCGACGCTCCGCTCGCCTACTGTGCTCGACGGCGCTTCGACACGCAAAAAATTGCTGCGGGCCGCTCAGTTTTCGTCGCCGTCCGCCTCGACTTCGCCGTCCGCCTCGACTTCGTCGTTTGCCTCGTCACCGTCGTCTGCCTCGGCGTCGGCTGCCGCGGCCGCCGGAATGTCGTCGACGCTGGCAACCGCGTCGCCGTCCTCGACGGCCATCACGATCACGCCCATCGTGTTCCGTCCGACTTCGGAGATTTCGTCGACGCGGGTGCGGACGATCTGGCCGCGCTCGCTCATCATGACGAGTTGGTCGTCGTCATCGACGGCTTTGACGGCCGTCACGGGACCGTTTCGCTCGCCCGTCTTGATGTCGATCAGGCCCTTTCCGTACCGGGACTGCGTGCGGTACTCGGAGAGCCGAGTCCGTTTCCCGTACCCGTTTCGGGTGACGGTCAACAGCGCCTGTCCGTCCTCTTCGTCGGTCGCGACCAGTCCGGCGACCGCGTCGTCCTCTTGCAGTTTGATCCCATTGACCCCGCGGGCGTTTCGTCCCATCGAGCGGACTTCGCTCTCGTCGAACCGGATCGTCATCCCGCCTTCCGTCGCGATGACCAGATCCTGCGAGCCGTCGGTGACTTCGACGTCGACCAGTTCGTCGCCCTCCTCTAAGTCGGCCGCGATAATCCCGGTCGTCCGGATGTTCTCGAAGTCGTCGCCGGTGGTTCGCTTGACGTACCCGTGGCGGGTCGCCATGGTTACGTACTCGTCCTCGCCGAAGGCGTCGGTGTCGACGATCGCCGTGATATCTTCGCCGGGGTCGAGATCGAGGATGTTGACCGCCGATTTCCCTCGAGCGGTGCGGCCCATCTCGGGGATCTCGTAGGTCTTGAGCTGGTAGACTTTGCCCTGATTGGTGAAACAGAGCAGGTAGTCGTGGGTGTTCGCCCGGAACACCGTCGTGACGCGGTCGTCGTCCTTGACGTCCGCGCCGATGATCCCCTTGCCGCCCCGGCCCTGGGGATCGAAGTTCTCGATTGGCATCCGCTTGACGTAGTCGTCTTCGGTCATGACGACGAAGACCTCCTCCTCCGGGATGAGGTCCTCGTGGGTGACCGTCCCCTGGTCCTCGACGATCGAGGTACGACGGTCATCGGCATACTCGTCTTTGATCTCGCGGAGTTCGTCCTTGATGACGCCGAGCAGTTCCTGCTCGCTCTCGAGGATACTCGTCAGGCGTTCGATTTCGGCCTGGACCTCCTCGTACTCGTCTTCGATCTCGGCGGTCTCCATCGAAGTGAGGCTGCCGAGTTGCATCCGGACGATATGCTCGGACTGGGCCTCCGAGAAGTCGTACGCCTCCTGTAAGGCCTCTCTTGCAGCGGAGCGGTCCTCGCTGTTGCGGATCAGTTCGACCACGTCGTCGGCGTTCTCGACGGCCGTCAGCCGGCCTTCTAAGATGTGGGCGCGGTCTTCGGCTTCCTCGAGATCGTACTCGCTACGGCGGCGGACGACCTCGCGTCGGTGGGCGACGTACTCCTCGAGCGTCTCTCGAAGCGAGAGCACCTGGGGCTGGCCGTCGACCAGCGCGAGGTTGATGACGCCGAACGTTTTCTCGAGATGGTTCTCGAGCAGTCGGTTTTTGACGACCTCGACGTTCGCGCCGCGTTTACACTCGACGACGACGCGGACGCCGTCGCGGTCGGACTCGTCGCGCAGGTCCGAGACCCCCTCGATCAGGCCCTCGTTGACGTCCTCGGCGATGCGCTCGACCATTCGGGCCTTGTTCGCCTGATAGGGAAGTTCGGTGATGACGATCCGTTCGCGGTCTTTTTTCCACTCCTCGACCTCAAACTCGGCGCGGACCCGAACGCGTCCGCGGCCGGTCTTGTACGCCGAGTAGATGGCGTCCCGTCCGACGATGTTCGCGCCGGTCGGGAAGTCGGGACCCTTGACGTGCTCCATCAGGTCCTCCACCGTCGCGTCGGGGTTGTCGATCAACTCGATCGTCGCGTCGATCACCTCGCCAAGATTGTGCGGCGGGATGTTCGTCGACATCCCGACCGCGATCCCCGAGGAGCCGTTGACCAGCAGGTTCGGGAAGGCAGCCGGCAACACGTCGGGTTCCTGCAGGCGGTCGTCGTAGTTCGCCGAGAAGTCGACCGTGTCCTTGTCGATGTCCTCGAGCAACTCTTCGGCGACGGGGGCCATCCGCGCCTCAGTGTATCGAGGCGCTGCGGCGGGATCGCCGTCCATCGAGCCGAAGTTCCCCTGCCCGTCTACGAGGGGATAGCGCATCGAGAAGTCCTGGGCCAGTCGGACCAGGGTGTCGTAGATCGCGCTGTCACCGTGGGGGTGGTAATCACCCATCGTCTCCCCGACGATCGAGGAGGACTTGCGGTGGCTGCTGCCCGACGAGACGCCCATCTCGTGCATCGCATACAGGATGCGCCGATGAACCGGCTTCAGGCCGTCCCGGACGTCCGGGAGGGCTCGGCCCGCGATGACGGACATCGCGTAGTCGATGTAGCTCTGCTCCATCTCGTCTTCGATGCGGACGTTTTCGACCGCCCGTGCCTCTACGTCAGTCGGATCGGGTACGTCTGAACTCATGTAGTTACGTCACCTCGTCTAAATATCGATCCACTCGGCTTCGGGAGCGTGATCTTTGATAAATTGCTTGCGCGGTTCGACGGCGTCGCCCATCAGCACGGAGAACATCTTGTCCGCCGCGGCCGCGTCCTCGATCGTGATCTGCTTGAGAATACGGTTCTCGGGGTTCATCGTCGTCTCCCAGAGCTGTTCGGGGTTCATTTCGCCCAGTCCCTTGAATCGCTGGACCTGGGTCGGATTGCCGTCGCACTTCTCCTCGACGATCTCGTCCCGCTCGGCCTCGGTCATCGCGTCGTACGTTTCGCCGCGGTAGCGAACCCGATACAGCGGCGGCTGAGTCGCGTAGACGTAGCCACCCTCGAGCAGCGGGCGCATGTGCCGGTAGAAGAACGTCAGCATGAGCGTCCGGATGTGCGCGCCGTCGACGTCGGCGTCGGTCGCCATGATGATCTTCTTGTAGCGGACATCATCGATGTCGAACTCGTCACCGATCCCCGCGCCGATCGCGGTGATCATGTTCCGGATCTCGTCGTTCTCGAGGATCCGATCGAGTCGGTGTTTCTCGACGTTCAGAATTTTCCCCTTGATGGGGAGGATAGCCTGATAATCCGGATTCCGGGCCTGTTTTGCGCTGCCGCCCGCGGAGTCACCCTCCGCGATGAACAGTTCGGCCTCGTCGGGATCCTTGGTCTGGCAGTCCGCCAGCTTTCCGGGCAGCGAGGTCGAGTCGAGCGCCGACTTGCGTCGCGTCAACTCTTCGGCCTTTCGGGCTGCTTTCCGCGCCTTCGCGGCCTCGACGGCCTTCATCACGATGGCCTGTGCCGTGTCGGGATGTTCCTCGAAGTAAGTGCCAAGCCCCTCGTGCATCGCGCTTTCGACGATTCCGCGGACCTCCGAGTTGCCGAGTTTCGTTTTCGTCTGGCCCTCGAATTGCGGGTCCGGGTGTTTGATCGAGATGACCGCGGTGAGTCCCTCGCGGATGTCTTCGCCCGTGAGATTCTCCTCGAGATCCGAGAGCAAGCCGTTGTCACCCGCGTAGTCGTTGACCGTCCGCGTGAGCGCGGTCTTGAACCCGGTGAGGTGAGTCCCGCCCTCTCGAGTGTTGATGTTGTTCGCGAAGGCGTGGATCGAGCCCTGCAGTTCCTCGGTGGCTTGCATTGCGACCTCGATCTGGATGTTCTGCTCTTCGTCCTCGAAGTAGATGATATCGTCGTGCATCGCCGAGCGCGTCTCGTTCAGATACTCGACGAACTCGCGGATGCCGCCGTCGTACTCGTAGGTGTCCGCGACGAACTCGCCGTCGTCGGTCTGCTCGCGTTCGTCACGCAGCGTAATGCGGACGCCCGAGTTGAGGAAGGCGAGTTCGCGAAGCCGGTTCGAGAGCGTCGAAAACGAAAATTCGTCTGCCTCGAAGATGTCGGTGTCGGCCCAGAACCGAACCTGCGTGCCGGTCTCCTCGTCCGGCTCCATGTCGCGAACGCGCTCCATGTCGCCGACTGGTTCGCCCGTCTCGAAGGCGTGGCGGAAGACGGCACCGTCGCGTCTGACCTCGGCCTCGAGACGTTCGGAAAGCGCGTTGACGACGCTCACGCCGACACCGTGGAGACCGCCGGAGACCTGGTAGGACTTGTTGTCGAACTTCCCGCCGGCGTGGAGAACAGTGAGAATCACCTCGAGAGCCGGGCGATCGTATTCGTCGTGCGTGTCGACGGGGATACCGCGGCCGTCGTCTGCGACGCTCACCGAGTTGTCCTCGTGGATCGTGACGGTGATGTCGTCGCAGTGACCTGCCAGTGCCTCGTCGATCGAGTTGTCCACCACTTCGTAGACGAGATGGTGGAGTCCTCGAGAATCTGTAGAGCCGATATACATCGCCGGCCGTTTTCGCACGGCCTCCAGGCCCTCTAAGACCTGAATCTGTCCGGCGCCGTACTCACTTTCCTGGGACATGTAAAACCTGCTTTCGGGTAGTGGTCGGGCCCTAATAAAAGTCACGTACGCGCGCGGGCGAGCGCTCGGTAACAGCTGGTTGCTCGTATCGAGGGAGCTACAACACGGTATTAGTTGCGTTCGACGGCCGAGTAATCGATGATTGGAGGGGCTCGATTCCCCGTCACGTCGAACACGGCGAGGGAGACCAATACAACCTCGAGACGAATCGGGGGGTCACGACGGTGTTTTCGGAAACCGTCGCTGACGACCGGTAGCCGGGAGTGCTCGAGAACGGGACATATCGCCCCACGAGTGCGACGGTCGGCGAATCGCGAACGCCGACCCGAACTCGTGTGACTACCGCCAAAGTGGAGGCGAGTGCGCCTATACCGTTGCAGGCAGGGAACGGAAACCGCACAGGTCAGTAACAGCCCCTATCACTGACAGGAAACAGCAGTACGGGTCAGCCGATGACCGACTCATCGAGGACGGAGAGACGCACGACCACGCCGAATACGGACGCGTCGAAATCACGGGGAGCTGGAAGCGGACGCAGCGCATCCAGCGCCTCGAGAGGGCACGCAGCGGAGACGAGCGAGACACGATCGTGGTCCGGTTCGTGCCCAAGAAGGACGGCGAGTGGATCGACGAACTTGCCGAACCGTTTGGCGACTTTCTCGTAGCGATCGACTGAACGGTGATCGATCGGTGCGCAAGAAACGTGTAGTGTCAGACTGTCGAACAGCGCCGTGACACTCCTGTTAGACGCTGTTCGACAGTCGCTGACCCGACGTATCTCACTGACGTTCGGCCGCCGACAGGGTAAACGAAAACGTCGTCCCCTCGCCCGGTTCGGAGTCGAGCCAGATATCACCGCCGTGGCGTTCGATGATTCGCTGACAGAGCGCGAGTCCAATCCCCGTCCCGGAGTGTTTGCCGCGACTGTGGAGTCGCTGGAAGACCTCGAACACGCGCTCTTGATCCTCGGCCTCGATGCCGATCCCCTCATCGTGGACCGACACGACCCAGTTCCGGTCCCGTCGCTCGGCTTCGATGTGAATCCGTGGCGGCTCCTCCCCGCTGTACGTGATCGCGTTCGTCAGGAGATTCTGGAACACCTGCCGTAACTGACTCGCGTCACCCTCGACGCGCGGGAGTTCGTCGATTGTAATCTCGGCGTCCGACTCCTCGATCTGAAGCTGGAGATCTGCCACGACATCCTCGAACACCGCGTCGAGATCGGTCGGCTCGAGCGGATCGCCGCGGGTCTCCACGCGGGAGTAGGCGAGCAACCCCTCGATCATCTCGCGCATGCGATCGGCGCCGTCGACCGCGAACTCGAGGAACTCCTCGCCGTCCTCGTCGAGTTGGTCCCCGTACCGGTCCTCGACGAGTCGGAGATAGCTCGAGACCATTCGCAGCGGCTCCTGCAGATCGTGGCTGGCGGCGTACGCGAAGTGTTCGAGCCGTTCGTTTGACTCCTCCAGTTGGGCGATCGTCTCCTCGAGTCGGCGCTGGTACTCCGTGCGTTCGGTAATGTCGCTGAGCGTGATCACGGCACGCGTCACGTCACCGCGTGCGTCTCTGATCGGCATCCCTCTGACGCTGAGAATACGTTGTTCGCCGTCTCTCGAATCGATTTCGAAGGTTCCGGGCTCGGTCACCTCCTCGCCCTGTAGCACGCGAGCGATCGTCCACTCGTCGCGCTCAAGCGACTCGCCCGTGTCGGCCCGCCTGACCGGGAACTGATCGTAGTCGTCGAACGAGTCGGCGTCGAGCGCGTCGACACCCCAGATCTCCTTGGCGGCCCTATTCGCCTCGACGATACCGCCGTTTTGCTCCGCAACGATGGCCCCGACGGGGAGGATCTCGAACAGGGACTGGAGCTGTTCTTTGTTCCGCTGGAGTTCCAGTTCGGTTCGCTTTCGCTCCGTGATGTCGGTGAGCGCACCGGGGAACGTCTCGGGAGTTCCGTTCTCGTCGTATTCGACGTGCCCGCGGGCGACGACCCACCGGAGTTCGCCGTCGGCGTTCCAGACGCGGTACTCCTCCTCGTACTCACCGCCCGACTCGAGGACAGCTTCGATTCGCCGCTCGACGCGGTCGCGGTCCGCCTCGTGGATCGACGACATGATTCGATCGAGCGGAACGCCCTCGCGGGCTGCATCCGGATCGACGCCGAACTTCTTGGCGAACGATCGACCCGTGACGAACTGATCCTCGGGAATCTGCCACTCCCAGGTCCCGACGGCACCGGCCTCGGTCGCCGCCTCGAGTTGCGCTTTGGCGTCCTCGAGATACTGCTCGCGTTCCTTTTGCTCGGTGATGTCCTGGGCCATCGTCATCCCAGTGATGACAGCACCGCGCTCGTCGGTGATCGGCACCGCGTGAATGACCCACTCCTGGTCGGCGTAGGAAATTTCGATCGATCGCTCCTCGCCCTCGAGCGCGGCCAGAAACACGGGCTCGAGTTCGTCGCTCGTCCCGTCCGGCCACGCCTCGTAGACGGTCTCTCCTTCGAGATAATCGGGGTCCACGGGGATCCGATCGAAGCCCTGACCAGCAGCGAGCGTGTACTCGAGATTGTGGTCGAACAGCGTGACGAGTCCGTTCGGGAAGTATTCGGCGAGGGTCCGATAGCGCTGTTCGGACTCCTCTAGGGCCTGCTGGCGTTCTTTCCGTTCGGTAATGTCGCGGAAGTAGACCGAAATACCGGTTTCGGAGGGGTAGAGGTTCGCCTCGACCCAGAAGTCGAGCGTGTCGTAGTAGAGTTCGTAGCTGGTCGGCTCCTGCGTGTCCAGTGCCGTATGGAAGGCGTCCCAGACCTCGTCGATCTCGACGAGGTCGGGGAAGACGTCCCAGAGTTGCTCGCCGAGTAACTCCTCCTCGGAGTGCTGGAGGAGCTCCTCGGCGCGGTCGTTGACGTGGGTAAACCGAAACTCGTCGTCGACGGCGTAGAACGCGTCGGAGATCCGGCTGAGCATCCGCTGGAGTTCGGTTTCGAGCTCTCGTTCGAACTGCCACCGATCGGTCATGTCGCGAGTTACTTTCAAAAACCCCTGATGGGTCCCGTCCTCGTCTCGAATTCGTGTGATCGTCACGTTCGCCCAGAACTGCGTCCCGTCTTCTCGAACCCGCCACCCTTCGTCCTCGACGGAGCCGTTCTCGGTGGCCGCCTCGAGATTTCGTTTCGGAACGTTCGCATCCCGATCCGCGTCCGTGTAGAACCTCGAGATGTGTTCGCCGAGGATCTCCTCGCGGTCGTAGCCCTTGATTTGCGTTGCGCCTTCGTTCCAACTGGTGATGTGCCCCTCCGGATCCAACCGGAAGATCGCGTACTCCTCGACGGCGTCGACTAGCGAGTGAAACACCGCCTGGTTCTCCCGCAGGACACCTTCCGACCGCTTCCGATCGCTAATGTCGTAGTAGATCTCCACCCGACCGCCGGCGTACTCGCCCGACTCGATCGGTTCGCTCTGGTACTCGAGCCACCGCTCCTCGAAATCGTCGTCTGCGGTTCCGGTGATTCGACACTCGAGGCCGTCGGTATAGCTGCCCTCGTCGTACGTGGCCAGGACGGTCTCCGCGAACGAATCGGGTTCGGCGACCAACTCCGAGAGGGCGTCTTCGAGCACCCTTCGATTGTCCCGGCCGACGATCGACTCGCGCTCGAGACCGAAGATGTCCTCGATCGTCTCGTCGATCCAGGCGATGTCGAAGCCGTCGTCGAGCACGACGACGCCGATGTTGGCATCGTCGAGAATGGTCGTGATCGACTCGGAGGAGGTGTCCGCGATATCCGCCGGTGCGGATCGCTCCGCGTCGGTCGCGTGCAACGTCCGGGTTGGCCTCGATCGATCGCGGGCGACGCCGATCGTGCCCCGAAACTCGCCGTCCTCTACGATCGGATTGATCCGCAGTTCGCAGGGAAGTGTCTCACCGTCGGCCGTTTGAACCTCGAGTTCGAAGGTCGCAGCGTCGTCGTCCGACCGCAGTCGATTCGCGATTTCACGTTCGATCGCGTCGATAGTCGAATCGCCGAGCAGGAGGGAGACGTGCTCGCCGACGAGTTCGTCTCGAGCGTACCCCGTCACAGCAACGAGTTCGTCGTTGACCGCGACGAACCGCCCGTCGGCGTCGAGCTGGTAGAGACCGTCGTCGATCGTTTCGACGAGTGCCCGATACCGAGTGAGTGCCAGGTCGTCGTCGACCTCCCCCCAGAAGGATCCGTCGGTGGCACCCGTTCGTGTACTCATAGTCGTTGGTGTGTCGTGAATAGTATAAACCCTCTGGCGCACCGAAACGGCTTTTCCAGACGGCGACTCACGAGGCGTCACCGTCGGCTTCGTCGGTACTGAAAAAGCCGCGTCAGTGACCGGGCCATCGTTGACGAAGTTCGGTCCTGTAGTTCGTCCAAAATGAGACCGCTGTATTTGGCCGCCGGTATCGTCGTACTCACCGCCGTGATCGTCGACATTCTCTGGACGACGCTCTGGGTCGACGGGGGGTCGGGTCCGCTCTCGGGACGGATGACCAGTTGGACCTGGCGCGGCCTCCGGACGGTCAGTGATCACCCGCGCGCGTTGAGCCTCGCCGGGCCGCTTATTCTCGCGCTCACGCTTGCCATGTGGATCGCACTGTTGTGGCTGGGCTGGACTCTTCTCTTCGCCGGAGACCAGACGGCCCTCGTCAGTCCGCAGACTGGGGAGTACGCCGACTGGTCCGGCCGATTCTACTACGTCGCCTACACCATGTTCACGAACGGGAACGGCGACTACTCCCCAACGACCGGCACCTGGGAAATCGCGAGTTCCTTTACGACCGCGACGGGGATGGCGTTCGTGACGCTAGGCGTCTCCTACGTCCTCACCGTCCTCGGAGCCGTTTCGGAGAAACGCTCGTTCGCCAGCGACGTCACCGGACTGGGCGAACGCAGCGAGGCCTTCGTCCGCGCGGGCTGGGCCGGCGAGGGCGAGGAGTTCGAGGGGCTCGATCTCCCCCTCGAGTCGCTTTCGACCCAGCTCTCTCTGCTCGCAGACCAGCACAAGGCCTACCCGATCCTCCACTACTACCACAGCGAACAGGCCACGCGGGCCTCGGCGATGGCCGTCCCCATCTTCGACGAAGCCCTGACCATCTTCCGACACGGCGTCGACGAGGACGCCCAGCCGAATCCAACGCTGGTCGAAAACGCCCGCTCGAGCGTCGACAGCTATCTCGACACGCTCGGCACGGCGTTCATCGAGCCCGCGGACGACGTGCCGCGAGCGCCGAATCTCGACCGCCTCCGCGAGGACGACATTCCGCTGGCTGACGACGAGTTCAGCGAGAGCCTCGAAGAGCTGACGGACCGGCGGCGGAAGCTGCTCGGCGTCGTCCGAGCCGACGCGTGGTACTGGCCACCCCTCGAGGAGTGACACGGACTGCTGAGCGACAGTGTCGGCGCAACTTGACACATCTCGCGGTTGCCCAGTAGCGCGCTACAGCAGACCGTCGGAGGCACACCCTATCCAACCCCGGCAGCGGCAACGCGGTGTGGGAAGTCGCGTTCGCCACAGCGTCGATCAGCGGGCCACCGACACCGCATGGAAGATTTCCGGTTCGGTCAACGCTCGTATCAACATAGATTCGTTGCCTTCGGTATATTCGGTCGTGGACTCGGATGGAATTACCTCGGTGATTCACCGCTGGCGTACATCCCGACTACACGCCGTGAGCGATGTGTTCGTATGCGGTCCCGATTACGATCGCGAGCGCGCAGAAGTACACGAAGGCGACCAAGAAAAAAGCCCAATCAGGAGACCAGGGATCGTACAAGACGTTTACGGTCGACTGGACGGGTGCGAGAACGATTTCCATCACCCTATCTAACAGTCTGAAGGGAAGGCCGGTTTCGAACCACGTCGTCGTATATCCGGCAATCACTCGTCGAAAAAAGTGCTGGAGGACGAGTAGAACGAGAACCACGAATACCACCCCGACGGGCCGTGAAGGTCGAAGGACAGACAGTAACGTGGTGAGGAGCGACTGATTTTCCGGGCTAGTACTCATTGTATGTTGATTCCATCTCCAGTGACTTGTATGTAATGGTGCTATTGGTTAAAATAGAAATATTTAATGATAGCATATAATTATATCTGTTTGTATGGATAGAAACTATACAAGAAGGAAATTCATTCAGATATCTGGATCGGCGAGTATAATTGGTGCGGCAAGTGGCGTCGGGGCGACCGAAGAAACTTCCACTGAAGAGGATTTTACCGTTCGTGGACGAAAACGAACGAAGGTTACATACGATCCAGACGTGATAACGGTCGAAATCCGAAAAACGAGCGAGGACCTCGTTCATCGATTGGACCTTGATTCGGCGACGTTAACCGAGGAGATCGAATACAATCGCTCGTCGTTCGAGGAAGAAGATACGCTACCAGAACGCGGGACTGATGTCACGACTGAGCGGTGGGAGACGGAGATCGCTTACGAGGAGGAGTGGCAGGAATATCATCGAACCCGTCGAGCGGAACGCGAGGAAAGCCCTGGCGGGATTGGCGCGCATGACGAAGATCCAGAAGAACACTACTGGTCATACCCGGTCTGGACGTACTCCAGAAGTGCTACCTGAAGCGGTTGGGCTTACGAGAAGAAAAATCCGATCAATGTCACGTTCGAGAACCTCAGCGGAATTTCCGAAGTAACGGACGTACTTGACGACGATGGATGGACTTCACTCGACTGGCGTCAAGGTCACGAATACCGCCGATGGGGATACAACCATCGAACGGATTCGTTCGAAAGTCCGACGAGTTACGGGACAAGTCGGTATCGACCAAACGGCGGTGACCACGCCAAGATATGGGAGTTCGTGGACGACCGAATCGGTATGGAGGTCCACGAGGACGATGAAATTCCCCACAGTATCGTCTCTCGAGCCGACCCCGAAGGACGGATGCTGGACTTATTCGACGATGCCGGCTATTCGACGTTCGAGGACGGATATGACTTCGGAAACGAAAAGGGCGATCACAACGGCGAGCCGTCCATAGTGTACCCGTAGGAGGCCGGGAAGTCAACGTGAGCTAGGCCCACATCACTTTCACTCCGGTAACACACACCTTTTAGCCCCGCCGTTAGTATGGAGGGACAATGACGTCGTTTCAGTCGACACTCGAGGACGAGGCGGGGATCGCCGAGGAGTTGGCCGAGAGCCAGCAGGCGATCTCGATCGCGGAGTTCTTCGAGAAGAACAAGCACATGCTCGGCTTCGACAGCGGGGCTCGAGGGCTCGTCACGGCCGTCAAGGAGGCCGTCGACAACGCTCTGGACGCCGCCGAGGAGGCGGGCATTCTACCGGATATCTACGTCGAGATCGAGGAAGCGGGCGACTACTATCGGTTGATCGTCGAGGACAACGGACCGGGATTGACGAAGGAAACGCTCCCGAAGGTCTTCGGGAAACTGCTCTACGGCTCTCGATTCCACGCCCGCGAACAGTCCCGCGGGCAGCAGGGGATCGGGATCTCTGCTGCAGTTCTCTACGCACAGCTCACGAGCGGGAAGCCCGCGAAGATCACCAGTCGAACCCAGGGTGCAAGCGAGGCCGAGTACTTCGAACTTATCGTCGACACCGACGAAAACGAACCCGAAATCAGCGTCGAGGAGACGACCACGTGGGATCGTCCCCACGGGACGCGCATCGTCCTCGAGATGGAGGCGAACATGCGCGCCCGCAGCCAGCTTCACGACTACATCAAGCACACGGCGGTCGTCAACCCCCACGCACGCCTCGAGTTGCGCGAGCCGCAGGAACACTTCAAGTTCGAACGGGCGACGGACCAGTTGCCCGAGGAGACCGAGGAGATCCGCCCACACCCCCACGGCGTCGAACTCGGCACCGTGATGAAGATGCTGTCGGCGACGGACTCCCAGACGGTCTCGGGGTTCCTTCAGGAGGAGTTCACGCGCGTGGGCAAGAAGAGCGCCGAATCGATCATCGACGAGTTCCGCGACCGCCACTACGGTCGCGAGATGCGCTGGCGACCGCCCGCGAGCCACGAAGAGATCGACCTCCACGCGGCGATCACGGATGCGACCGTGAACAAGGGCGCCGACGCGACGGACGCCTTCGCCGACGCCATCGTCGATGCGGTCGACGACCGCGACCGAATCGCCCACCACGAGCTCCTCGCCGTCGTCGATTCGGCCGCCGACGACGTCGAGTCCGAACACGGGACGACGTTCGGTGACACCGTCCGTGAGAACGCGGTCGACGTGGTCTGGCGCGCGTTGATCGACGCGCCCGAAGCGGACGAACCGGCGGACGGTGACGAAGCGGTCGACTTCGACGAGGACGATGTCGACGCCGAGACCCGGCTCGTTGCGGACCTCTACGCCCTCGCCGACGACGCGACGAGTACGCGCAAGGACGACGAGGTGATCCACGCGTTCGCCGAGCGCCTCGCGGCCAAGTTCGAGGACGAATACGAGACGGGAGACGAAGACGAGCTTGCCCGCCATCGACTCACCCACAAACAACTTCGCTCGTTCGTCGACCGTGCGGCGGACCTCACCGAGGAGTACGACGACGTTTCGTTCGGCGACACCGCCCGGGAGAACGTCCTCGAGGCCGTCTGGGGGGTTATGGCAACCGTCCCGGACGACCCGCCGCTCGTTCGCGAGTTCAAAGGCGACCGCGACGCCGCCAGCAACCTCGTCGACGGGATGCGCGAGACCGACATTATGGCGCCGCCAACGCGGTGTCTCGCCCCCATCACCGAGGAGCTGATCTCGGCCGGGCTCGAAAAGGAGTTCGAAGCCGATTTCTACTCCTCGGCGACTCGAGACGCCGAGGTCCACGGCGGCGATCCGTTCATCGTCGAGGCCGGCATCGCCTACGGCGGCGACCTTCCGGCAGAGGGAAGCGCCGATGTCATGCGCTTTGCCAACCGCGTCCCGTTGGTCTATCAGCGCGGCGCGTGTGCCACGACCGACGTGGTCAAATCGATCGGCTGGCGCAACTACGGGCTCGACCAGCCCGGCGGCTCCGGCCTGCCAAACGGCCCAGCCGTCATCATGGTCCACGTCGCCTCGACGAACGTCCCCTTCACCAGTGAATCGAAGGACGCCGTCGCGAACGTCCCCGAAATCGAAGACGAAATCGAACTCGCGATCCGGGAGGCCGCACGCGAACTCAAGAGCTACCTGAACAAGCGCCGCTCGATGCAACAGCGCCGGAAGAAACAGAACGTCCTCGGGAAGATCCTCCCGGAGATGGCCACGAAAGTCGCCGAGGTGACCGGCCGCGACGAACCCGACATCGACGACGCCATCGCCCGCATCATGAACAACGTCCTCGTCGAGCGATCGCTCGAGGAGAACGGAACCAGTCAGGCCGTTACAGTTACGGTCGAGAACAACTCCAACACCAGCGAGTCCCTCGAGATCACCGATATCGTCTCGGCGGAGCCGACCAGCCTCCCCGACGACGCCACCGTCGTCGAGATGGACGGCGAGTGGTTCGTCAAGTGGGAACCGGACGTCTCGAGCGGTGACGACGCCGCACTCGAGTACGAGGTGGCCGACGACGCCGTGTTCGATCTCGACGTGAAGGGTGTCGAAACCGAGAAACTCACCGTCACAGACCAATGAGCGCAGACAACGACCAGCAGGCACGAGAACAGTTGATCGATCTCGCGGCGCAGTTTTACGATCAGTTCGAACTGGGCGAGATCCCCCACATGTCCGTCCCGACGCGGACGAAGAACAACATCGAGTACAGCGAGGAGATGGATGTCTGGGTGTACGGCGACCGCGAGTCGACGCGCTCGGCGAACTCCGTCCGCGGGGCCCGAAAGCTCCTGAAAGCCGTCTACACCATCGAATTCCTCGCGGAGCAACTCGAGCAGGATCGGTCGTCGACCCTGCGTGAACTCTACTACCTTTCAGAAAGCTGGGACAACAAGGAAGCCCAGTTCAACGATCAGGACGAGTCCAACGGCCTGATCGAGGACTTAGAAATCGTCTCGGGAGTCACCCGCGAGGACTTCCACATGCGCCCGGAGGAGTCAGGGGCGACGATTATGGGCCCGCTCCACCTGCGCGAGCAGACCCGTCGCGGCGAGCGCGAGATTCACTGTCAGAAAGACGTCGGCGAGGGCGGCTACCAGATCCCGAACAACCCCGACACGATCGAGTTTCTGAGCTCCGACGCCGACTTCATCCTCGCGGTGGAGACCGGTGGTATGCGCGACCGACTCGTCGAGAACGGCTTCGACGAGGAGTACAACGCCTTGATTGTCCACCTGAAGGGCCAGCCCGCTCGGGCGACCCGGCGGATCATCAAACGGCTCCACGACGAACTCGAACTCCCCGTCACGGTCTTCGCCGACGGTGACCCGTGGTCGTACCGCATCTACGGCTCGGTCGCCTACGGCTCGATCAAATCGGCCCACCTCTCGGAGTACCTCGCTACTCCGGAGGCTCAGTACATCGGCATTCAGCCCGCCGACATCGTCGAGTACGAACTTCCCACCGATCCCCTCTCGGATTCGGACATCAACGCCCTCGAGAGCGAACTCGAGGACCCGCGTTTCCAGACCGACTACTGGGAGGAACAGATCGAGTTACAGCTCGAGATCGGCAAGAAGTCCGAACAGCAGTCGCTCGCAGCGCGCGGTCTCGACTTCGTGACGGACACCTATCTGCCGGAACGGCTGGACGCGATGGGTGTGCTGTAGACGGCCGTCGAACCGACGTTTCGGAACGGGTAGACGAGCGTGGCGTCCCGCTGGGACCGATCCTTGATAGCGACGGCCAGAGCGTACAGCACCGTTCAGGCGTGATCCGGTTCCCGATCCGTTTCTGGCGACTCCACACTCCGGTCCGCTACCGGGCCGGACGACGACTTCGTTGCCTGCTGATCGTTCCCGCGGGAGGTCTGGAATTCGGCCGTCGCACACCGCTTGCAGTAGTAGTTGCGCCCCTCGGAGGCCGTCAGCGGGACGCCGAGCAGGCAGAACTCCTTTCGGTAGATTCGCTCGAGGCCCCGACCAACGGGATCGGCACACGCGGCACACGGTCTGTCGTAGGCGACGACGGTGCGTTCGTCGACCGATCGGATCCGGCCGTTGGCCGTCACCGAGTGTCGATCCTCGAGTCGTCGTCGGACCGACGGCAGTGCGCTCACACCCATCGCCGCGAAGACGAACGCGAGGAGGAACAGCGGTAGGCTCGCGGCTGCCGTGACGACCTGTAGGCCGATCACGGCGACGATTGCGGCCGCGAGCCAGCAGACCGCGGCTGTCGCCCGCCAGAGGAGTGCCGATCCGGTGGACTCCTGATCGGCGTCGCTGCTCTCGACGTGGTCGGTTCGCAACACCATCCGCTCGGCGTCGCCGACGTACCGGTACGCGCCGTAGAGTGCGTTCCCGATTCCCATCGTGAACCAGACGGTGATCAGCGCGACCACCAGGTGCTCGTCCCTGCTGCCGAACGACCGTTTCACCATCACGGCGTGATCTCCGAAGTCGTGCTCGAGTTTCCAGCCGTCCTGCAGCGCCGTCGCGATCCGGTGTTCGAGGGCCTCGCGATCCGTCACCCCGTCGCTCGAGTCCCTGTCTGTGCTGATACCGAGACCCGATCGTCCTCGCGTGGTCGACGACTCGGGACTCGATCGGCCGGTCGAACGACTGTTCGCCACCCCGCAGTTCGGACAGTAGTTCGTCAAGGGCTCGAGACCGGTGCCACAGTTCGAACAGTACGGCGGCCCACCCCCGTCTCGATTCGACCGACGGTCGCTGCTCATAGGCGTGGAGTCGTCAGCGGTGACAGTAACGCTTTGGTCCGGTCGGAAAACCAACCAGTTCAGCCCCGCTCGAATGGGTTTCTTGAATCACTGTATCTCACCCCGACGGCTGGTGGTTCCGAACGGCGTCTCAGCCGATGAACCCGAGTCGGAGTGCGGCCCCCATCGCACCGAAGACGAGGACGAGCACGAGACTCACGACGTAGTAGACGTGCCAGGCTCGAGACGGGCGGAACGGCTCGGGCAGGTGCTTCTCGACGACGTACCAGTTCGCCGGGTAGAAGAAGATCTCCGTGACCGCGAGGATTGCGGCGACGTAGAGCAACAGGGTCACCGGGACATCCCCGAGCGCGACGACCATCGCGCTGCTGACGACGACGACGCCGACGACGACGAGCTTTCGCACCCGCTCACTGTCGATGCTCTCGTCCTCGAGTGCCATCGGGAGGATATCCCCGGTCGCACGGGCGGCACCGTCGAGGAGCGTGATGACCGTCGAATACAGCGCCGCGAACGCACCGATCAGCATGGCGTAGTACGACCACTCCCCGAACGAGTCGCTCAGAATCGATCCGATGGCGAAGGCGAGGTTGGCGTCCGTCGGCGGGTTCGGATAGAGCACGTTCGTCGCCAGAATAACCATCGCCGCGATCAGGACGAAGCTGAAGACGTAGCCGACGTTGAAGTCCCGTCGACCGGTTTTGATCCACGCGCGGATGTAGTCGTGATTGGCGGGATCGTCCGGATCCAGCCCCTTCTCGCGGAGTTCACTGGCGCCTTCCCCTTTGGCCATACTCCAGCTCCCGATCAGGATACTGGTGCTGAAGCCGGTCGGTGCGAAGCCCGCTGCGGCGGCGAACAGCGCGACGAACGCCGGGCCGGTGAGGTCCGGCACCGCGAACGCCGTGTCGGCGATCAGTTCCGGGGAGGGCGGCCCGACGAGCGCCCCGAGGAGAACGAGGACGCCCACCGCGATCGTGAAGCCGATCAGGGCTTTCTCGAGGACGGAGTATCGCGACGTGATCACCAGGGCACCGGCGGCGCCGATGAAGATTACGTACGCCCAGGCGGCGGTGAGCCAGCCGGGCGTGAGTGCGGCGACGAACGCGGCGGTGCTCATCCCGACGCTGGCCGTAATGAACGTGTACATGACGGTGAACACGAGGATCGTCAGCCAGAGGGCCCAGTTTTTCGGCCCGGGGAGATCGCCGTACGCTTCGATGGGGTTCGCTCCGACCCCGTAGTTGTAGCGAATGCCGAGTTCCCAGGCGCCGTACTTGGCGACGTAGATGAGACCGAACATCCAGATTGCAACGAGCCCGAACGTTCCGCCGAGGGTCGGTGCGAGGACGATGTGGCTCCCGCCGATGCTGATCAGCGCCCAGAGCATCGACGGTCCGAAGTGATTCTCGAAGAACCCGCGCCAGTCGGACGATGGGTAGGTAAGTTCGGAATCCTGTGGGCCGCTCTCATCGGCCGCGCTATTGGCCACGTCGGTCACCCGTTCGTGAATCCGGGAGAGTCCGTCTCGGACGACTGTTCACGCGGTCGCCTCCGAAAGATGTCGGAGTGGTACCAGTATGCATGGGAGATGCGTGAGAGTGGCCAACCGTCAACTTATGTCCACGGATTCGTCCCCAAATGTGTAAGACTGGTTAGTTCTGTTCGTCGAGAACCACCGGGACGCCCCGGTTCGCGACGTCGACGACGAACGCGTCCGCGTCGATTTCGATCGCTTCGAAGGTGTCGTAGTGGACCGGCAGGACGAGATCCGGCCGGATTCGGTCCGCCAGATCGGCGGCTTCGTGGCGATCCATGGTGAACGTGCCGCCGATTGGCGGGCAGAAGAGATCGACGTCTAACTCCTCGTGGAACGGGAGTACGTCGGTGTCGCCGGGCCAGAACGCCGAGACGCCGTCGACAGTGACCGCGAAGCCACAGCCTCGCCCTTCGGGGTGGTACGGCGTTCCCGCCTCGTCGACGTGCGGGCCCGCCGGATCGTTGTACGCCGGCGTAGTGAACAGATCGAGCGGTCCCAGAACGAACGACTCGTCGGCGCGAACGCGTTCGACCTCGTAGGGCAGACTCTCGGGCTGTTCGACCTCCCGATCGATCTCGCGGGCGTCGATCGATTCGTGGACGACGACGATAGCGTCCTCGTGAGCCACCCGCCGGATCGAGTCGGGATCGTAGTGGTGGTCGTGACTGACGAGAATCAGATCGCCGTCCCGCGGCTCGAGGCCGTCGAGGACGCCGTACGCCTCCGGCCCGGGATCCGTGTAGATGACGGCCCCCGTCTGGCCCTCGAGGCGAATCGTCGCGAGACCGATCCAGTCGACGGTCACCGCACCGAATCGAACGGTCATACGACTGTCTTCACTCGAGCGGGGCGAAAACGGTTCGGTTCGAGTCGGTGCAGAGGCCGACTGACCGTCGTGTCGGAAACGGGCCGCTCAGGGGCGGCGGATCGAGTGCGACAGCGTTCCGACGCCTTCGACCTCGATTTCGACCTCGTCACCGTCGGAGAGCGGACCGACGCCTTCCGGCGTGCCGGTAGCGATCACGTCGCCCGGCTCGAGGGTCATGTACGTCGTGATCTCGGCGATGAGCTTCGGAATGGGGAAGATGAGTTGCTCGCGCGACCCGTCCTGTTTCAGGTCGCCGTTGACGCGGGACTGGACGCTCGCGTCGTCGGGTACCTCGTCGGGCGTCGCGAGCAGCGGGCCGATCGGCGCGGCACCGTCGAACGCCTTTCCGCGGATCCAGTTCTGTTCTTTCTCCTGGTCGTCGCGGTTCGAGATATCATTAACGCAGGTAAAGCCCTCGATGACGTCCATCGCGTCGGCTTCGGGGACGTGGCGACACTGTTCGCCGATGACGACGCCGAGTTCTGCCTCGTAGTCGATCCGTTCTTTTCCGGCGGGTGCGGTGATGGTGTCGCCGTGACCGGCGACCGCGTTCGGTGGTTTCAAAAAGAGCAGGGGGCGATCCGGCAGATCAGACCCCATCTCGTCGGCGTGGTCGGCGTAGTTGCGACCGATACAGACGATCTTCGATGGGTCACTCGGCGGCAGGATGTCAATGGCGTCGTCCTCGAGGTCGTAGCTCTCGTTCGCGAAGTGAACGTGACCGCTCTCGAACTCGCCGCGTCGGACGGCACCGGCCGGGTCACGGAATCGGACGTATTTCATGCGGGATAGGTTGTCACGGGGCTTCAAAAACGTTGAGATGGCGGCGGAAGCGGTGAACGCGGGAGTGTGTATTGTGCGTGACGTTCAGGTGCGTCAGCGTGTGCCACCGTCGACTCGGAACGGAACGCTTTTTACTAGGCCTCGGCAATGACTGATTGCAGAGCGAAACACGCTCCGTTGGCGAGACGGACGAAGTCCGTCGAGGCTCGGCGCGTGAACGAAGTGAACGCTCCGTTGGTGTAGTCCGGCCAATCATTTCGGCCTTTCGAGCCGATGACCAGGGTTCAAATCCCTGACGGAGCATTTTTGCGAACGTAGTGAGCAAAAAGCGGACGGAAGGGATTTGAATTAGAGAAACGAGAGCGAAGCGAGCGTTTCGCGTGGTTCAAATCCCTGACGGGGCACTTTTTCATCAAAACGTTACAACGCCGAGTCGAGGGGACGATCTGTTGTGCGAGAGCTGTCGTGTATGATATTATCTGATTGTGAAAACGCTCACCGGTGATAATATCCTCGTACTCGTATCTAGCACTAGAATGAGGGACGAACTCGAGGAGGCAACACAGGACGAGGTCGAGGAGGCGATCGAGGAGACCGAAGACGGCGAGGACGACGATGACGATGATCTCCTGGTCGGATCGTAGGACTCCGAGAGCCGTCAGTTTCACACTTTCAGAGAGTTCTCTCGATCGATAACCCCGTTGCCGATTGTGGATTCAGGTGCTCGAGACGTCGACACCGAGACGGTCGCTCCGGCCGGCACCGAATATCGTCAGGTCCGCCTCGAGCAGTCCCACCGAAACCGACTCGCCCGTCGCTGGCGGCATCTCGGTCCGCTCGACAATAACCGCTTCCTCGCTTTCGAGTCGGACGGTCACGTCGTAGCGCCGACCCATATCGGCGACGCGGGTCACCGTTCCCGGCACCGACACCGCCGGGGCGTCCGAACTAAGCGTGCTGACACTGCCCAGCGTGAGATTTTCCGGCCGCACGTGACACGAGACGGCGGAACCGGTCGAAACGTCGGCTCGCGAGTCGGACAGCACGACCTCCTGGCCGCCGACTGTGAGCGTCAGTGGCGCCTGGCGGGTGACGGTCGCCGAGAGCTCGTTCGACCGACCGAGGAAGGACGCCACGAACGGCGTCGGAGGGGACTCGTAGAGCGGCCGCGGCTCCCCGGTGCCGGCGACGCTGCCGTCGTCCATCACGACGAGTCGGTCAGCGAGGGCCATCGCCTCCTCCTGGTCGTGCGTGACGAACAGCGTCGTGACGCCGGTTTCGCGTTGAATGCGGGCGATTTCGTCCCGGAGGCGTTCGCGCAGGGATCGGTCGAGAGCCGAGAGCGGTTCGTCGAGCAGGAGTACGTCCGGCTCCGGAGCAACCGCTCGAGCCAGTTCGACGCGGCGACGCTGGCCGCCGCTCAGTTCCGACGGATAGGCGTCGCGCTGCTCTCGAAGGTCGACCAGTTCGAGATACTCGCTGACGACATCGGCCCGTCGGTTCGATTCGACGCCGCGCGCTTTGAGGCCGTAGGCGACGTTCTCGGCAACGGTCATGTGGGGGTAGAGCGTCGACTGCTGAAAGACGACGCTTATCCCCCGGGATTCGGGCGGAGAGTCGGTAACATCTGCGCCGCGGAGTTTTACCCGGCCCGCGGTCGGACGGACGTGACCGGCGACCGCCTGTACGATCGTCGTCTTGCCACACCCGCTTGGGCCGAGTAGCGCGACGAGTTCCCCCTCACCGACGCCGAACGAGGCGTCGTCGACGGCGGATTCGGTCCCGTATCGGTGCGTGAGCGAATCGAGTTCGAGCATCATCGATCGATCACCGTCGGAACTCGTCCGAACCGCTGGACGGCCGCGAGAACGACGAGCGTGATCGCGAACAGGGCGAGCGCGAGCGGGGCAATCGCGTCGATCCCGCCGGTGATGAAGTCGACCCAGATGCGCGTCGGCATCGTCCGCGGGTTGTAGGCGACCATCATCGTCGCGCCGAACTCGCCGATCGCTCGAGCGAACGTCAGGCTGATCCCGGCGAGGATCGCGCCGCGAGCCAGCGGAAGCGAAACGTTCCAGAAGGTCTCGAGCGGGCCGTAGCCGAGCGACCGGGAGGCCTGCTCGAGGCGTTCGTCAACGGCGCCGAACCCGGCTCGAGCCGTGATGATGACGAACGGCGCGGCGACGAACGTCTGGGCGAGGATGACCCCCACCAAGCTGTCGGTGAGCGGGACGCCCGCGGCGGTCGCGGCGGAGCCAATCGGCGTAAATCGCCCGACGGCAGTGATGATCATCGCGCCGCCGACGACGGGCGGGACGATGAGCGGGAGGATCACCAGCGCCTCGACGAGACGCTTTCCGGGGAACGACGTCCGGGCGAGGACGTACGCGAGCGGCACGCCGAGAACTGTTGCGATCGCGGTCGAAACCGGTGCGGTGAGCAGCGAGTTGCGAATCGCGACCTGCGCCTCGGGGGTGGACAGGCCGGCGACGACGTCCGCCGTCCCCGTTCGAGAGAGGAAGGTGGCGAACGGGAGCGCGAAGTAGACGAGGATGAGTCCGCCGAGCGCCGCCGGAACGAGTAGCTCCGGCGTTCGAATTCGCCGGAGACGAGCCGTTTCGGAGCGACTCATACGTCGACCGCCTCCGGAACCGCACCGTTCGGGGTGGGGACGCTCGATCCGACCGTCAGCCCCGCCTCCTCGAGCAGGCCCGGGTTATTGACCAGAAACTGGACGACCTCGTGGCCCGCGTCGGGGTCGTCGGCGTCGTCGGTGACCGTCGCGTTGTAGAGTATCGGGCGGCCCTCGGCGGTGTACCCTTCCTCGTCGGTCGTGAACTCGACCGTTGCGTAACGGTCGGCGAGTTCCGGCTCCGCGAAGTTGTACTCGGCCGGAAACTCGAGGAACGGCATGTCGTGATCGACCGCCATATTTCGGTAGATGATTGCACCAGCGCGGCTACCGCTTTCGACCCCAGCCATGATCTGGGGCTCTTCTGGCTCCTCGTAGACCCTCTCGAGCATCGCCTCGCGAAACCCCTCGAGTCCGTATTCCTCGGCTGCGAGCGAAAACGCCTGCACGGCGCGATACCCCAGCGGATCGAGGTTCGGGTCACCGATGGCGAGGTCACCGTCGTCGGTTTCTCGAGCCAGTTCGTACCACGGCTCGCCGTCCTCGAGTTGCTCTCCGAATTCGGTGTCCTCGTTGTATCCGAGCCCGAGACTGTTGGTCGCGAATTCGACGTCCCAGTCGGTGAATTCCCCGTATAACCGGTCCCGAAGCAGCGTCGCATCGGCGCTGACGACGACGTCGGGATGTTTGGTCCGGTCTTCGACCATCCGCATCACCGCGTTCGCACCGTAGTACTCGCCGTGAACCTCGGTTCCGGTTTCCTCCCTGAACGCTGGCCCGACGTGGTCCTCGAAGGTGTGAGCGAGGCTCCCGGCCGACAGCACTCGTACTGAAGAGGTGTCGCTGAGACAGCCCGCGATACCGAGACCGGCGAGTGACCCGGTCGTCGCGAGTACCGAACGGCGACTCACCCGGGGTCCACTGCGGTCGCCAGCGGTGTTCATACGATGCTATTCGCACGCGACCACACATATAACCACCTTAGGTTCCTGTTTGCCCAGAATATAACTAATATTGGTTTCGCACGCGAACGTATTCGGTAGCAAAACTACAGTCGGCACGCTGTCCGTAACTGACATCCGTTTATTCGCTCGGTGGTAACTGGAGGCTCGATCGACCGAGTCACTCGAGGACTCGCCGCCTCGAGCGAAACAACCACGTCCGCGAGCGCGCTCGGCACTGTACCGACTCGTTCGTGCAGTTCGTCTCGAAATCGTCGACGATACGGTCTCCCGGTACGCCAAAAAGATGCCCTCGACGGCTGTCCACCGCGTTCCCATCGCTGATCGCTCGTTCGATCCTCCGGTTCGGCAGCGTCGGGGGGTTAGGCTGCTCGCATTTCGAACTCGGTCGATTCGTACCGTCGGTTACAGTTCAGACACTGGTAATCGCCCTCGATGTGCTCGTACAGACGCTCCCCGCAGTCCCGACAACTCCCGATAGGGTATCTCATCTAGCGCTGCGAAGGAATTAAACCGAAATAAACGCTTGGCTATTCCACTGGCGACATTATATGCGTTCGACACGTCGCTGAGGGTTCGTGGCGATGGAATTACCCGCGGCCTCGGCCAACGGTGTGTATGGACGACCACACCAGTGACCCGTCGGTTCCCCCACCGACCGGAGGGACCGCACCGACGGGCTGGCGCGCTGCCGACGGCCGCTGGGAACACGCGACGCTCCGTCGGGCGACCGTCCACGGCGTCCGGCTGTTCAACGCCGGAGCCTACCACGAGAGCCACGACTGCTTCGAACTCGAGTGGTACAACTACGGCCGCGGCACCGAGGAGAGTGCGTTCCTCCACGGGATGGTCCAGGTCGCCGCCGGCACGTACAAACGCGCCGATTTCACGGACGACGACGGGATGCGGTCGCTCTTTCGAACCGCACTCCAGTACCTCCAGGGCGTTCCACGAGACTACTACGGCGTGGACCTCCTCGAGGTCCGAACGACGCTGACGAACGCGCTCGAGGAACCGAGCCGGATCGACGAGTGGCGAATTCCCATCGACGGCGAGCGACCGACCGCTCGGGAGGTCGACTTCGAGTACCTCGACGGGCTCGAGGAGTGACAGGTCGACGGTACTCGTGAGCGGATCAGCCGCGTCGATGCCACACCGTACCGTGACAAACGGCGACGTGTCCGCCTCGCTGAATTCTCGCGTGCGTGAGAGACCGAATCGCCTTTTGCCACCGAGACCAATTACTGGACAATGAGAGTTGCACAGCTCGGGTCGGGAACGCCGGAGATCGCCGTCGTCGCGGGCGTCCACGGGGACGAACCTTGTGGCGTCCGCGCCGTCAAACGGCTGCTCGACGAACGTCCGACCGTCGAACGGCCCGTCAAGCTCGTCGTCGTCAACGAGGCGGCGCTCGAGCGACAGGTACGGTTCGTCGACGAGGATCTCAACCGCGCATTCCCGGGCGATTCACACGCAAAGACTCACGAAGGCCGACTCGCACACGAACTCATCGAGGAGCTCGAGGGCTGTCTGTCGTTCTCGATGCACTCCACGCAGAGCCACGCCGAGCCGTTCGCGATCGTCAACGAGCTCAGCGAGACGGCGACGGAACTGGTTCCACAGCTCCCAGTGGCTACGATGGTCGAGACGAGTAACTTCGCGGAGGGACGGCTCTTCTCCGAGGTCGACACGATCGAAGTCGAGTGCGGACTGCAGGGCACCGAGACGGCCGCCCAAAACGCCGATCGTTTGACGCGAGCGTTCCTGACGGCCGTCGGCGCGTTACCCGGCGATACGGTCGCCCGGGATCTGCCGGTCTATCGGCTCACCGATGTCATTCGGAAGGAGCGAGCCGACACCTACGAGGTCTTCGTCGAGAACTTCGCCGAAGTCGAGCCCGGCGACCCCTTCGCGGCCGCCGACGGCGATACGCAGGTCGCACAGGAGCCGTTCTATCCGGTGCTCATGTCACCGAACGGCTATCGAAACGTCTTCGGCTACGCCGCGGAGAAGGTCGACGTACTGACGCCGTCACCGGCCGCAGACTGAGCTCTCTCCGTTCTCGCAGATCTGTCCGAATCGACGACCGATATCGGGGCTACCAGGAGAACTTCCCCGGCATATCGTTCGGCGGCCACGGCTCGAGTTCCTCGGCGGCCTCGAGCAACACGTCGACGTGCCCGGTATCGGCCAGTGAGACTTCGTCGTCGGTCCAGTCGACGGTGATGATGTTCCGTTCCATCAACTGGGGGAAATGGAGGTGGACCAGTCGGACCTGTGCTCGGTCGGCCTGTGCGTCGCTCACCGCCTCGGTCGGAACGCGGTGTCGTCGCGCGGCAACCGCCTGCGAGAGCGCGTCGACGGATATCGATTTGTCCCGGTCGACCAATTCGTGGAGCACGAACTGCCGGTCTGCACTTGCGAGCACTCGAAACGCATCCCGCTGATCCATCTCTACTACCGTCACCCACAGGTCACACGGACATAGGTGGCACACCTAAAATCCTTGGACTACACCACTGCTTGCGTACGCCCCGTCTCGAAGGACCGACCGTCTCGGCACGGGCGTGCGATTTTTCCGATCCGACGCTCCGTACTCGGTGAACAGTTGCGGCGACGATCGGTGCGGCATCGGAGACAGTCACTGCGTTCAGGCAGTGCCTTCATCCGTCGTCGGATCGAATGGCCGGGGTATGAGCGACTCGTCCTCGCATCCGACGCGGCCAGCAGAGCTGTTGTTGATCGAGGACAACCCGGGAGATGCACGGCTCGTCGAGGAAGCGCTTCGTGACTGTCCGAACCCAAAACGGCTGCACGTCGTCTCCGACGGCGACGAGGCGATGGACTTCCTCTATCGGCGCGGCAATCACGCGGCCGCGCCGAGACCGGATCTGGTGTTACTCGACTGGAACATTCCGCGGACGAGCGGCGAGACAGTGCTGACGAAGGTGAAAGGCGATCCCGATCTCAAGCACATTCCCGTCACCGTCCTGACCGGCTCGAAAGACGACGGCGACGTCGCCCGATCCTACGAGAGACACGCCAACGCCTGTCTCCATAAGGCGGTCGAGCCGGGGGAGTTCATGGACACCATCGAAGTGTACACGGATTTCTGGCTCTCGGTCGCCAAACTACCGGTCGGGGGGAAGGGGAGCTAATCCCGGACGCCGGCCGTTTCGAACGACGCTAACTCGTCGGTCGCTTCGAACGAAACCAGCCGCCGACCGCTTCGAGCTTCCCACGGAACGCTCCGAGATGTGCACAATTTTCCCCGCGTCGGTAGCTTTGATACCCCAGCACTCCCTTCCGAAGAACGATGACTGCAACGCTTATCGTCGCCATGTTCGCGGAGCTGTTCCCCAACGGGATCAGCCACTACGTGATCGGCGGCCTGCTCGTCGGTCTCGGGGTCGCCGTGATCTACCTCGGCACCGGCATTCCCGCCGGCGCGAGTACGTTCCTCGAGTCGACGCTCTCCTACGGCTCGAGTCTCGCCCGGTTCGACCGGTATCACGCGTCGCGAGATTGGCGCGTCGTCTTCACGCTGGGGATCGTCGCCGGCGCGGCGGTCTACGCGCTGACCTTCCAGTCCGGGCTCCTCTCGAGCGGACTCCAGCCGGGTGCGGCCACCGGCGAACTCCGGGAAGTGGGTGGCGTGACGATCTGGCTAACGGAGGTCCAGCCCTGGCGGCTGTTCCTCGGCGGCATCCTCATCGGTATCGGAACACGACTCGGCAAGGGCTGTACTTCCGGTCACGGTGTCTGTGGCGTCGGCTCGGCCTCGGGCGCGTCGTTCGTCGGCGTCGCAACGTTCCTGCTGGTAGCGATCGGAGTCGCTCAGTTGGTGGCAGCAACAGGGGTGAGTCCGTAGATGGCAGCCGAACACGAGCAACACCCGCTGTTCCTGCCGCTGGTGTTCGTCGGCGGACTGATCTTCGGCTTCGGACTCGGGTTCAGTCACATGGCCCAGCCAGAGGTCGTCCTGAACTTCCTGCAGTTCGAAGACTTCGGGCTGCTGTTCGTCATGTTCGGCGCGGCCGTCGTGACCGGAATCACCTTCTTCGGCGTGACGCAGTTCCGTAGCGAAGCACCGTTGACGGGGGCGATCTACGGCCGTCGACTCAAGACGCTCGACAAAAACGTCGTCATCGGCGGCGGTATCTTCGGCGTCGGCTGGGGACTCTCGGGAATTTGTCCCGGTGCGGCCTACGCCAGCCTCGGCGTCGGGAACGTTTTCATCCTCTACGGGATCGCCGGGATGTTCGTCGGCGCGTACGTCCAGGGCTACTGGCGTTCGGCGCGCGCCGAGGGCGACTCGCCCGCGACGGCCGCGGACTGACCCCTTTTCGCACTCCTCGGTATCGGTTTGGATCGACTCGAGTTCACAGGCGGTACGAGGCGGATGCCCCGAGCCTTGAGGTCGGGGAGGAAGCCGACACTTGATGAGACAAACCACGTTACAATGGCTGACCGACCCCCCAACGTATAAGTAACATAGGCTGTATATGTGAAAATACAGTGGAATACCGTCGTACCGCCGTCATCAAGCTCGATACTCCTGAAGGAGCAGACGACTCCCTTCGAGAGACTGTCGAGCAATTCAAACACTGCGCCAACACCGCAAGCGAGTGGTGCTGGCACGACGACGACGGATACCACGTCACCTCAAAAGCCAAAGCCGAACGTGCCCTCTACGACCAACTCCGCGACGAAACCGACCTGACCGCGAATCTCGTCCAGAAAGGGATTCGCAGGGCGGTTGAAGCCATCAAAAGCGGAGTCGAACGGCTCAAACGTGGTGAGAACACATCGCAGCCGCACTTTTCTGCCGATAGCGCGGTCTACGACAAGCGGAGTGCGACCTTCCACCGGGACCACGTTTCTCTTTCGACCGTAGATGGGCGCGTCGAGTGTGACTACATCCTCCCCGACGACTCGGAGATACCGCCGACAAAGTACGTCTCCGACGAGGATTTCGAGTTTCGGATGGCCCACTTACAGTACCGTGATGGTGACTGGTATCTCCACGCTTCGATGCGGAAAGTCGAAGCGGACGAGGAATCGTCTGAATCCGAGTCCAAGCACAGAACAGTCCTTGGGGTGGATTTAGGCGTGAACAATCTTGCCGTTGCTTCGACAGGGCTATTCTGGTCGGCAGATGAGTTCAACCACTGGCGGCGAGAGTACGAGAAGCGTCGTGGTTCGCTTCAACAGTGTGGTTCTCGCCACGCCCACGAGAATATCGAGTTAGTCGGACAGAAAGAGTACGGGCGCTTCGAAATATACCTGCACACGGTGGCGAACGAGATCATCGAGGAGGCCGTCGAGAACGACTGTTCGCATATCGTGTTCGAGGACTTGACCCACATTCGGGAGAATATTCCCGAGGCTACGTGGCAACACGTCTGGGCGTTCCGACGCCTCTACGAGTACGTCGAATACAAGGCCGAAGAACATGGCATCGAGGCCGTACAGGTTGACCCGCGCAACACGTCAAAGCGTTGCTCGACGTGTGGGTTTACCCACGACGCCAATCGGTCGGTCGAATCGTTCGAGTGTCAGCAGTGCGGGTATGAGAACCACGCCGACTACAACGCTTCCAAGAATATCGGTTTGCAGTATCTCCGTCGCAGGCAAAACGCAGGCGATGGAGGCGCACCCGTAGATGTGCGCTTGAATCGCGGGACGCTGAACGTGAGCGGGGAGTACGTACCCCCTGCCTCTACTGAGGCATAGAACGGGAGTCCACGCGAAAGCCTCGGGGTCGTTCGGAAGATCTTCGATCTTCCGTGACTGAGCGGAGCGAAGCTCCGCGATGTCCGCGAGACCGAAGGTCTCGCTTGATGACGAGAGAAGCCGTCTCTCGAACCACTTGACCCCGAGGCGATTTACCACAGGGTTCACACGTCTCGGCTCCCTCGTGTCGAGTATGACGCCCCCGACACGGCGACGCGTGCTCGCGGTAACTGGTACCTCGCTCGTCCCGCTGGCCGGCTGTCTCACGGGTGTCGACTCCGACGGTCTGGAACTCGCCACGCCCGAAGCGACACCGGACGACGACTGGTCCGAACCAGACTGGCGTCCGGCGGACGCCAGGCCCACCGAGGACGACGTCGACGCGACGACGGTCGTCGCCGACCTCGAGATCCCGTGGGACCTCACGTTCGCGGACGACGACGCCTTCCTCACCGAGCGCGACGGCGGCGTGCGACGGTTCGACGCGGACGAACTCGCCGAAACCGACGAAATCCCGCTCGGTCCCGACGACGGCGAGACGATCCTCGAGGGCGAGGACCTCCCGGATCGGGCGTCCCCCGGCGAGGGTGGCACGCTCGGAATCGCCGTCCATCCCAACTATCCGGACGCCGCCGAGCTGTTCGTCTACTACACTATCGACGACGACGGGACCGAAAACCGGGTCGTTCGCTACGATCTGGAGACCGACGAACTCGAGACCGTCCTCGACGGTATTCCGGGCGCGACGACCCACAACGGTGGCCGGATCGCGTTCGGTCCCGACGGCGATCTCTGGGTTTTGACGGGCGACGCCGAGGACCCCGCCCTCACGCAGGACCCCGGCTCCCGCGCCGGCGCAGTGCTCCGAGTGACGCCCGATGGCGACCCCGTTTCCGAGCCCGTCGACTGGGGCACCGATGGCGACCCGCGGACGTATACGCTCGGCCACCGAAACCCGCAGGGAATCGACTTCACCCCGCAGGGGAGGCCGGTACTCGCCGAACACGGCCCGGCCGCTCGAGACGAGGTGTCGCTCCTCCGACCCGGCGGTAATTACGGCTGGGATCTCGTCCGCGGCGGTCCCGACGATCCGGAGTACGACGGGTACGACGAATACGACGAGGCGACGCCGCCGGTGATCAACACCGGCCCCCAGACGACGTGGGCACCGTCCGGACTCGCGTTCTACGACGACGAGACGATCGAGGCGTGGACGAACCACGTCTTCGTCGCCGGACTCGCGTCGAACGCGCTGTATGCCGTAGCGCTGACGCCGGGAGTGGCGGAGGGCGACGGCGCGTCCGTCACCGACGATACCGGAACCCACTACGACGACGACTGGCTCGACGATAGATTCGAAGCCACGGCTCACACGCTCTTCGAGGGCGAGTTCGGTCGACTTCGACACATCGAACCCGGTCCTGACGGTTCGCTCTACCTGCTCACGTCCAATCGAGACGGTCGAGCGGGCGACGAGTTTCCGCTCGAGGACGACGACCGGATCGTCCGCCTTGATCCAGCCTGATACTATAGTAGCCACTGAACGTCACTGCACACCTGATCGCACGACAGCTGTACAATCAGTGTGTAAATCGTTTCAGTTGTTACTATATCTGCTGTGAGTCAGTTCCGATGGGGCTGCGGTCCGTCCTGCAGTCCTACCGGTACATCGGTACAGCAAACCGTATGAGTCGGGGTCGTTTCGTCCGTGCCACCGGTCGTCCAGCGGTGATGACGCAAGGTCTATCCCCCTTCGCCGACATATGTCGAGTATGGACTTCCCACCGAATCAAGGTCTCGATCAGGACGAAGTCGACGAACAGGTCGACGAACTCATCGCCGACAACGAGGTTGTCCTCTTCATGAAGGGGACCGAGCTGATGCCCCAGTGTGGCTACTCCCGCAAGGCGCTCGGACTCATCTCCCAGCACCGCGACGAGGTCGAAGTCGTCGACGTCCTCGACTCGCTCGACGAGTACCGCACCGCCCTCAACCGTCACAGCGGCTGGGAGACGATCCCCCAGACGTTCGTCGACGGCGAGTTCGTCGGCGGCTCGGACGTGCTCGAGGAACTCGACGAACGCGGCGAACTGGCCGAGACGCTCGAGACGGCGTAATCCAAGCGGGGAACTGCCGATTAAATTCATCCGGCCGAATCGACCACGTATTCAATAGCAGGTCATATAAGTCACGCACCCGTACTAGCCACCAGCGACTATCGCCGCAGACCATCCCACTATGTCAACAGAGGAATCCAGACACGTATATCGGCTGCACTCGACCCTCGAACTGCCCCTCGAAGAGCTTCGCGAACACATCGACGAGGCCACGTATCCGGACGGCGTCACCGACGTGGAGATAACGCGGCGAAACAACACGCTCATTCTCAAGGCCGTCGCCGAGGACGAGTCCGTCAGCAAGTACACCCCGACAGCCCAGTTAAAAGCCAGCGTCACCGAAAACCGGGTTTACGAGGAAGATCCGGACGAACGACGACAGAAGTCCTTTAGCTGGGACGAGGAGGAAGAAGAGGAGATCGAGTCCGAACTCGTCGAGTTCGCGGCGTTCAAGGGCGACCGCGAGACGGTTCTCCAGAACTCGCTGTTGCAGTACCAGATGTTCCTCGTCCTCTGCGGGATCGCCGAGGCCGCAGAGAAGGGGACGCTGACCGCGATCTCGGAGCGCGACGGCGACCTCGAGGCGACCCGAATCGTCGAGGGCGAACCCCGCCCGGCCGACATCGAAGTCGTCGAAGGCCCCGGGGAGAACGCCTCGGGCCAGAGCGGCGTCAACTGGCGGGACAACAAGTTTATCAGCGACTGAGCGCCGGCGCAAATTCGAGTAGCGTTCCGAAACGCGACTGCTCTCCCTAATGCGTTCGATATCGGCAGATAGCGTGCGGACCGACCAGAGTCTCGTTCGGCCCCCATCGTGCTGGCCGTCCTGACCGATGGAACTCGTCTACACTGCCTCCGTGGTCTGAACCCCCGAAATCAATTCACGACACTGATATCGGCTCGTCGGTGCAAGCCCAGCGCACTTATCGGTACTCGGTCTTCGATTACTCGAGACGCTCGCTAATCGACCCGTCCAACACGCACAGCGACGTCACACTCCCGCTACCCAATGACTGACTCAGATCGACAACGTCCAGCGGATGGCTTCTTCGAGGAACTCGACACCGTCGTGTTCGGCGTCGGGTTTACGATCGCAGTGGCTGCGGTGATCGCGTTCGTCGTCGCGCCGGACGCGGCGACGGGGTACATGGACAGCGCGAACCAGGTCATCTGGACCGGGTTCGGCTGGTGGTATCTGATCGTGATGTTCTTTCTCGTCGCGTTCGTCATCTTCCTCATCTTCGGCCCCTGGGGAAACATCAAACTCGGTGAGGAGGACGAAGAGCCGGAGTTCGCCTTCCTCTCGTACTTCGCCATGTTGTACTCGGCCGGGATCGCCGCCGGCATCGTCTTCTGGGGGCCGGCGGAAGCGGTTTCGCACTACGACGACGTCTCGCCGTTTATCGGTGCGGATCCGCAGTCCTCCGAGGCTGCCGTCGGGGCGATCCAGTATACGTTCTTCCACTGGGGCGTCTCGGCGTGGACGGCGTACGTCGTCGTCGCCCTGCCGATCGCCTACTGCGCGTACAAGTACGACGCACCGATGCGGATCTCGACGGTGCTCGCGCCGTGGATCGGGATCGACAACCTCGACGGGCCGCTCGCGAAAGCCGTCGACATTCTGGCGGTGTTTGCGACGATCGGCGGGGTCGCCACGACCCTCGGACTGGTCGGCAGTCAGTTCCTGGTCGGCATCGAGTGGACCACAGGCGTTTCCGTCGGTGATCTGGGGACGGTTCTCATCATCACCGGGATGACCGTCGCGTTCACGGCATCCGTCGCACTCGGGGTGCAGAAGGGTATTCGCCGGATTTCGTACGTCAATCTCTCACTGTTCGGACTGCTGACGGTCGTGACGTTCCTGCTCGGGCCGACGAACTACATCACGGCGATCGGCACCGAAGCGCTCGGCACCTACATCAGCCAGTTCATCCAGATGAGTTTCTACACCGGCACCGCCCAGACGGGGAACGGCGGCGTCTCTGGCTGGGTCGGCGATTGGACGATCTTCTACTGGGCCTGGTGGTTCTCGTGGACGCCGTTCGTCGGGCTGTTTATCGCCCGAATCTCGCGGGGCCGAACCGTCCGGCAGGTCGCCGTCACCGGCGTCCTCGCGTCGACGGGCATCACGATCCCGTGGTTCGCGACGATGGGTGGGACGGCGATCTACCTGCAGAACGACGGCCAGGCCGACGTCATCTCGGCGATCGCGACGTTCGACGAAGCCGGTGCCGGCTATCCGCTCTTCGAGGCCCTGCCGCTCGGGTGGCTGTTGACCGCGCTGTTCCTCCTGCTCGTGTTGCTGTTTCTCATCACGTCCGCGGACTCGTCGACGCTCGCGCTCGGAATGCTCACGACGGGCGGCGCACAGCGACCGTCGACGGTCAACCGCGTCATCTGGGGCTTTCTCATCGGTGCCCTCGCCTCCCTGCTGATCGTTACCGGCGGCGTCGAAGCGCTGCAGGCAGCCGCGATCATCACCGGTGGTCCGTTCTCCGTCATCACCCTGATCGCCGTCGCCTCGATGGCGCTCGCGTTCGGCACCCAGCGGTCGTTGTTCCTGCGCGACGAGGACGAAGTCGACGTTCCGAGCTCCGGCGAGATGGCCTCGAGCGACTCCGAACCCACTGTGGAGAGCGACAGCGACTGACCGCCGAGGACGTTACCGGCAGCCGAGCATCGCTCGCCCCCTCTCGGTCGGTCCGTAATCGCCGACTATCTCGAGGGCGAACACACGTCAGCGCTGTAAGCCATAGCTACCGCCACCCGTTCTGGCGGCGCATTCCGGGCTCTCGACGGTGCCGAATCCCAAATTGGACTCACTCTATTACCGTTCCAGCGACGGCTCGATCGACGATCGAATCCTCGTACCGGTGGACGCACGCGCTGAGCTCGCGGTCGAAATCGGTCTCCGCGTCGATTGCGATCCGTATCGTCTCGCCGTCGATCGTGTTGATGCTGAGGTGGGTCTCGGGATGGCGCTCGAGCCCAGGACCGCTGAGGTGCTCCCGGTGACGGGCGGCGTAGGCCACCAGCCCGCCCCCGCCGAGCGTCACGAGCAGATACAGCGGAACGTACACGCTCGGTGCGAAGAGTGCGACACCGACGAGCGCGAGGAGTGTGAGTACGCCGGCACCGACGAACACCGGCGCGTACGCTCGGCTGATGGAGGATTGTACGCGGACGTATTCGACGGCGCTCGCGACGACGACCGTCGCGGCCGCGAGACCGACCGTAAAAGAAGCGCCGAACGCATCGAGAGGGACGTTGGCGGCGACGATGACGGCGAGTACGCCCACACCGAGGAGTCCGCCCAGAAGGGGGAGCAGCCGGTCGTTCTCATCACTGGACCGATACTCCGTTCTGGTTCGCCGTTGGCTTTCGATCGAACAGATGTAGTCGTAGCTGACGTCGACGAACTCACCCGTCTTCGAAACGCACAGTATCCGTCGGTCGGTCGCACCGACCGCTGCGGTGCCCCGAACGGCATCCTCGAGCAGCGTCCCGGAAGCGAGCTGTTGCACCGATTCGCCCTCGACCAGGTGCCTCGTGAACCGCTCTTCCGCGGGTCTCATTCGACTGCTGGTAGCCCGAGCCAGCACATAGTAAGCCACTGCCTTCGGCGCGTGTCGCTCGCTCGATGATTCGGCGACGGAGACGCCGCCAACGGTAGCTGGCTCGCACGCGACACGTCGTGTGGCGGCCAGTACACGGTTACGCTATGGAGACCATTCACGGGTTTGATACGTTGGGAGCGGATGTCTCACTCGAGGTCAACGCCACTGTCGTCGATGAGGTGGCCGTCGACGAGGACGGCGAAGTGACGCTCGCCTGGGGGACTACTCCCGGTGATGCAGGTGATCGGACGATTACAGTGACTGCCAGCGAGTGGCTCAGCGCCCCGTCGGACAGCGAGGCAATCACTATCGATGCCGAACCGGAGACGCTCAGCGTCGACGTTTCCGGGACGACCGCGAGCGGGGAGACCGAACTCAGGGACACTGGAAATCCCAATGCACAGACGTACACGGTCGCCGTCACCGTCTGGGACGGCGAAAGCGAGGCCACCCGAACGGAGACGCTCGAGTACGCCGGCTAATCGGATCTGTACGAACCGTTCGCGGACCGCGGTGGCGGGTTCGACAGACGTCGAAACATCGAACGACAATATCTTGTATCTCGGCCCACATTCTCGATGCATGACTGCAGTCGGTATCGACGCCATCGAAATCTGGACCGGGAATCTCAAACTCGACTTACCCGGGACGTTCGCGCCCGAGAAGGGCGAGGACCCCGAGAAGTACACGAAGGGACTCGGTCTCAACGCAAGCTCGTTCCCCGACAGCTACGAAGACATCGTCACGATGGGGGCAAACGCCGCCCACCGGCTGATGGAACGCAAGGGCCTCGAGCCCGACGATATCGGTCGAATCGATGTCGCGACCGAGAGCGCGTTCGACAACTCGAAGCCGGTTTCGACGTACGTCGCTGGCTGTCTCGAGCAGGTCTACGGCGATGACTTCCACCACGCGAACAAGGGCGAACGAAAGTTCGCCTGTATCGCGGGCACCCAGAGTCTCGACGACGCGTTCAACTGGATCCAGGCCGGCCGAAATCGCGGTCGTTCGGCGCTGGTGATTGCGACCGACACGGCGCTGTACGCCCGCGGCGACGCCGGCGAGGCGACCCAGGGTGCGGGTGCCGTCGCGATGCTCATCAGCGAGGACCCCGATCTGGTCGAACTCTCGACCGAGCAGGGCTACGGCTCGGCCGACGAGACGGATTTCCTCAAACCAAACCAGCAGTTCCCGTCCGTCGACGGCAAACGCTCCGTGCAGGTGTACCTCGCCCGCATGCGCGAGGCGCTCGAGGACTTCGAGAGCGTCGCCGGCGAAACCCATCCCGATCAGTTCGCCTACATCCCGTTCCACACCCCGTTCCCGGGGATGGTCCGCAAGGCCGGAATGCTGGTCTACCGGCATATGATTCGCGACACTAGCATCGAAGATGAGCTGGCCGAGGAGATCGGTCGCCAGCCCCGCGCCGAAGCGTTCGACGACGACGAGGCGTTCCACGACGCGCTGCGGGAGTATATGGATGCCCTCAAGGACACCGAGACCTACCAGGAGTGGTACGAGGCGACGATCGATCCGACCCTCACCCTCTCTCGGGAGGTCGGCAACTGGTACACCGGCTCCGTCCACGTCGCCCGCGTGAGCGCGCTGAAACACGGCCTCGAGAACGACCTCGACCTCGCGGGGAGCAAGCTCCTCGTCGGCTCCTACGGCTCCGGCGCGCAGGCGGAGGGCCACGCGGAGACGATCCAGGACGGCTGGAAGGACGAAATCGAGGCGCTAAACATCGACGAACAGCTCGACGCCCGCTACGACATGAGTTGGGACGATTACGAAGAGATCCACGACGTCCACAATCACGACATGGACGTCGACGTCGAGGAGTTCACGGCTCCCGAGTCGGAGTTCGTCTTCGACGGCTGGGGGCGAATGGGCGAGCGGAAGTACCGGTACGTCGAATAGCAACCTTTTGCTCTGCGTGCGGTCGCTCCGCGACCGCACTCGGCAAAACGTTGAGAAAAAGCACTCTTCCCTCCCCTGCGGGCCGGTCGTCGGCCCGCTCGCTCCTTCGGTCGCTCGCGGTGAGTGCACGCCTCCGCCTGCCCTGAACACGTCCTCCTGCGTCGTCTCGCTGCCGCCATGTTTAGTCAATATTTTTGACCCGTTATCCGAATGGTGTGACGATGCCCTCCCCATCGATCCGCCTCTACGTCGGCATGGTTGCCGCCGTCCTCGCACTCGTACTCGTCACGATCGGTCTGCTCGCGGGCGTATGGGTCGTCTTCTACGGCATGCTCGTGGTGTTTGGTATTCGACCCGCGGCGCACGGGGCGTTCGTCGCCACAACGGTCACCCTGCTGACGATCGCCTACCTCGAGTACAGACACCTCGAGACGATCGAACGACTCTCGGACGCCCATCCAGTGGACCGCGAGTCGGCGCCGCACCTGTACGACGTAACGACGCGCGTCGCCGCGCAACTGGACGTCCCCGTGCCGACGATCGCCGTCTCCGAGCGGAACGCGCCGGAGGCGCTGGCGGTCGGCTTCCGGCCGGAAAACGTCCACCTGGTACTCTCGCTCGGAACGATCCGGGCGCTCGACGCTGACGAACTCGAGGCGGTGATCGCCCACGAACTCGCTCACGTGAAGAACCGCGACGCGATGGTGATGACGGTCGTCTCGCTGCCCGTCGTGCTCGCCGACGGCTTGGGGTCGCGACTCGAACGGATAGACGAGCCCAGTTCGGAATCGATCGTCGCCGCGGTGGTTCCGTTCGTGGCGCCTATTATCGGGCTCGTCGCGGCAGTCGTTTGGATCATCGGCAGCGCGATCACGGCTCGCCTCTCCCGGGTCAGAGAGCGCGCGGCCGATCGGACCGCCGCGGAAGTGACCGGCTCGCCGGCGACGTTGGCCAGCGCGCTCCGCCGGTTAGATGCGGAGATCACCGACACGCCGAAGCAGGATCTCCGCGAGGTGTCGGGGGTCTCCTCGCTATCCATCTTGCCCCTCGAGCCGCGGGAACTCGAGAAGGTCATGCTCGGCCCCGAGGGCGACATCGAGCCGTCGTACTGGTGGCTTCGAACGCGGCTGCACCGCCTCCAGCGCTGGCTGTTCGGGACGCACCCGCCGACGGCGGATCGGCTCGAGTCGCTGGCGGCGCTCGAGCGGGAGCGATAGTAGCGGGCTCAGAATCCCGTCGCTCGCAGTCGAATGTCGCCGCAGGCACGGCCGACCCGTAGGGCCCCCTCAAGCGCATCGGTGCGTTCCTTACGATCGACGCGCTTCGAGGTACGATTCTCGAAAACCGTTCCGCGAGCGAAACGCACTACACCGTTGGCTGACTAGGTCGACCAACGATCACTTCGAGAATTAATATATGGACCCGTTCACGTTCCTCGGCGTCGACGTCGCGCTGTTCTTGCTCATCGGGCTACTCGCGGGAGCCCACTGTATCGGGATGTGCGGCCCGCTCGTGACCGTCTACGCGAGTCGGATGGACGGTGCCGCGACTGACGGCGGCACGACCGCGAACGCCTCGAGCGCCGGACGCACGGGCCATCTCTCCACTTACGAGGTTCGCCAGCACGCGCTGTTCAACCTCGGGCGGACGGCGAGCTACACCCTTCTGGGTGCCTTTTTCGGCGCGCTCGGCGGGCTGTTGTTCGTCACGACCGCCGAGTTGACGCCGGCCGTCGACGTCGCCCGCGGCGCGGTCGGGCTCCTCGTCGGCGCGTTCGTCATCGCGACGGGCGTCTACTACGCGCTGGGGCGGACGACCGGCGGGATCTCGTTTCCCGGGCTCGAGCGACTCACCGGCTGGCTCGCCGGGCGCGTCGACCGACTCGCGAACGGCCCCGGCATCGTCGGTCTCGGCGCGGTGCACGGACTGCTCCCCTGTCCGATCCTCTACCCGGCCTTTCTCTACGCGTTCGCGACCGGCTCGCCGATCAGCGGGGCGCTCGCGCTCGCCGCGCTCGGGATCGGGACGGTGCCGGCCGTCTTCGCCTACGGGACGATCATCGACTCGGTCGACGTGGCCCACCGCCGACGGGTCCACCGGCTGCTCGGAATCGCGTTCGTCGCGCTGGGCTACGTCCTGTTCGCCCACGGGCTGATGAGCTTTGGAATCCACGTTCCACACCCCGAACTGCCGTTCTACGACGGACTCGGAACCGGCGGACACGACCACCACTGACTACCACCACGATCACCAATGTCGAGTCGAAACGCCTGTACGCTGTGTGAACTGCCCGTCGAAGACAGCGGCGTGACGGCCGACGGTAACGCGTTCTGCTGTGCGGGCTGTCGCGAGGTGTACGACGCGCTCGGCGACATCGAGGCGGTCGATGCCGACGACGTCCGCGACGCACGAAACGAATCCGACGAGGAGGAGACGCGAGTCGTTCCCGACGGTCACGAGACGACGTTCCTCGAGGTCGACGGCATGTACTGTGCGACCTGTGAGGCGTTCATCGAGTCGGTCGCGGGCGAGGCCGACGGCGTGAGTTCGGTCAGTTCCAGTTACGTTACCGACACGGTGCGGATCGACCACGACCCCGCGGCCGCCTCCGTCGAGGAGCTGAAAGCCGAAATTAGCCAGCTCGGTTACAGCGCGTACGACCGCGAGGACGCGATTAGCCGTCGCCGGGCCGACAACTGGGCGATGGGACGGATCGCAGTCGGCGTGCTCATGGGGATGTCGGTGATGCTGCAGTACCTGCTCATCATCTATCCCACCTACTTCGGCGGGCTGTTCTACGACGAACGAACGACGGAGTTCTTCACGCAGGCGCTGGCCAGCGACCTCGCGACGCCGTTTTACCTCATGATCGCCGCGCTCACGACGATCGTCCTCGGCGTGACCGGCAAACCGATCCTGCAGGGGGCCTACGTCGCCGTGAAGACGCGCTCGCCGAACATGGACCTGCTCGTCGCAATCGCGGCCGTCAGCGCCTACCTCTACAGCACGCTCTCGATCGCCGTCGGCGGCCCGCACATCTACTACGACGTGACGGTCGCGATCATCGTCATCGTCTCCGTCGGCGGCTACTACGAGTCCGAAATCAAGCGGAAGGCGACCGAGCGCCTCTCGGACCTGACGGCCGTGCAGGTGGACGAAGCCAGACGACTCCTCGAGAGCGGCGAGACGGAGGACGTCGCGGTCGACGACCTCGAACCGGACGAGCGCGTTGTCGTCCGCGCGGGCGAACGGATTCCGATCGACGGCACGGTCGTCGACGGTGAGGCCGCGGTCGACGAGGCGGTCGTCACCGGTGAGTCCCTGCCCGTCACCAAAGTCGGCGGCAACGCAGTTATCGGCGGCTCGACGGTCTCGGACGGCACCCTTACGATCCGCGTCGGCGAGGACGCCACGAGCACCGTGGATCGCATCAGCGAACTCGTCTGGGACCTCCAGAGCGGGACCCACGGTATCCAGAAGCTCGCGGACAAGCTGGCGACGATCTTCGTCCCGCTCGTACTCGTCCTTGCGACGGTCGTCACGATCGTCTACCTCCTCCTGGGGTCCGGGCTCGCCGCCGCCCTCCTCATTGGACTCACCGTCCTGATCGTCTCCTGTCCCTGTGCGCTCGGGCTGGCGACGCCGCTGGCCGTCGCCGCGGGTATCCGTGACGCGCTCGAGCGATCGATCGTTGTCTTCGACGACAGCGTCTTCGAACGGCTGCGCGACGCCGACACCGTCGTCTTCGATAAGACCGGGACGCTGACCACCGGCGACATGACGGTCGTCGACGCCGACTGCGACGCCGACCTCCTCGAGCGGGCGGCGACGCTCGAGCGCCAGTCGGCCCACCCGATCGGTGAGGCGATCGCCGCCGAGGAACCGGTCGCTGACGGCGGTGCCGTCGAAGGAGACGCGATCGCGTCGACCGACTCCGAGCCCAGTGGGGCCGATAGCGACGACGACGCTACCGAACGCGTCGAGTCCTTCGAGAGCCATCGAAACGGCGTCTCCGGCGTCGTCGACGGTGACGAGATCGTCGTCGGCCACCCGGACCTGTTCCGCGATCGGGGCTGGACGGTTCCGGACACGATCGAGCACCAAATCGCCGAGAGCCGCGAAACCGGGCGCGTTCCGGTCGCCGTCGGCCGCGAAGGTTCCGCGGAAGGCGTCGTCGTCGTCGGCGACGACCTGCGGGAGGGATGGACCGAGACGCTGACGGCGATCTCCGAGAACGGGGCCGAGGTCGTCGTCCTCACCGGCGACGACGCACGTGCAGCGACTCGGTTCCGCGAGCACGACGCGGTCGACCGCGTATTCGCGGGCGTCCCGCCGGAGGGGAAAGCCGAGACCGTCGAACGGCTCAAACAGAGGGGCCAGACCGTCATGATCGGCGACGGAACCAACGACGCGCCAGCACTCGCGGCCGCCGACCTCGGCATCGCGCTCGGCGGGGGTACCGCGATGGCGGCCGACGCGGCGGACGTCGCCCTCGTCGACGACGATCTATCGTCCGTCGACACCGTCTTCGACCTCGCTCGAGCGACCGATCGGCGCGTGAAGGGGAACATCGGATGGGCGTTCTGTTACAACGGCATCGCGATCCCGCTCGCCGTAACGGGACTGCTCAACCCGCTGTTCGCCGCGGTCGCGATGGGAATCAGCAGCCTGCTGGTCGTGACGAACTCCTCTCGGTCGCTGCTCGACGACGAGGCGTAGTCGGCTACGGAGAGCGAGAACCTTCCAGTGCAATAATCCGTTAGGTGGACGTAGGAGAGGCTATGCCCGATCGATCCAGCCGACCGGAGTGGCTCTCCGAACGGACCGGATTGGCCCTACTCGCGCTCGTGAGTGCCATCCTCGCGACCCTAATTCTCTTGCCGTATCTGCAGTACGTCCTACTCGGCGTCGTGCTCGCGTATATCCTCATGCCGGCCCAGCGCCGCCTCGAGCGCACCGTCAGCTCGATGACCGCGGCGCTCACGCTCGTCGTCGTCGCCATCCTCGCGATCCTGCTGCCGATGCTGTACGTTCTCGCGGTCGCACTTCGGGAGGCCATCGAACTGCTCACAGCCGTCCAGGATGGGACGCTCGGAATGGCCGATGTGGAGCGGCGACTCGAGGTGGTCGGTCAGCCGGACGATCTCGTCGAACTGTTCGAGACGTATCAGGAGCCGATCGGAACGGCGGCACAGGGACTCGCGACGAGCGGAATCGAACTCGTTAGCGGACTGCCGGGGCTGCTCATCGGGCTCACCGTCACGGTGTTCGTCCTCTTTGCGCTGTTGCGAGACGGCGATCGGCTCATCGTCTGGACCCGTCACGTCCTCCCGATCGACGACGACATTCAGCGGGAACTCCTCGCCGATCTAGACCAGCTCATGTGGGCCTCGGTTGTCGGCAACGTCATCGTCGCGGCGATTCAAGCGGTCGCACTGGGTATCGGACTAGCCATTCTCGGCGTGCCCGCCGTCGTCTTGCTCACGGTCGCGACGTTCGTCCTCGCGCTCCTCCCGCTGATCGGGGCGTTCGGCGTCTGGGTTCCGGTCTCGCTCTATCTGCTCGTCGCAGGCGATCCCGTCGGTGCGGTCGCGCTCGTCGTCTACGGCTCGATCGTCAGCGCCTCCGACACCTACCTCCGCCCGGCGCTCATCGGCCGGACGAGCGCGCTCAACTCCGCCATCATCGTCGTCGGTATCTTCGGCGGTATCGTCGTCTTCGGCGCGGTCGGCCTCTTCGTCGGCCCCGTCGTCCTCGGCGGCGCGAAGGTCACGCTCGACGCATTCGCTCGAGAGCGAGCGGCGGCGGCGGGCGCGGAACCGGGCCTCGAGGAGACCGAGGAGACCGAGGATCCTGCCGTCGACACGGAGGAAGAATCCGGTATTCGGACCGGCGCAGACGACGATTCGGACGAGGAGGGCGACGGTGCTCGGAAGACGCCAGTCGACACCGGCGACGAATCGACCGACCGGACCGCTGACGAACCGACCGATGAAACTGCTGACGGACCGAACGGCGGAGCCGATAGCGCGACCGACTCGGGCGGGTAGCGGTTCGTCGCTGATCCGTATTCGGTTGGCGTGATAAATCAGTTTCAACGACATGTTCTCGGAATCGAAGAGGTGCGTTCATTACCCCGTGACCGCTACTGGCTGGTATCATGTCTCGAATCGCACGGGGCGGGCCACGCCGGGAACGGGCCGCGACGTTCGACCGGGACCGCTACTAACTATGCACGGATCACACGCCACGGGGAGTCCGTACGCTCCCCACACGGACGCGGAACGCTCGCGGATGCTCGAGGCCGTCGGCGCTGAGACCGAAGCCGACCTCTTCGACATCCCGGCGCCCGTCCAGTTCGATGGGACGTTCGGTATCGACGCGCGTTCTGAACGCGAGACGAGACGGCTGGTTCGGTCGATTTTGGGCCGAAACACCGACCTGACGGAGCTGCTGGGTCGGGGCCATTACGGCTACTACGTGCCGTCACTGGTCGACCACCTCGCCGACCGCTCGGAGTTTCTCACCTCCTACACGCAGTACCAGCCCGAAGTGTCTCAGGGGTTCCTGCAGGTGCTGTTCGAGTACCAGTCGCTGCTGGTCGAACTGACGGGCCTCGAGATCGCCAACTGCTCGATGTACGACGCCGCGACGGCGCTCGGCGAGGCTGCCACGCTGGCCGAACGCGTCCGGGACACGAGCGGCCATCGCGTGCTCGTTCCCGACCTCCTTCGGGAGGGTCGACGGTCGACGCTCGAGAACTACGTTGCCGGGACAGACCTCGTCGTCGAGGAGTATCCGACCGACGACGGAAACGTCGACCTCGCCGCCCTCGAGGAACGGGTCGACGAGGAGAGCCTCATGGTCTACGCGGAGAACCCGACGGTTCGGGGAACGATCGAAGAGAGTCTGACGGCGATCGGCGACCTCGCCGCGGACCACGACGCGCTGTTCGTCCTCGGCTCGGATCCGGTCGCGCTCTCCGTACTCCAACGGCCGGCGGACGTCGGCGCCGACGTCGTCGTCGGCGACGCCAGCGTCCTCGGCCTGCCCACGAGCTACGGAATGGGACTCGGGCTGTTCGCGACGAGCGAGGACTACCTCCGACAGGTACCCGGCCGGCTGGTCGGCGCAAGTGAAGACGCGACCGATCGCCGGGCGTACACCCTCACGCTACAGACTCGCGAACAGCACATCCGCCGAGAGCGAGCCACGAGCAACATCTGTACGAATCAGGCGTGGGTCGCGCTTCGAACCGCGATGCACGCCGCCTCCCTGGGGCCGAACGGCATGGTCGACCTCGCCGAACGCGGCGTCACCCGTGCTTCGGATCTTGCGACGCGACTCGACGACCTCGTCGGCGTCAAAGCGCCGATCCACGACCGACACCACATCCGCGAGTTCGTCGCCCGCGTCGACCAGCCAGCGGCCGCGATCGCCGAAGACCTCGAGCAACGCGGCTTCGCGGTCCACGTGATCGGCGAACACCTGATTCAGGTCTGTGTCGCGGGCGTCCCCGACGAGCGGATCGATCGGTTCGTCGCGGCGTTCGAGGAGGTGTCGCGATGAGCGAGCGTTCCGATGAGACTGACGGGAGCAACGGCACCGATGTCGACCCTCGAGCCGAGCAGGTCCGCTACGATCAGGCTCGGTACGTCGAGGACGGTCAGTACGAGCCGCTGCTCTCGGAGAAGGACCTGACGCGCGTCGAGATCGGCGCTGAGGGTGACGGGACGGACGGCGGCAATGGCGGCGTCGGCGACGACTCGCCCCTCCCTGACCACCTCACGCGAGACTCCCTCGAGTTACCCGAACTCTCCGAACCCGAACTGGCTCGCCACTACACGCGACTCTCGCAGATGATCTACGGGATCGACAGCGGGCCCTATCCGCTGGGATCGTGTACGATGAAGTACAACCCGAAGTTCACCGAGGACGTCGCGGCGCTGCCGAAAGCGGCCGTCCACCCCGATCGCTCGGAACGCTCACTGCAGGGCACTCTCGAGCTACTGTATCGGCTCCAGGACTACCTCGGTCGAATCGGCGGGATGGACGCGGTGACGCTCCAGCCGCCAGCCGGCGCGGCCGGCGAGTTCGTCGGCATCCGCGTCGCCGCGGCCTACCACGAGCACAACGGTGAGGACCACCGCAACGAGGTCATCGTTCCCGAAAGCGCCCACGGAACGAACTTCGCGACCGCTGCGTTGGGCGGCTACGACGTCGTTTCGCTCCCGAGCGACGACACGGGCCGGGTCGACCTCGAGGCGCTCGAGGCCGCGCTCTCGGAGCAGACGGCCGCGCTCATGCTGACGAATCCGAACACGCTCGGGCTGTTCGAGCGCGATATTGAACAGATTTCCGAGATGGTCCACGACGTGGGCGGCCTGCTCTACTACGACGGAGCGAACTTGAACGCCCTACTCGGCCGTGCGCGGCCGGGTGATATGGGCTTCGACGTGATGCACTACAACGTCCACAAGACGTTCGCGACACCCCACGGCGGCGGCGGGCCGGGCGCGGGACCGGTCGGTGTCGTCGACGAACTCGCTCCGTTCCTCCCGGCACCTCGAGTACGGGAAGGCGGCGAGAGCAAGAGCGGGGAGTCGACCTACGAACTGTTCGACCCGGAACACACGATCGGCCACGTACACGGCTACCAGGGCAACTGGCTCGTTCTCGTCAAGACGTTCGCCTACATCGCTCGGCTGGGTGATGCGGGCCTCTCGGACGCCAGCGCCAAGGCGGTGCTCAACGCGAACTACCTTGCGAGTCAACTCGAGTACGACATCCCCTACGAGCCGTTCCACCACGAGTTTGTCGCCAGCGCGGGCGACCAGGACGCCGCGGATGTCGCCAAGCGAATGCTCGACTACGGCGTCCACCCGCCGACGACCAAGTGGCCCGAGATCGTCTCCGAGGCGCTGATGACCGAACCCACGGAGGTCGAGAGCGAGGGAACGCTCGATCGGCTCGCCGCCGCATTCAACGCCGTCGCGGCGGAAGACGACGAGACGCTCGAAGCGGCTCCCGGCCGCACCACGGCTCGCCGGATCGACCAGACCAGCGCCGCGCGGAATCCGCGGCTGTCGTGGCAGGCCCTCGAGGACGAATAGCAGAAGTCGGATCGGATTTCCCCCTGAGATACCGTTGAAGAGGTCCTGCTGATCAGGAGGTTCTTCGCTACTTTTTCGAAACGGAGAAGTCGAACGGTTCACTCACTCGACGAAATATGGATAGATACTACTGGCAAATCGTCTGCCGTAACTCGCGTTACCCCCCATCGATCCTCGAGCGAGAGGCACGGACCACCTGAATCCTTTTGAGGGAACGTATGAAGGTATTCCTATGGCTACAGCACTCCCAGATTCGGAGTACGACGAACGACTCGAGCGCATTCGCAACGAGATAGCAGACACGGACGCGGACGCAGGCGTCTGGTTCGGCGCGACGAGCATCGAGTACCTGACTGGCTTCGACCACATCCAGACGGAGCGCCCCGTCGTCCTGGCCGTAACCCGTGATCGAACCGAGATCGTCGTGCCCCGACTCGAGGTCGAGCGCGTCGAGCCGAACCCGCGGATCGACGCGGTACACCACTACCGCGACTATCCGGGCGGCCGACCGATCGCGGTGGCAGTCGAGATGCTTTCCGGACTCGACGCGGAGCGCGTCGCGGCGGACGCCGAGGGCGCACCCGGGACGATGGGCTACGAGGGGCCGCCACTCACCGACCACGTCAATGTCGACACGCAGTCGTGGGTCCCGCGACTGCGCTGGGAGAAGTCGGACGCGGAGGTCGACCTGATCCGCGAGTCCGCGACGTGGGCGAACCTGGGTCACCGCTATCTCGCGGAGTACACCGAACCCGGCGCCCATCCGGTGACGGTGAGCCAGCGGGCATCGATGGACGCGTCGCGAGCGATGCTGGATACGCTCGGCGATCGATACGTACCGCGTACCCGCGGCAACGGACCGGTTCACGCAGGGTACATCACGGGCGAGCAGACGCGACTCCCCCACGGCCACACCGCGAATCGCCGGCTCGAGGCCGGCGACGTCCTGATCACGGGTGCGACGGCGACCGTCGACGGTTACTACTCCGAACTCGAGCGGACGATGTTCCTCGGCGAACCGAGCGACGAACAGGTTCACTACTTCGAACTCATGCTCGAAGCACAAACGATCGCGATCGAGGCGCTCGGCCCGGGCGTTCCGATCGCCGACGTCGACCGAGCGGTCCAGGAGTACTTCGAGGAGCAGGGGGTCTCGGACCTCGCTCAGCACCACGTCGGGCACAACATCGGACTCGATGGCCACGAACCGCCGTACATCGACCGTGGCTGGGGCAGTCGCTGCGAGAGCGAGTACACGAGCTACGACGCCGAGGACACCGTGATGCAACCCGGACACGTCTGGACGATCGAACCGGGGCTCTACACCGACACGTACGGCTACCGCCACTCGGACACGATCGCCGTCACCGACGACGGCATCGAGTGGCTGACCTACTATCCGCGCGACCTCGAGTCGAACGTGATCTCGCTCGAGTAGTCACCGCCGCCCGTTTTCCGGGCGAGCTACCGCGACGGCGTCGTGACACTTTCCTCTAAGTGCTCGAGCAGTGCTGAATGAAGCGAGCCGTTCGAGCCGAGCAGCGCCGCACGGTCCTCGGTATCGAAATTGAACTCGTAGGGATCGCCCGCCTGATCGGTGACCGTCGCGCCAGCTTCGCGGGCGATGACGAGCCCAGCCGCGATGTCCCAGGGGTAGGTGTCGTGCTCCCAGACGGCGTCCGCGCTGCCACTGGCGAGGTAACACAGATTGAGCGCGGCCGAGCCGAGGCGGCGGACGCCGCGGGATTCCTGGTAGAAGTGCGAGAGGAAGGTGCCGTCGGGATCGTAGCCGGAGATCAGCATGCTCTCGTCGAGTTGGTCCCGGTCGGTCGTCCCGATCGGGTCGCCGTCTCGCCAGACGCCCTTCCCGGCGATACCGGAGAACAGCTCGTCGGTTTCGGGGACGTAAACGACGCCCATCACCGGCTTGCCGTCCTCGACGAGGGCGACCGAGATCGAGTAGTTGGGGTTGCCGTGGGCGAAGTTGCCGGTCCCGTCGAGCGGGTCGATCACCCAGGTGTAGTCGCTGTCTGCGCCTCGCTGACGGGCCCCCTCCTCCGAGAAGACCGCGTGGTCGGGGAACTCGTTTCGAATAACGGTCGTGATGATCCGATCAGCCTGATGATCAGCCTCGGTAACGATATCGGACTTGTCAGTCTTGATGTCGATGGACTCCACCTGTCCGTGGAGTTCGCGCAACGGCTCTCCGGCCGCCTTCGCGGCCTCCGTCGCGACCGTCAGCGCACGCTCGACGGTATCCGTCTCCTCGTCGGCAGTTATCGACTTCTTCGACGCGGCGGACAGCGGCTCGCGACGCTTCGCCGCCGGCACTTCGGCGTCCCGAACGTCCCAGCCGAGTTTCTTCGTGATCGCGGTGAAGAAGTGATCGTCGTAACTGGTTCGGACGACGTGGGCCAGTTTATCGGCCCCGGTGGCCGTAATCTCATCGCCCTCGGTGAGGACGGTGTGGGCCCGGCCGCCGTCGACTAGCAGACTCGCCTGCTCCTGCGTGACGATCCGGAGCTCGGTCTCCGGGGAAACGACGATCGGCCGAACGCCGAGTTTGTGCGTGTGCAGCGGGACGATCTGGAGGGTGTGGTTGTTGACGGGGTAGTGGACCGGCCCGTTGGCTGACAGCGAGATACCGGTCGAACCGGTCGGCGTCGAGACGGCCAGTCCCGTCCCCTCGAACTCGCCGACGTACTCGTCGTCCGCATAGACGTCCAGTCGCGTCACCTTTCGGTCGATGGGGTTCTCCGGGGGCACCTGCTGAACCATGAGGTCGTTGATTCCGGTCGCGTCGACGCCCGGTGCCTCGACGTGAACCTGCTGGCGGCTGTCGACCGACGCCCGCCCGCGGAGCGTCTCGTCGAGTGCGTCCCCGAGATCTTCGGGCTCGACGCGAGCCAGAAACGCGAGCGTCCCCGTGTTGACGCCCAACTGTGGGATGTTCCGCGGGCTGAACGTCTTGACCCCCTCCAGAAAGGTTCCGTCGCCGCCGAGCGTCACGCCCAGCGTCGCTCGACTCTCGTCGTAGACGTCGCCGATGTCGTCCCCCACGGCGACGGTCGCCAACTCGAGCCCCCGATCCTCGGTCCACTCGGTGAGCGACTCGAGCGCTTCGTCGCTGTCCGGACTAACGATCGCGATGATCTCGTCCGTCGTGGCGAGCCTGCGTCCTTGCATACGTATCCCACGAACTCCTCGGCAGAAGTAATCTTGTATGCGCTCTCGACTGCAGATACCGTGTGGTCGATGGTTTCGACGGGGAAGACCGGTAACGAGCGTCGATCCGTACGCAGCACAACGTTTGTCCCGGTCGGCGATGATGGACCATCTATGGCAGTGATCGATATCGCACGGCAGACCGTCGTCACCGTCGAACCGGAAGCCACGCTGTCCGACATCGTCCAGACGATGCGGACGAAACGCGTCGGCAGCGTCATCGTCGTCGCCGAAGGAGAGCCGATCGGGCTGGTCTCCGACCGTGACCTCGCCTTCGAGGTCCTCGAGGGAGACGGGGCGACGAACTCGACGCCAGTGAGCGAGATCGTCTCCGGCGACCTGCTGACGGTCGCCGCCGACGCGGGGATCTACGATCTCCTCGAGAAAATGTCACGCAAGGGCGTTCGACGGGTTCCCGTCGTCGAGGACGGCGACCTCGTCGGCATCGTCTCGCTGAGCGATATCGTCGTCCTTCTGGGGATGGAACTCCAGCAGATCGCGAACATTATTCGGTCGGTGTCGCCGGCCTACGAGCGACTGCCACGAAGCGACGGCGATCGCCCGTACTAAAATCGGAGGGGAGTTGGTCGTTATGTCGCACTCGAGTCGACGGCGGTGCCGTTGTCGCCGATTCGGACGAAGCCGTAGTCGCAGTCGGGGCAGTGCCACTTGACCTTCTCGCCGAGGTGGAGCGTGGTGCTCGCCGCGCGATAGAAGGTCCGCTCCTCGCCGCAGTCCGGACACTCGTGATCGAGTTCCATGGCCATACGCGGGCGTTTGGCGCGGCGCCTGTTTAACGTACCGGTCGCCGCCGCTGGGACTGAGTCGCTCACTGGTAAGGTAGCAGCGGTTAGTTCGTGAACTGGTCGCCCGGCGCATGGGTCCTGATCGTATGGCCGCTGTACCGTCGACTGCGGCGGTGGCGACAGTAAGTAGTACGCCCCGCACGATCTGTTCAGTTCACGTGTGGACTGGCCGCCGAGATTCCTACCAGCTATGGATACTGTTCGTAGCGTCGTGCAAGCCTCAGGGCACACATCCAGCAGCGAAGCGATTGCAGTTCCAGGTTACTTGTCATGATCGTCAGCGATCTGTTCGAGGGACCGACGCACCTCGTCAAATCTCTGTCCTCGCCGCACCTCGTCTTCGAACCTGTCGAACTCGACAACTCCCATATCCGCTAATTCGGGGAGTAGAACGTGATGGAGTTCGTAACAGATCGTGAGATACTCGCCGGAGTCGAGCATCTCTGCCTTTCGAAGAATCGGATCTGCAGACACCGAACGTTCGTCCAGTAGCGCGCGTAATACTCGCCACTGTTGCGCTGAGAGCACACGTTCGATACGATCATCGTCACAGCGTTTCTCCCTCACAGCCCTGTTATCTGTCACGACTGGTACCCTCGTCCTCGGTCACTCCGCGCGCTCGTTCTTTTCGACTTCCGTGACGATCACGTCCCAGTCGGGATGTTCGACTCCGTTCCGACATTCGAATCCACCTTCCACATTGAGCCCACTCTCGTAGGCCCTGCGAAGGAGGGCTTTCAGCTCCGCGTTTAATTCCTCCTTCGACGTAAGCGCGGTCTCCTCAGAAGTCATCTTCCCGTGCCCCTCCCGTATGTCTCCGCTGTGGGTTCGTGTTCTGGTGTGATGGTAAGCACACCGTAGCTGTGTACGGTTATCGCGTGCTCCTCGTGTGTGAACGTGACGTGGGAATCTCCGTTCGTCCCGTTTCGAACGCGGACGAGCGCATCTACGTCGTCGGGGTCAATAGTAGAATAGAGCGGGTCGAGTTCGACCGGGTCAGTCCCCAGTAGGTCCGCCAGCGTTGCGATAACAGCCATGCTCGCGGGTGTCTTCTCCTGATCAAATCGGGTGCGAACAGTCCCAGATTTCTGAACGTATTCGACCGCTTCGACTCCAACCCCAGATACCTTCGTGTCCATCGTGCCCGATTCTAGCCGTCTGTGTCGGTTCAAAAGCTATACTGATAATACAGGGGGTTTAAAAGGAGCAGCTATCCGAGCCGTCACGATTGACTGCTAAGCGTCGCTCCAATGAGGCGTCGATGTCCACGTCGGAGTCGTGAGGATAGTGACTGCTGGGTGATACCGATCTCGTCAGCGATCTCTTCCAGCGACGCATCGCGTGGGCTATCGAAGTAGCCCCGTTCGTAGGCCAATATCAGCGCCTCGCGTTGGGTCTCGGTCAACTCGTAGCCCTCTCCCTGGATCGGAAGCATGGCGTGGACGGCGGTGATCGCTATCGGAATGTCGTTCTCCTGGCAATACTCTCGAAAATCTGCGATCGCCTCCTGACTCTCGGCGCGCACCTCGAATCGCCACTCGTCTTTCGTACCGATTCCGGAGAGCACGACGACGTTGGCCTCTGCAAGCGCACTCAGGATGCCGAAGTACTCTTGTTCCCACTCGGCTCGCATGAGATATTCGTCTTCGACGCTATCGACCATTCGGATGTTGCTCACGCCGGCGTGTTGTTCGAACGCAGCCTCGATGTCCTCCGTTTCTGCATCGCGTACCCAGAAATACGGGATAATCAGCGTCTCGTGTGGAATCAATCGCTCCAGTTCGACGGTCACACCCGGCAAATTCTCGAACACACTCCCCAGCGGAAACTCCGCTACCGGACTTGTAAATTCCATTACAGTCGCCATGCGGAAGGGTTCGTTCGGCAGGCCAATAACCAGCATGGGTGGTGTATCATGGCTTCGAAACGAGCCAACGCAACGTTGATAGCCGGAATAATGTGTGCTGCAAGCGGGGAGTCCGGTTGGTATCGGATAGCCATGGTGCACCATGTCGTCTCCTTTTGTACGACCGGGCAATCTAGCCGCACAAGCGAGCATGAGTGTGATAACAGAGATTCGTGTCCCGTCTGATGACTTTGAACTCGGACAAATCCTCAGTCTAGAGCAAGCGTCGGCAATCGAACTCGAAACGCTCGTTCCGAGTGGGGACGCGACCGTGCCGCTCTTCTGGGTCTACGAACCGGTCGAAGGCAGCTTTCTCGATACCGTCGAACGCTATCCAGCTGTCAACAGCGTCACGGAGATGGACGTGTTCGACGACCGGACGTTGTTCAGGATGGACTGGGATGCGACCCAGGACTACCTATTTGAGTGCATCTTGGAACACGACGGACAAATACTGAGTGCGACTGGCTCACCGGAAGGGTGGAATTTCGAGATACGATTCTCAGACCGCGAGGGATTGAGTCAGTGCCAAGACTGTTGTGAGAACGCACACATTTCCCTGAAACTAACCCGTATATACAATCCAACGGACCCCGAGGCTGGTCCGTGGTACGGCTTGAGTGAGCCCCAACGAGAAGCGCTGACGCTTGCCGTCCGAATGGGATACTACGACATACCACGGGGCTGTACGACCGCGGAGTTAGCTGCCGAACTCGGGATTTCCGATCAGGCAGTGACGGAGCGACTGCGTCGTGCCATTAGTACGTTCGGGAGGTACGCACTGCTTACTCCCGAGTCAGCGGCGCACGTGGACTGACTAGTTCCATTATACACCATGGGGCAGGACCAGATAGTTGGACCTATGTTGTGTGTGTATGGATAAGAGTCGAAAGTTGGGGACACGTGATATCCAGTCAATTGATGCGGGTTCCGGTTCTTCGGGGCGTGAGAGACCGATCTCCCCCGATACGGTTCTGTCGGCAGTAGCGAGCGAACACCGACGCGCCATCCTCAACGCGTTGGACGATGCAACTGAACGGACACTGACATACGATGCGCTCGTAGATCGCGTTGCAGACCGGGTTCGGGACGAAGACGCGAACTGGGCGTCCGACGAACACCGACAACGCGTCCGGATCGCACTTCGCCATACCCATCTTCCAAAACTCGAGGAGGCACGGATAATCGACCACAAGACTGAAACGGGTCATATCCAGTTTACTGGCGGTGAACTGGAACAGCAAATCCTGCGGTTAGTCGAGCCGTACGACATCCACGAGTGAGAGATGGGCGTGAGTGAGGATACGTAGCTCCCGTTTCAAACTCATCTCACCTACTCAACCTGATGGTGTTATTCCCAACAGAAGAGGAGGAGCTCCATTCAGTGAATCGCTGCGATTCAGGATGGGTGGGAATTGGGGAGTCACGTGTCCTGACCTCGCAACAACGCACGGACTTTCGAAGGTTTCCCGGACCAGACTATCGGTTTCGGCATCTTCTTACCGATAAATAATTGAGATCGTTCAAAGAACCATCAGAGCATTCAAACACCGATCAAATAGCTTGAAACGATCGAATCCAAAACGCTGAACCAATCCTCTGCATGCAATTTCTATCAGGGGTCGGTCAGATCACAATCTGTCGCGTTACATCGTTCGCCTGTACTGACCGTCGGGTGTTCCAAGCTGATCGCCCACCGATGCGTCAGTAGTTAAGTAGCCACCGTCCGTCGAATTAGGTATGACGATCTACACCGGTCGCGGCGACGACGGACAGACCGATCTCCGGAATATGACCCGCGTCTCAAAGACCAGCGCGCGCATCGAGGCCTACGGGACCGTCGACGAACTCAACGCCTTAATCGGAACGATTCGACCAACCGGCTACGACGATGTCGACGAGCAGTTGCGAACGGTCCAGAACCACCTCCACGTCGTGCAGGCGGACTTCGCGAACCCCGACCCCGACGATGACGATCCCGCAGTGCGAGCCGAGCACGTCGAGACCATCGAAGGCTGGATCGATGCGTACGACGAAGAACTCGAGCCACTGACCTCTTTTATCCTACCGACGGGCAGCGAACACGGTGCAGCGCTCCACCACGCCAGAACCGTCTGTCGGCGCGCCGAGCGCCGGGCCGTCGCACTCGCCAGCGAGGAGCAGATCAACGAGCAAGCCGTGCAGTATCTGAACCGGCTCTCGGACGGCCTGTTTACGTTCGGTCGCGTCGTCAACAAGCGCGACGGCGAGCCGGAAGACTCGCCCCAGTACTGAGTCAGTTGCCGCTACTCGACCGAAATCGATACCGCTAACCGCCTGACTTGGGCTCGAGATCGACTCGAACGTCGGCGTCGGGATCAGTACCGCCCCCATCCTGTTGCCTACGAAAGGGCTATATTGGATGGGGTCCTCCCCTTGGTAGAAGGTCCCATGAACAAGCATTTCGACGACAGCCGCTACTACCTCAGCCGCGCCGGCGAACACGCGAAACTCGGTCTCAGCGAAACCGTCGAGCCCTACGCGAGGCGAGTCCGCGAACTGATCGGCCGCGAGTCCGAACCGGAGCCCGAACCGAACCGCCTCGAGGCGGTTCGAGACGGCGTGGTCGATCTGGAGCGCAACGCCGCAGGACAGGCTCGTGGGGTCGTGGGGAGCGCTCGAGCGACGCTCTCGCGGTCTGACGCGGCCGACTCAGCCGACGACCGCTGAAAGGAAGTCTTAAGTTATACGCACGGATACGATTCCGTGCGGGTTGGTGATCTAGTCCGGTTATGATACCTCCTTCACACGGAGGAAGTCGGCAGTTCAAATCTGCCCCAACCCATTTTTGACGACGCAATGACGACGAGCGTAGCGAGGAGTCCGTGTCGTCAAAAATGGTCGGCAGTTTGAACTAGACGAGACGCACGCAGCGAGAGCGCGGTCGCAACGCGACCGCGATTGCGAACGGCGCGAAGCGCCGTGAGCGAGCACGTCTCGGCGTGGTTCAAATCTGCCCCAACCCACTAATTTTGCTGCGAGCAATCCGCGAGCAGCAAATTCGGTACGAGGCCGTTAGAACTTTCTACTCATATGTTGTGGTCAGGTGTAGTGGATCATCTCGACGAGATCTCTGTCGAGGAATTGCAAGATGCACTCGACAACGTTGAACGAAAGAAGTCGACACAACGGCTATTAGCGGCAATAGCGTACAAAACGGTATTACGCAGACTGAACTGGCCGAGTGGTACGGCGTTCAGCGACGGACGGTCTATAGCTGGCTCGAGCGACTCGACACCGACGAATCGCTTGAGCAGGCAATAACTGATGTTCAACTATCTGAGAGAAATCGCAAGCTCTCAAAAAATAAGCAAAAAGCGTTCGAAGAAACCGTCCGCGAATCTCCTGGGAAAATTGGGATCGACGCGCCGGCGTCCACGCCGGCGCTCGTCCAGCAGTATCTGGCGGAGACGTACGATGTCGAGTACTCGATCCCGAGTTGCCGGAGGTTTCTCAAGGAAGCGGGATTACGCTAAGAAAAATCACGCCGTACAGCCGCCGAGTCTGATGCTCCCGACCAGGAGACGTTTCGTGAGGAACTGAAAGAAAGCGGCGGGAAATGGGCGCCACAGTAGTTTGTGTCGGCCAAACAAGAACCCTGTCCAAGTTTGACCGCGTGCCGTGTGGTTTCCGCGCGGCACGCGGCCGTCTGTCGAATTCTTCGGGTGACGTGACTTGACGTCTCTGTTGGGTGAAATCACCGATAACGGTGATCGCTTTTTCGCTCAACTCGAGGAGCACGGCACCGTCAACTACGCAGACATATCACTTTCAGATTATAGAAAGGGTTTGTAGATATCTGATCGTTGTATTGAATAGAGCGCCGGACTTTCCGGTGTCGACTGTCACGGACTTGACGGCCGGTAACAACCTCGCCTTCGTGAGGCTCCCTTCGTACTCGCCGCAGCCGAATCCGGTCGAAAATGCTGGAGAACCCTTCAAGCATCCCTCAGCAATCGCTTCTTCGACTCACTCGAGGACCGCACAACAGCGATCGACATCGTTTTTGACCAGTCCCAAACCCTCGGTGTGAGCAATCATTTCTAAAGGCTACTATCTCGAGTCGGGACCTGCGAACGGCTCGACATGCCGATCGTTGACGTAACGGCTCGCGTCGCGGAGAGCATCCTCGAGGATCGGATCTGCCGCCGAAGCGCGACTAGCGGCGGTGACGTGAAGTACCTCCAGAACCCGTGGATTCCGACCGTCGAGTGCGCCGTCCCGACCGACACCACCCACGTCCACGACGAGCAGACGATCGACGCACTCGCTACGACCGACGAGGCCAACGCGAGGCTGTCAGCGGCACTCGCCACCGTCGTAGGACGTTTCCTCATCGAGCTACTCCACCGTTTTTCGGCCGGTGAGCGTCTCAATCTCGAGTTCGTAGATCTCGAGCTCGATCGCCTCGATGTCCTCGTCGAAGACCCTGAGCTGGAGGAACGATCGGTTGACCGCCGTCGGATCGAACGCCTCACGTTCGTCGCCGGTGAGTTTTCGGACCGGACCGGTCGCAATGACGCTCCAGGAGTCGCCGGCCTCGTCGACATCGTATAGCGTGAGGCATGCGGCGTTGGTGTCCTCAATATACGATAGCTTCGTGTCCTCTGACTCGCTCGACAGCCGGAGGTAGAGCCGCCCGTTCTCGTAGTGGTGTGCGACTGGGATCGCGTAGGCGTCGTCCGCGGACGCGAGCCCGAGAACGCTGGTGTCGGTTTCCTCGAGCCGGGACTCGACCTCATCGTCGGTTATGCCGACCGTGTAGACGTACTCGATTCGATCCATGGTCGAACGGACGTCGCCGCCGGATAAGAAGCTGACACACCAGAGCGCCTGCGCAGTCTCTCGCGCCCGCCGTTTTTTCCACCGTGTCGAGTCGACGGGTGGTATTTTATCGGTGCGGGTCATCCCCTCCGACATGACGAAACACGTACTCGTTCCGCTGGATGGATCCGATCCGTCGTGGACTGCCTTCGATCACGCGCTCGACCAGCACGCCGGGGATCGAATCTCGGTACTCAACGTCGTCGATCCCGCCGAAGGCGTTTACCCGGGGCCGGAAGGAGGCTACTACGATGGGACGGTCTTCGATCACGCATTCGAACGCGGCGAAACGCTCTGTGAGCAGGCGCGCGATCGACTCGAGGAGCGAGGCGAGCACGCGGAGACGATCCTCGAAACGGCCGTCGAAACGGGCCGTCCGGCGCGGACGATCATCCAGTACGCCGAGGAGCACGACGTCGATCACGTCGTCCTCGGGAGTCACGGTCGGAAAGGCGTCTCGCGGGTCCTGCTCGGGAGCGTCGCCGAAACGGTGGCTCGCCGGGCGCCGGTGCCGGTGACGATCGTTCGCTGATCGCCCGGCCGACGGTGGTCCGCGATATCCGTCGTACGGTCTGCTGTAGCGATGTACCGGTGCAACCCCAGGACCGCTCGCGGTTGTACCGCCACTGACTTACAGTAGTCCGTCTCAGTTCGGCCGACACAGGACGACTTCGACCGGCAGCCGCCAGGCGCGTTCGTCGCGCGTCTCGGCGATCCGAAACCCCGCTTCGCGAAGCGTGTCACGGACGTAGATCGGTCGACAGTCGACCTTCGTCGGGAACCGATCGTGGACCGACTCATAGAGCCGCGTGACGGGCCCGTCATCGCGCCGGGACAGTGAGACGACACAGAGGCGTCCGTCCGGAGCGAGCACGCGTCGCCACTCCGCGAGGACGTCCAGAATATCGGGCGTGTCGAAGAGTTCGAGGACGAAACTCGCGAACAGGGCGTCGAACGCGCCGGTCCGGACCGGCATCGTCGCCGCGTCGCCCGCGATCACGATGCCCGGGTCGAGTCCGGTTGCCGCGAGCGCCCGCCGCGATTCGCGACACATCCCGTCCGCCAGGTCGATCCCGACGGCGGTTCCATTCGGGCCGACATTGTTGGCGATCGACACGAGCGCGGTTCCGGTCCCGCAACCGACATCGAGGACGCGCTCGCCCGGCGCGGCGTCGAGCACGTCCAGTCCCGTAGCCCGGGCCGACCTCTCGAACGGATCGGCGATCGCGTCGTACCACCCACTGAGCGCGTCGTACCACTCGCTGGCGGCCGCCTTGGATCGCGGGACGGTGGCGATCGGGCCCGGCGGCGCGTCCGCCGCGTTCCAGTTGGTCGGCTCCCTCGGGAAGACCTCACTGCCGTCTTCCGGCGGGTCCTCGAGGGCAGTCACGTCGCGTACTCACTCCGCTTCCGCCTCGATCAGTTCGAAGAGCGTATCGAAGTCATCAGGCAGTTGCGCGTCCGCTTTGTCGATGTTTCCTGGAGGAACGACCTCGGCAACGAGCGCGACGATCTGCTGGGCGTGGTAGTTCGCGTCGGCTCGATCGACGCCGCCGCGTTCGGCGACGCGGTCCAGGAACTCCCCGTAGTCGAAGCGCTGGCCGTGTTCGGCCTCGGTCAGGTAGCGATCGATCTCCATCGGGAGCGGGCTGGCGAGGTCCGTCGCCTCGCCCTCCTGGAGGCGCTCGCCGAGCGTGGTCAGGACGGCCCGCGTTGCCCTGACGGCCTGTCCGAACTGTGCGTACTCGAGTCTGTGCTGGACCTGTCCGACGAAGTCTTTGTAGTTCATGATGACGGTGATGGGGCGCTGCCGGTTCCGGCGCGGGACTTTTCGGACCCATCGCGGGGCCGAGCGGTCTCTCGCGCGATCAACTCGCCCCGGAGTACGTCGTCCCCCGGAATAAAGGTGGGGCTGGGAAGCGTCGTGTTCGAGGATCCCGGTCAGACGCCGGCCTCGGTCCCCACTGTAATCGGAATGTGCCGTTCCCATCGCGAATCGACGATCTCGGATAGAGCTTTCCGCCTCCACGACATACGTCCCGTCGATGTCTCGCCAGCTACTTGTCCCAGTCGACGGTTCACCGCTTTCCGAACGTGCGCTCGAATACGCGTTCGACGCCCACGACGACGTCTCCGTCGTCGCGCTTCACGTGATCGATCCGGCGGATCCGGGGTACAGCGCGCCCATGGATGTCGACGTCAGGACAGAACCTTCGCACGGATCCGAGGCGTGGTACGATCGCGCCGGGGAGATGGAAGAAGCGATTTTTGAGGACGTTCGCGACCTCGCGGCCGAGTACGACGCGGATCTCACGACGGAATCCGCGGTCGGCGACCCGGCCCGCCGGATCGTCGACTACGCCGAAGACCACGACATCGCCGCGATCGTCATGGGCAGCCACGGGCGATCCGGACAGACGCGGTTGTTGCTCGGCAGCACCGCCGAACTGGTCGTTAGTCGGGCGCCGGTCACCGTTACCGTCGTCCGCGACGAAGACGCCGACGCAGGTCTCGCGTAATAGACCCGGACGATTGCCCGCGGTGGCGACGCAGCCGATCGCCAGCGCGTGCCACTCGTTCGTCAGTTCGCGCCGTTCAACCCCTCCCGGACGAAGCAAGCACGCGACCGAAGCGGGTGCGACGGGGACTTCCGTAGTGGTTTCAGTCTTCGAACGCCGTTCGAAGCGGTCTACTGCGGATATTTATCGGACAACGAGGACAGGGATAGGCGCTCGGCTGACGACGGTCTCGGCGACGCTCCCGAGCAGAACCCGCGAGACGCCCTCGCGGCCGTGGCTCCCGATCACGATCGTGTCGTAGTCCTCGTGTTCAGCCCGATCGACGATGATCCGGTTCGGCTTGCCGAGGACGACCTCGGTGTCGAGGGTCGCGTCGTGGTCGCTCGCGATCGACTCGGCCTCGGTGAGGATCTCGCGGCCGCGCTCGCGGGCCTCGTCGACGTTCGGGATCCGGTCTTCGGAGTCCTCAAACGCGGCCCAGTAGCCTTCCGGTGTCGGGACGACGTAGAGGGCGGTGACCTCCGGGTCGGTGAACATCTCGAAGGTGTATTCGAGCGCCTTCTCGGACGGCGGCGACCCGTCGTACGGAACGAGAATTCGGTCGTTCATGGGTCGTTCTACGATGCCGCCGACTATAATATCACGGCGTCCTTCCATCGATCGCCGGTCGCGCTGTCGCCGTCGGTTCGCGACGACCGCTCTCGAGGTCCGTCTTTAAGCAGGTCCTCGTCCTACGGTCGAGTAGAGGTTTCCCTCGCACTATGTCACGACACGTCCTCGTTCCGATCGACGGGGCTGGGCAGTCCTACGCCGGCCTCGAGTACTGTTTCACATCGTTCCCGAATGCGACGCTCACCGCGTTACACGTCGTCGATCCGTCGTACGACCACTACACGAGCGTCGGTGAGTCTGATCCACCCGAGAAACGCGCCGAGGAACGCGGCGAGCGGTTCCTCGAGCGGGCGACGGACCTGGCTGACGACCACGGCCACGAGATCAGGACGGAACTTCGAACCGGTCGGCCGCACACGGAGATCCTGTCGGTGGCGTCCGAGGAGGACGTCGACCACCTCGTAATGGGGAGCCACGGCCAATCACCGATCACCAGCCCCTTCCTCGGTCGCGTCAGCGAGGCCGTGGTTCGCCGATCGCCCGTTTCGACGACGATCGTTCCCGAAGCGCCGACGGCGATCCGCGAACGCGACCTTCCGGGTCGCGTCCTCGTCGCGGTCGACGGCTCCGAGCAGGCCGAGGCAGCGGCCGCGTACGCTATCGAGACGTTTCCGGACGCGTCCCACACCCTGCTAAACGTGGTCAATCTCGGATTCGATCACGATCACGTGGACGTCGAGGGGACCTACCTCGACGAGATCCGCACGGCCCACGAGACGCGCGCCGAGGAGATCCTCGAGTCTGCCGCTGCGGTCGCCGCGGAGCGCGGCGGCGATGTCGAGACGGCAACCGCCTACGGGACGCCGGCCGCGGAAATCGTCGACTACGCCGACGACGAAGGCTACGACCAGATCGTCATGGGGAGCCACGGCCGATCGCTGGCCGCCCGACTGTTGATCGGCTCCGTCGCGGAACGGGTCGCGCGCGACTCGCCGCGAACGGTGACGCTGGTCCGGGGTGAGCCGGAGACGGCGTGACGGACCCGGTTCCCACTCTATGTCGCCGTTGGGCCCGATGACTTCGTCGTGTATCCGCGTAGTCGCCGGTGAGAAACCGCACCACGACGTCTTCCGTGTCGGCGAACCGATCGAGCGGAATCTCCCCGTCAGAACGCCGTCCAGCCGCCGTCGACCGGGATGTTCGCCCCGGTGATGTACGACGCCTCGTCGGACGCCAAAAACGCGGCCATCGGGGCAATCTCTTCGGGTTGGCCGTGGCGATCCATCGGCGTTTTTTGTTCCATGAAATTGTAGAAACGCTCGTCCTCGAGCAGGTCTTCGGTCATCGGCGTCTCGACGAAGCCGGGACAGATGCTGTTAACGCGGACGCCCTGATCAGCGTAGTCGATCGCAACCTGCTGGGTGAAGTTGATCACGCCACCCTTCGCGGCAGAGTAGGAGGCGGCACCCTGCCCGCCGACGAGTCCGTAGATCGAGCCGAGATTGATCACGCTACCGTCGGACTCCTTGAGGTGTGGCAGCGCGGCCTTCGTACCGTGCATGACGCCGTCGAGGTTTGTCTCGATCACGTTCTCCCACTCCTCGAGTTCCATCTCCTCGACCGACGTCACGCTCGCGACGCCGGCGTTGTTCACGATCACGTCGAGGCGACCGTGCTCCTCGACGGTGCCCTCGACGAGCGCCTCGACCTGTTCGTACTCGCGGACGTCGCAGTGTTCGAACTGACAGCCGAGGTCGTCGGCTACCGCTGCGCCCGTCTCCTCGTCGATGTCGGCGATGACGGCGGTTGCGCCGTCCTCGAGAAATCGGTCGGCGATTGCTTTACCGATACCGACCGCGCCACCGGTGACGATTGCGATCTTGTTGTCAAGCATTCGACGCTCCCTACATTGAGGGCCTACAAATCCGTTTGTGTCGTCCCAGCAATTGATATGTCCTATTCTCTGTATGTCGTGTTTGAATATCAATCACTAGGGGTATTAAGAGCCGTATTGTGGTAGCGGTCGGCGTATGACCGTCCAGATCGCTGGCGTCGCCAGCACGCCGTTCGGGAAACACCCCGATTCGTCGACACGCGAGTTGTTCACTGACGCCGCACTCGATGCCCTCGAGGACGCATCGCTGCCGGTTCACGACATCGAGGAACTGTACGCCGGCAACTTCATCGGCGATGTCACCGACGACCAGGCCCACGTCGGCGCGATGCTCGCGGACTACCTCGGCGCACGGCAGGCTGCCTCCATGCGAACTGAGAGTGCGTGTGCCTCCGCAAGTTCGGCCGCCAGATCGGGCGCACAGGCGATCGAAGCCGGCGACGCCGACGTTGCCCTCGTCGGCGGCGTCGAGATGATGTCCGCAAGCGGCATTGGCGAGGTCACCGACGCGCTCGCAAACGCTGCAGACAACGAGTACGAGAACGAGGCCGGACTCACCTTTCCCGGCATCTACGCGCTGATGGCCCAGATGTACATGAACGCGTTCGACGTGACACAGGAGGATCTCGCCGCCGTGGCGGTGAAGAACTACGAGAACGGCGTCTCCAACCCCCTCGCACAGCGCCAGGAGGAAACTGACATCGAGAGCGTCCTCGAGTCGCCACCGATCGCGACGCCGCTCAATCTGCAGGACTGCTGTCCGATCACTGACGGCGCGAGCGCGGCCGTCCTCGTGAGCAAGGCTTACGCCGACGACCACGGCCTCGAGACGACTGTCGAGTTCGCCGGCAGCGGCCAGTCGAGCGACTCGCTCGCGTTACAGGATCGGCCGGATCTCGCCCGAACGCGGGCTGCTGAACGGGCCGCCGAGGACGCCTACGAACGCGCCGGAATCGGCCCCAACGACATCGACGTTGTCGAACTCCACGACTGTTTTACCATCGCCGAGATCCTGGCGATCGAATCGCTCGGCTTCTTCGAACGCGGCGAGGGAAGCCGCGGCGCACTCGAGGGCGAGACGGCCGTCGACGGCCGCATTCCGGTCAACACCTCGGGCGGGCTACTGGCGAAGGGCCACCCCGTCGGGGCGACCGGTGTCGCCCAGCTCGTCGAGATCACGAAGCAACTCGAGGGTCGCCATCCGAATCAGGTGGACGATCCGACGGTCGGGCTCACGCACACGGTCGGCGGCAGCGGGGCGAGTTGCGTCGTCAACGTGCTGCGAACGGGGGGTGCGTAACCATGCAGCCGTGGTTTATCGACTTCGCCGAGGGAATCGACGACGGCGACCCGATCTATCTCGCCTGCGAGGAGTGTGGCTCGACGGCATTGCCGCCGCGGACGGTCTGTCCGGAGTGTGGTACCCGAACGCTCGAGGAACGGCCGCTGTCGGAGACGGCGTCGGTAACGGCGTCGACGACGATTTTCAGTTCGATCCCGGCGTACGCCGACGAGACCCCCTACACAGTCGTCATCGCGACGTTCGAGGAGGGCGTCCGTCTCACCGGGCAGCTGCGAGGCGCTGACGAGGTCGAACTCGAGGAGACGGTGACGGTCGGCGTCGAGCAACGCGGCGACGACGGCTGGTTGGTCACGTTCTCCCCGACCGGCTAATTCGGTCTGTTGGGATTTTCATTGGAGCGACCGAAAGCGGGTTTTCGGTCGACACGGTTCCGTTTCCAGCTCCGAACGAGTCGCAATAATTGCGGGCAATTCCCAGCCGTCGGGGATTGCGACTAAGTACTCCGCTACTGTCACCAACGATAGACACGTGTCACGGACAGCAGAATACGAGCGGACCGAGCCCGCGTCGGAGAACGACTGGCACTCGAGGCCGCTCGAGGACGTCTATGACGAACTCGAGACGTCTGACGAGGGGTTGTCGTCGGACGACGCTCGGGCGCGTCTCGAACGCGAAGGACCGAACGAAATCGAGGCGACAGAGGGCATCTCTCCGCTACAGATCTTCATCGACCAGTACAAGCCGGCGCTGATCTGGGTGCTTATCGTCGCCGCGGCGGTGATGGCGTTCGTCGGTCACACGATCGACGCGGGCGTCATCGCGGCCGTAGTCGTCTTCATCACCGTTTTTGGGTTCCTTCAGGATTACCGGGCCGAACAGAGCATTCAGGCCCTGAAGGAGATGTCGACGACGTACGCGCTCGTTCGGCGCGGCGGCGAGAAGACGGAGATCGACGCGACGAACGTCGTACCCGGTGACATTATCTTCGTCGAATCGGGCGACATCGTCCCCGCCGACGCCCGGATCATCGAGGAGTCCAACCTGAGCGTCGACGAGGCGGCTTTGACGGGGGAGAGCGTCGGCGTCTCCAAGGAAGTAGGCGAGGTCGCCGAGGAAACCTCGCTGGCCGAGCGCGAGAACATGCTGTACAAGGATACCGTCGTCGAGCGCGGCTCCGGGACGGCGGTCGTCGTCGAGACCGGTCCCGAGTCCGAGATCGGCCAGATCGCGACCGCGCTCGAGGAGGCCGAAGATCGCGACACCCCGTTCCAGGCCGAGATGGATCGTCTGGGCAAGATCATCGCGGCGGGTGTGATCGGCATCGTCTCGATCATCGCGATCACCGAACTGGTAATCGGCGACACGCCGCCGCTGCAGGTCTTCCTGACGGCGGTCGGGATCGCCGTCTCCGCGGTCCCCGAGGGGTTGCCCGCGGTCGTCACGCTCTCGCTTGCGCTGGGGGCGCGTCGGATGGCCGACCAGAACGCGCTCGTGCGTAGACTGCCGATCGTCGAGGCGCTGGGCTCGGTCGACGTCATCTGTACGGACAAGACCGGGACGCTCACCGAGGAGGAGATGACCGTCCAGCGGATCGTCGCCAACCGAGAGACCTACGAGGTGACCGGCACTGGCTACGACACCGACGGCGAGTTTTTACAGGACGACACGCCCGTCGACAGCGAACGCGTTGCAGAGGTGATGCGTTGTGGGATGCTCTGTAACAACGTCGACGTTGGCACTCGCGAACGGGACGACGTGACCGACGAGGGGACCGGCGATGATGCGGATGCCACGACTGGCCCTGGAGAGGGCGAACGAACCTATCTCGGCGATCCCACCGAGATCGCGCTGTTCGTCGCCGCACAGAAAGCTGGGTTCGACCACAACGAACTCGACGAGGCCTACCCCCGTCTCGGCGAAGTCGACTTTACCTCCGCGAGAAAGCGGATGACGACGGTCCATCGAACGCCCGACGGGGAGACCGTCGCGTACATGAAGGGCGCTCCCGAGACGGTTATCGAGCGCTGTGATCGCGAACTCGTCGACGGGGAGTTCGTCGAGTTGACCGACGAGCGCCGTCGGGAACTCGAGGCACAGAACGAGTCGTTCGCCGAAGACGCCCTGCGCGTGATGGGCTTTGCCTACCGGCCCGACGTGCCCGAATCGCAGGCTCAGGACCCAGACGAGGACCTCGAGCAGGAGATGGTCTTCCTTGGCCTGCAGGGAATGCTCGACCCGCCCCGGCCGGAGGTTCCGGGCGCAATCGAAGGCTGTCTGGACGCTGGCATCAACGTCGTGATGATCACCGGCGACAACGCCGTCACGGCGCGAGCGGTCGGCGAGGAGGTCGGCCTGCGATCGACGCGTGTCGTGACGGGGCCCGAACTCGAGGGGATGAGCGACGAGGAGTTGACCGATATCGTCGACGACGTCGACATCTTTGCCCGTACCTCGCCCGACCACAAAACACGGATCCTCCAGACGCTCCAGAAAAAAGGTCACACAGTTGGAATGACCGGCGACGGCGTCAACGATGCACCCGCCGTCAAAAACGCCGACGTCGGGATCGCGATGGGGATCCGTGGCACGGACGTCACCGAGCAGGCCTCCGACATCGTCCTGCTGGACGATAACTTCGCGACGATCCGGGACGCCGTTCAGGGCGGCCGACGCATCTTCGACAATGTCCGCAAGTTTGTCAACTACCTGCTGAGCGGCAACGGCGGCGAGGTGACGATGATTTTCACGGGGACGCTGGCCGGCCTCGGACTGGTCATTACGCCGATCCAGGTTCTCTGGATCAACGTCGTCACCGACGGCATCCCCGCGCTCACGATGGGCGTCGACCCCGCCGCCGAGGACATCATGGAGCGCGATCCGCGGCCACCCGAGGAGGGCGTCATCACGACGCGGATCGTCACCTCGGTCGTCGGCATCGCCGCCTTCATGACGATCTGTCTGCTCCCGCTGTTTACGCTGAATTTCTACGGCGAGGTGATCCCGGGCTACGACGTGACCGGCGCGGTAGTCGGTTGGAGTCCGGATTACGAGGTCGGACGAGAACTCGCCCAGACGATGGTGTTCACCGGATTCGTCGTCTTCGAAATCGTCCGTATCCAGGCGATCCGGTACCGGTACGGGCTCGGGCTATTCTCGAACAACTGGCTCGTGCTCGCAGTCGCCGTCGCGGTCACGCTCCAGTTGCTCGTGCTCTACACGGGGACCGGACAGCTCCTGTTCGATGTCGAACCGCTTGCGCTCGTCCACTGGGCGCAGATCGGGATCGCCGCCGTCGTCTTCGCGCTGCTGATGGCGATCTTCGTAAAGGTGCAGGATCTGTATTTCGAGCGGTACTGAGCTCTACCGACGAAACCGCGAGTTCCCAACCGGATCGCTCACGCGCTCCTCTCCGCTATTGTTATCATCTACGAACTGACTGTCGACGTCCGATCGTCCTCCCGTTCGAGATTGCCTGTCTCCTCAGCGCGACGCTGTCGCGGCGTGTGAGCGAAGGAAGCATCTACAGGTCGGGTTGAGCGCGGGTCGATGTCGACTCGAGGCGGCTGTTCTGACCGCCAGTGGGACCGCTCCGTCGACGCATCGCCGCCGGACAGGTCGGGCCGACTCCGAGGAGCGATATGCCGAGGGAGACGATCACAGGTCCGGTGGATACTCACCCGTGTTCCGATATTCGGAGACGACTGCCGCGAACGCGACCACGTGGAGGACGACCACCAGGACGATCATCGCGAGGTAGATCAGGTGGAGCGGATCGTCCGAGGGAAACCCCATCTCCTCGTACGGACGCAGGTACGCCCGATCGTAGCCGTGGACGGCCACGAGCCAGAATATAACGTACGTTCCGTGACTCTGGTGCCACTTCCAGGCTTTCGGGCCGAGATAGTCGTAGGCCCTATTGTTAGACGTAAACGCCAGTACGATCGCGATGAGGACGGCCACGCTGGCACCGAACGCCCACGGGCTCATGTCGACGAGGTATCCGACCACGTCCCAATCGCGGTCCCAGAAGACGAACAGCACGTGGATCACGGACCAGATAGCGAACCAGATACCGAGTTCAGAACGCCAGTTCACGGGAAAGTTCCCGGAAAACTGACGCCTGATCGACGGCCGGATGCGCACCAGCGGGCCGATGACCATCACGAAAAACAGGATGAAGAAGGGGACCGCGGCGACGACTCGCTGGCCGCGGTATCCGACGACCCACAGCAGGACCGCGACGACGATGCTTCCGATCGCTACGCCCAAATGATGGGTGAGTTCGTTGTTTGTATCTGCGGTCATAAATCTACGGTGTCACGCGCTCGTGGCCGAATGGACATCGATTACTCAAATAAAACTGTTCCTCGACCCCACAGTTTTTCTAGATAATAGTTACAAGCATTTGAATTTTCGACACCCGATATTTTAGCGTCGTAAGCGTATCATTGAGGGTGATAATTGCGGTCATGTCCGTCTCAATCGGGGACGCTGCCGCCAGCGCGAAACCCACGCGACATCCATACCGTCCTTGTCTACCGAATCGGGCATGAACCTGTCCAGATTCAGCAATCGATGTGTTTTCGTTCCCGCTGAGACGAACGGTCGCCGAGTAGCTTACTTACCATGAGACCGTATCCCTCGATATGGGATACCTAAACTGGCAGTGCCGGCTGTACGGCCACGACTGGCACCATCCCTGGAACCACGAAGTCGTCGTCACGGAGGATATCGGCCCGGTCTACCCGCTCCGATGTGTCCGCTGTGCCGACGTGCAAATCCTCGACCGCGAGGGGACTAGCTGGTGGCCCGACGACGAGGACGGGCCGTCGATCCACGAACAGGCATTCGAGTTCGACCTGGAAGAGAAGTCCCCACGTCGGTAGTGAACCGCCGCGTCACCGGACGACCATCACCGGGCACCGGCGAACGCCTGAGGACTATCTTCGCGACGCTCCCGACCGATAGTTGCTGCCCGTGACGATTCGGTCGACGTCGTTCTGGATGATATTGTCAGGATCGATCGTCGGCATTCTCGATCCGCGGGAACGAACGGGGGGTTGTCGATGGTCGCGACCGACCTTCGAACAGGAGGGCCACACCCATGTTAGACTATTACGACAAGATCCTCGTCGGAATCGCGGGGAGTCTCCTCGCCGGGATTCTCCTCGGGACTCTAACGACCATCGCGTTCCACACCGGGCTCTTCATCGGGACGCTGGTAGCCACGCTGCTGGTCTACGACGCCATGTTTCGAAACCCGCCCCTGCCGGCGACGGATCCGCGGGTTGCGGCCGCAGCGATCGTCTGGCACGTGTTTTTCGGAACCGTCGCAGTCGCCGCGTTCGCGGTCTGAACGTCTCAATTCTCGATCGGAGCGGTCGTGAACCGATCAATCCTTGTGATATACACTAATGTTCGCGGCGGAAAATAGCCAATATATGGCAGACCAGACAGAAGCTGCGTCGTTCGAGCAAGTCGCACCGGATCCCGACGGAGCGCCGACGCTGATCGAGGGGCTACCCGGACACGGGCTCGTCGCGGCGATCGCCGTCGACCTGATCACCGACCAACTCGGGCTCGAGCACTACGGGAACGTCGCCTCTGAGAACTTTCCGCCTGTCACCACGTTCGAGAACGGGATCGTCCAGGACCTCGTCCGCGTCTACACCGGGAACGACCCGGCGGTGATGACTCTCGAGAGCGATCTCGCGCTCCCTCAGCCGGCGTTCGAACCGCTGAGCAAGTGCGTGCTCTCGGACCTTGCGGACGAGTTCGACAGGGCGATCTTCCTCGCGGGTGCGCCGGCCGAGTCCGAGGAGCAGGTCGGCGAGGTCAGCGGCGTCGGGACGACCGAGCCGATCAAGGCCGAACTCGTCGACGCGGGCATCTCGGTCCCTGAGGAACCCGGGCTCGTCGGCGGTATCACCGGCGCTCTCGTCCGCGAGTGTTACCAGGCGGACATCCCGGCCGCGCTCCTGATCGTCCGCTCGCACCCGTTCCTCCCGGACCCGCAGGCGGCCAAGTCCGTGATCGAGACCGCCCTCGAGCCGCTGGTCGAATTCGACGTCGACACGACATCGCTCGACGAGCAGGCCGACGAGATCCAACAGCGGATGCAACAGGTCGCAGAGCAGTACCAGCAGATTGCCGAAGAACAGCAGCAACCACAACAGCAGCCCCAAACCGGCATGTTCCAGTGATCCCCGTCGATTTTTAGCCGTCTCGCGTCGTTGGAGGTGGTGTGGTGAACGATGACGAACGCTGACGTCGATCCGGAGGAGTACGCAGCACAGGCACGCGACCGGTACGCGGCCGTTCTCGTCCCGACCGACGGGAGCGACGAGGCACAGCGGGCAGCCGAGCGCGGCGTCGAGTTCGCGGCCGCACTCGACGCAACCGTCCACGCGCTATCGGTGATCAAAGGGGCGGGCGCGCTGAAGCGGGATCAACTCCGCGTAGACGCCGAGCGCGACGCGGAGGAGGCCGTCGATCACGTCGCGGCCGAAGCCGATCGCGCGGGCGTGAACGCAACGAGGGCCGTCGAACCGGGCGTTCCGCACGAGGAGATACTTCAGTACGCGAGGGAACACGACATCGACCTGATCGTGATGGGAACGCACGGCCGGACGGGACTCGATCACGTCCTGATCGGCAGCGTCGCCGAGCGGGTCGTTCGCACGTCGTCGACCCCAGTGCTGACGGTCCGCCCAGAGGAGTAACGGGACGGGGTCAATGGCGGCATCGATCGCTTTTGCTTGGGCTACGGCGACCTCGTCTTGTACCTTCACGTCTCAGACGGACACAGCCGGGGTGACACCCATCTCCCGATCGGGGCCGGCGAGATTGACTCCGACATCGCCACGGACCAGCTTGCGAGGTTCGACGGAACCATCGCGATCGAGGTTTCACTGACGACGTGGCACTGTTACGTGACACTGCACGGCGAGCGAGGGCAACGCTCGAGGCCGACTCATACTCCTGGCCGTGTTCGGCTCCCGTCCTTTGTCGTCGCTCATGCTGTCTGCTGTATGTCTTTCCCGGTGGGACCGAGATCCGTCCTGCGGTCCACCGGTACATCGGTACAGCAAACCGTATCAGATGACACGATCCTGGAGGTTGTCGAGGTACTTCGCGTTATAGACGAGCCTGATCGACTCGCTGGCCGGCGTTCCGACGCACGTGAGTCGGAGGTTCTCCTCCTCGACCTCCGACTCGGAGAGACTCCGCTGGACATCCATCTCGATCTCGCCTTCGGTCACGACGGCCGCGCAGTTCACACAGCCGCCGGCCCGGCAGTGAAACGGCCAGTCCAGACCCGCCGCCTCGGCTGCGTCGAGGACGTACTCCTCGCGGCCGGCCTCGAACGTGCCATGGGCGTCGTCCTCGAGGTCGGCCTCCGCTGCCGCTTCGAACGGATCGTCGACATCCCAGCCGCGTTCGTCGACGACCCGATAGTCGAGGTACTCGACGGTCACCGGTTTCGTCCGCGGTGCGCTGAGTCCGATCACCGGCACGTCCGCGAATCGGACGACGCGCTCGGTGGTGCTCCCGAGGAGGTACCGCCGGAGCCCGGTTTCGCCGTGGGTCCCCATGACGATGCCGTCGGCGTTGTCGCCGGCCGCCACCGCGAGGAGTTGCTGGTCGACGCGGCCGCTCGGAACCGAGACGTCGAGCGTTTCGAGCGACGAGGCGCGAACACGATCGATGGCGTCGTCGACCGGCTCGAGTCCGACCACCTCGCCGTCGGACCCCGCCACGTCGTAGGTCACCGTGTCGTCGTCGAGCGACGATTCCTCGGCCACGTGGACCACGTGGAGTCGCGCGCCGGTATCGACCGCGAGGTCGATGGCGTGCTCGAGTGCGGTCGTCGCGCTGTGGCTCCCGTCGATCGGAACCAGGAGCCGATCGAACCGCGCCTCGAGGACGGTCTCGTCGTGGACCGTCGCAACGGGGACGGCCGACTCCTGCAGCGTCTGTTGGGCGACGCTACCGAGGAGGAATCGATCGAGCCCGCTCCAGCCGTGGGTCCCCATCACGACGAGGTCCGCGTCGTGTTCGTCCGCATACTCGAGTATCTCGCGGTGGACCGCCTTCCCAGGTTCGCGTATCGCCGTCGTCACCTCGAGGTCTCGCTCGGCCGCGCGGTCAGCGAGCTCGTCGACGGCACGCTCGCTCTTATCGTCGTCAGCACCGAGGAGCCCCGACTCCTCGACGTGGAGGACGTGCAGCGTCGCATCGAACCGCGCGGCCAGTTCGACGGCGTACTCGCCGGCGCGTTCCGCGACCGTACTCCCATCAGTCGGAACGAGGATTGTTTCGTACATCTCGCTGTCTACTCTTTGACGGCCGTCCAAAAGTAACTCCCGCTCGAGGTCGGGGGGTAGCGAACGACCACGAACGGAACCGTCGCCCGTTTGATGTCGGCGTCCCGGAGCGGCATCGCTCGCTGGACGCCGAACCGTCACGACGTGTGACAGACCGGATAACTATATGTCGTGTCCGGTTGTGGCATCCTACATCGATGTACGACACGATACTCGTGGCGACCGACGGCAGTGAGGCCGCGACCCGTGCGACCGACCACGCGCTCGACCTCGCGTCGACGTTCGACGCCACCCTTCACGCGATTTACGTCGTCGACACCCGCCGGTACGGGAAGGCGATGCTGGGGGACTCGGGAGAGGCGACCGCGGAACTAGAGGAACGCGGACGGGAGCTCCTGGGGGATATCGAGACGCGCGCCGATGTCGACGTCACCGTAACACTTCGTGAGGGTCGCCCGCACGCGAAGATCGGCGAGTACGCCGACGAAATCGATGCGGATCTGCTCGTGCTGGGTAACCGCGGTCTCGGCTCCGGCGGGGAGATCGGGAGCAACGCGGAACGAGTCGTCAGGTCCGTCGACCGCCCGGTAATAACGGCCTGAGACGGTCTGGTGTACCGTGTTACTGGAGCGGCCGCGAGCTGTCCTGCGATCGCTCCGGAAACGACGCACAGCAGACCATATGCGACGCGGATCGCAGTCCCGGACCAACGGCCCCCGACTGCGCCGAAACTATCAGCGATCTTCGGATGAACTATTTAGCGAGTTCCGCCGTTGGTACTCGTGTCCCAATGTACGACACAATTCTCGTCCCGACCGACGGGAGCGATCCCGCGAACCGGGCGGTAGAGCACGCGCTCGAACTCGCAGAAAGGTACGATGCTCGAGTACACGCGATGTACTGCGTCGAGACGCATCGGTACGGTGAGCCCGCCCTGAGCAGTGCGGAGATCGTCCTCGACAGGCTCGAAGAACGGGGTGCAGGGATGCTCAACGAACTCGCCGAACGGGCCGAAAACGTCGGCATCGAGTGCAACACGAACGTGTGTCACGGTCGGCCCTGGGAAGCGGTTCAAGAGAAAGGCGATGAACTCGACGCTGACCTGATCGTCATCGGGTTTCAGGGGCACGGCCACAAGCGGACGGCGAGAATCGGAAGCGTCGCCGAGCGTGTGGTCCGGACCGCAAACCGGCCGGTGCTGACTGCCTGATCGTCGTTCAGGATCGATACAACCGCGTTCGATTCACCGTTCGGACGCTTACCGAGACGCCGTTTCGATTCTCCGGCAGAAGTCGCGCGTGACCAGTCCGTTCCGCGTCGACGGCCACCGATCGCTATCGTAGCCATCGACGTTCAGTGGCCACTATATCAGTTACGAGTCCAATCAACGACCACTACTGTCTCTTGAATGATGCAAATTGATTACCACCTTTCGCCACGTTCGTCTAGTCTAATGACCGCACGTACTCGGTTCTCTCGACGGACAGTACTGACATTCGCCGGTGTAACGGGAGCAGTAGCGCTTGCAGGCTGTGGTGGCCCTGGTGACGAGGACGACGACACCAACGACGAAGACGTCGATGACGACGTGGACGTCGAAGAGTGGGAAGGCGTCGAGGAGTTCCGTTTCGAAGGACGCACGCAGGCGTGGACGGGTGTCGAACCGGATCTCATCGACGGCGAAGAGAACCCGACGCTCACCCTCATCGATGGCCAGGAGTACGACTTCACGTGGGTCAACGCCGATGGGGTAACGCACAACCTCGAGATCCGCGACGGTGACGACGAGATCATCGACGACTACGTGAGTGACGACGTCAGCGACGAAGGCGACGAAACGACGCTCGAGGGCGTCGTCGCCTCCGAGGAGATGGACGTGTACATCTGCCAGTATCACGAGTCGACCCAGGTCGGGGACATCAACGTCGAGACCGAGTGACGCGACCGGGGTTGTCGATCGCACGTCGGTACGATCCTGTCGTCGAACGATGCGACTCCCCGCTGGTCGCCCAACCGCGTTCTCGTAGGGATCCTCGGAGGCGTCCATAGATTTGCAGTCCTGAAACCGAGTCACGGACATTCCACGCCCCAAAAGAAACAGTCGGCTGACTACGAGAACCCTATCAGTCGCCGTCCATCGGCACACAGAACACCGGTACATCGGCGTTGCGAACGACGTTTTCGGTGACACTTCCGAGAAGGTGACGTTCGAGTCCGGATCGCCCGTGGGTTCCGATGACGACGAAATCAATCTCGTCGTCGGCGTAGTCCAGGATGATTCTCGCTGGCGGACCCGTCGCCACGGTTCCCGTGACGCTGACCCCGTACTCGGTCGCGCGTTCGCGGACCATCTCGAGCGCGCCCCGTCCGGGTTGGTCGAGTGTAGTCAGGACTTCATCCGGTTCCATCCGATCCGGATATCGACTCGTGTCGACCGAGTAGAGTGCGTGGACCATCGCGTCGAACGCGTCCGCGAGGGTGATCCCCCAGTCGACGGCGGCCGCTGCGCCACGGCTTCCGTCCGTCGGTACGAGGACGTTCTCGACCGTCTCCTCGGTCAGTGCGGTGTCTTCGGCATCGGGCGGAGCCACGAGTATCGGGACGCCGACCGTCCGGAGGACGTTTTCCGCGACACTCCCGAGTACGACACGTCTGAGACCGGTCAGGCCTTTCGTCCCCATCGCGACGGCATCGATCCCGTTCTCGTCGACGTAGCGATCGATGACTCGAAACGCCGTTCCGCGTTCGGTCGCCGTCGTGACTTCGAGTTCCGCATCTCGATCCCGCGCCAGCGACGCGACGGCGTCGACGGCAGTTTCGGCTTCGGCTTCGACTGTGGCCCGCTGCTCAGTGTCTTCGCGTTCGAGAACGGACGAGACGGCGTCGGCTTCTGACGTATCGACGACTGAAAGGACGTGAACGATCGCATCGGCCGTTGTAGCGAGATCGATACCCCGTTTCGCCCCCACGAGTGCCCCGTCGCTGCCGTCCGTCGGCAAAAGGACTGAATCGATCGCGTCAGTGGTCGGTGACATCGACGGAGGCTACACCCGCTCACTGATTAATTCTATGGGGTAGACACGAACGGTGCCGGTCAATTTGGTTCCAGACCTCTCGTAGGCGACTCCTCTTTCGCCCCCTCCCTACCGTGCAGCTACTCGACGCGATCGATCGCTACGGTATTTCCTGGTTAAGGCACGTATGCGTAAACTACCCGACCGTTTCGCCCGCTTCACCTAGTCGCAATCCGTACTCCCGCCATACGTCGGCCAGTTATAACAGTATTACAACTGTATGGCTGTAATTGCAGCTCCAGAAATAATGCGTTATCGGATCAACAGTGAATACGTATCGGACAGGTTTCGTTCGACTGGTGTACCGGTTCAGTTGGACTACTCCCAGCGGCGAATACTGCGATGCGAACGGCGCTTCGGACCAGCGGCGACACTCTCACCAAACGGAGTCGTCTGCTGTCCGAGAGTGTCGCCGGGGACGGGCGACTCACCGCCGTGATCGTGCTTCGCTTGATACGGTTTGCTGTACCGATGTATCGGTAGGACCGCAGGCCGGGGATCACGGTCCCACCGAAAATGGCGTGCAACACACAGTATGGTGCCAGCAGCGTCCTCGCGGTCGGACTGCTCTGGACGCTCTGGCAGCCGGTCGCCGTGATGGTCGGGCTGACCGTCGTGATTGCCGCCGTCACGTGGCACAGGAGCGAGCGCGCCGCGCGGTTCAACCTCGAGTCGCCGCTCTCGCTGACGGTGACTGCGAAGTTCTCGGTGGCGTACGCGTCCATCCTGCTCGTTTCGCTCGTCGTGGAGGCGTGGTTCGGCGACCTCAGACTGTACGCGACGGCGTTCGCGGATGGACTCGTTTCGTCGGTCGCCGTGGCAGTGAGTGCGGCGACGGTCTTCAGCGACGGCGGTGTCGGCCCACAGCAGGCTGCGGGAACGGTCGTCCTGGGGATTACCGCGAGTCTCACTGCGAAAAGCGTCCTGATCGAACTCGAGAGCGGTCGAATGCGATGGACGGCCGCAGTTCCGATGGCGCTGGTCGACGTCGCCGGACCCGTCGTCTTCGTTCTCGCGTGGCCCGGCACCGTCGCGCGTCGGTCCCTCGTCGAACCGACCGACGGTCGATCCGGATTGCTACTCGTGCGTTTCGTCGGCGGACTCACCGCCCGCGGCGTCATCGCTCTGGAGTTCGGGGTCGGGCTGTGGACCGCCACCGGTCTGTGCCTCCTGGGCGTCACCCCAGCCGCCGGCGTCGACCACCTCGAACAGCTTGCGCCAGTTCTCGTCGTCCTCGCTTTCGGGAAGCTGGTCGCGTAGCTGCTGGAAGTCCGATGGCGGCACGAGTGTCTCCACGAGGTCGATAATGATTCGTGCGTGGTAGGCACTCTCAGCCGGTTCGGTCTTGTCACCTTCGATTTCGGTGACGCGTGCGAGGAACTCCTGCCAATCGAACCGCTGGCCGTGTTCCTCGACAGCGCCGGTCATGTACCACTTGATCTCCATCGGAAGCGAGGCGGCGAGGTCGTCGGCCGCTCCCTCCGGAATCCGCTGGCCCAGGGTCATAAGCGTCGCGCGGATCGTCCGTACCGTTCGACCGGTGTCCGGTAGCTCGAGTCGGTGCTGGATCTCGCCGGTAAATTCGTCGAAATTCATCGCACTAGCCCAGTGGTCGGCCAGCGACAACAAGCTACGTGGTACTTGCCACTGCGGAAGAACGAAGCGCAGTAGTTCGCCGTCGCTCCGGTGGAACGGGTCCCACGGAGGGTCATACGGTTTACTGTAAGTCATGTTCGGCGCAACCGCGATCCAGTCGGCGGTTGCGCCGGGAAATCGGTACAGTAATCGGTATCAGTCGTACCAGGGAGGGACTGTCGTTACGTCGATCCCCCAACTGAACGGAAGCCATCCGAGCACGAATACCACGACCAGCATGACTCCGACGAGGTTCATGACGAATCCAATCGTCGCCATCTGGGGAATTTTGAGATGACCACCGCCGAACACGATGGCGTTCGGCGGCGTCGCCACGGGTAGCATGAACGCGAACGACGCGACGGTCGTCGCGGTGAGCATCAACACGTACGGATGGACCGAGAGCCCCGCGGCGAGTGCGCCGAGGATGGGAATCAGCATCGCGGTCATCGCCGTGTTAGACGTCACTTCGGTCAGAAAGACGGCCAGAAGTGCAACGGTAGCAACGATCCAGAGCAAATCGATACCCTCCAAAGCCAAGAGTCCGGTTCCGATCCAATCAGCGAGACCGCTTTCGGTGACGCCGGCAGCGAGTGACAACCCGCCACCGAACAGCAAAATCACTCCCCAGGGAACGGTTACGGCCGTCGTCCAGTCGAGCAAGAACGTCCACTCGCCGTCCTCGTCTCGGACGGGGACGACGAACAACGCCACCGCACCGGCGATCGCGATCGCCGCGTCGTCGATTGCCGGAACGATGGGCTCGAGGAGGACGGGACGGGCGAGCCAACCCGATGCAACGATTCCGAACACGACGAGAACGAGTGTTTCCGGTCGACTCATCGATCCAAGTTCCTGTCGACGCTCCTCGATAACATCCGTCTCGCCGGGAAGCGTTTCGAACTGACGGTCGAGGACGATTCGTGTCAGGTAGAACCAACAGATGCCGACGCCGAGTGCGGCAAGCGGGACGCCGTACGCCATCCACTGGGCGAACGAGATATCCTGACCGTAGCTCTCGCTGACGAATCCGGCGAAGATGATATTCGGCGGGGAGCCGATCAGCGTCCCGACGCCGCCGATCGACGCCGAATACGCGATCGAAAGCAACAGCACCGTTCCGAACTGAAACTCGCCGTCCTCGGTTGGGATATCCAGGTCTGACCGCCGGACGAGTTCCGCCACCTGGTCGATAACGGCGAGTCCGATCGGCATCATCAGCATCGCCGTCGCGCTGTTCGAGATCCACATCGACAGGAACGCCGTAATGAGCATGAATCCGAGTATGATCCGTCGCGGTTGCGTACCGACGGTTGCGATCGTCCACAGGGAGAGCCGTCGGTGAAGTTCCCACCGCTCGACCGCGACGGCGATCATGAAGCCGCCGAGAAAGAGAAAGATCAGACGGTTCGCGTACGGCTCCGCGGCCGTATTCTGCTCCGTTGCACCGGTAAGTGGAAACAACACGAGCGGGAGCAGTGCGGTAACCGGGATCGGTACGGCCTCGCTCACCCACCAGATCACCATCCAGGCTGCTGTCGCACCGACTGCCTGACCGGCGGTCGTCAATCCCGCTGGCGTCGGCGCGGCGAGAACGAACACGAACGCCAGTGGGCCGATGACGAGCCCGATCTTGTTCCGAATCGTGTACTCCTCGTCGACGTCGAACGAAGATCGGCTACCGACGCCGGACTGCTCGGCCGTTCCCTCCGCGTCCGTTCTCCGCTCACCACCGTCGGTGACGAGCCCGAGCGACGTGGACGTGCGAGGTGAGCTTTCGACCCCGTCGAGCGACGCCCTGATCGATGGGCCGTTCAGTATCGATTTCGTCCGATGGTGGATCCGCCAGAGCTGTCGGTGACAATCGCGAAGACGAGTACGGACGCCTCGCGACCACGTCTCTCCGTACATAGACTTGGAGTCGCTCACTCAGTACACTCCCGTACGGGATATAACCAACACCGGCCCGATTCGCCACGGGCCTCGTTCGTACTGTCCAAGCGACGATCAGTCACGGCACTCCGGCTGCACCCGCGAACGAGAGTGAAGGCTGATACTGCTGGGCGAAAGTCGGTACCGATTTTCGACCCCCGTTCGGTCGAAAATCTGTGACTGTCCGACAGTACGAGTCGGTTCCCTACGCCAGGCTCTCAGCGAACCAGCCGGCGGCGACATCTGCGACTTCTTCGAGTTCGTCCTCGCGTTCGAAGAGGTGGCCCGCGCCCTCGACGACGTGCAACTCGTTCTCGCAGGTGAGCCGGTCGCGGGCCTCGTGGTTGAGTTCGAGCACCTGCGTGTCGTTCCCGCCGACGATGAACAGGGTCGCCGCCCGGACGTCGTCGAGCAGTTCGGACGCCATGTCGACGCGACCGCCACGCGAGACGACGGCGTCGATGTCGTCCTGCAGGAGTGCCGCCGCCCGGAGTGCGGACGCGGCACCCGTACTCGAGCCGAAGTAACCGACGGTGCATTCTCGCGTTTCGTTGCGATTCCAGAGCCACTCGGTGACCGCGACGAGTCGCTCCGTGAGCAACGGGATGTCGAATCGGTTCTCGCGGTTCCTGTCTTCCGCCTCGGTGAGCAGGTCGAACAGCAGGGTGCCGAGTCCGCGGTCGCGGATGACCTCCGCGACGTAGTTGTTGCGTGGACTCTTTCGACTGGATCCACTTCCGTGAGCGAAGACGACCACTCCCTGTGTGTCCGCCGGAACGTCGAGCATTCCCTCGAGTTCGATGTCGTCGACCGGGATGGAGACGGTGGTGTCCGTTGGCTGTGCCATATCCGTTCCGACGACGGCAGTCCTCTTTATCGATGGGGGTCGCCGCACCCCACCAACACGTTATATGTGCCCACACGTCGTTCACAGCTTCGAAACGATGAACGAGACAGGACGATTCACGGATAGAACCGACGCGGGGGAACGGCTCGGAGCGGAACTCCGCGAGCGAGGGATCGACGCGGATATTGCACTCGCGATCCCGCGGGGCGGACTGCCGCTCGGGCGCGCGGTCGCCGACTCGCTCGACGTACCACTCGATATCGTCGTGGCGAAGAAGATCGGTGCCCCGGGAAACCCCGAGTACGCCGTCGGTGCCGTCGCAAGCGACGGTAGCGTCTGGCGCAACGAACGCGCGATCAGCGGGACGCGGACCGACGAGGAGTATTTCCAGGACCAACGCGAGACGGAAGCGGCGAACGCACGGCAGAAGGCCGACCGATACCGCGGCGGGCGGTCGGAACCCGACCTGACGGACAAGACCGTCGTGGTCGTCGACGACGGCGTGGCGACGGGCTCGACCGCCAGAGCCTGCCTCGAGCGGGTCAAAAACTCCGACGCCGGACGGATCGTCTTGGCGGTGCCGGTCGGTCCGCCCGACACGATCGACGAACTGGAAGAGACGGTCGACGACGTCGTCTGTCTCGAGATACCCGCCGGCTTCAGGGGTGTCGGTCAGTTCTACGAGAACTTCGGACAGGTGTCGGACGAGGAAGCGATGGCGTATCTCGAGACGTGAGCCGAATTCGAACAGGTTGGGAATGACCACCGACTACTTGAGACCGAGCGACGAACGATCCAATAACGGCACTCGCCCGACGCAGCACAGTCCGAACGACCAAACTCGAACACACCAATCATGAACATCGAAGAGATCGTCTCAGAGGAGTACGTCGAATTCACACCGGAAACCACTGTCTCGAAGCTGGTCGGGACGTTCGCTGATTCGGACGTTGAGGGCGTTGTCGTTCACGGCGACGAGTACGAGGGCGTCGTCACCAGGCGACAACTCGCCACGTCCCACCACCAGCCGAACGAAAAGCTCGGGTCGCTGGTCTGGCACGTCCCGCGACTCGCGCCCGATGAGGACATCCGAAAGGTCGCGCAGTTGATGATCGACAGCGACTCGCAACTGCTCCCCGTCTTCGAGAGCCGGGAACTGACCGGGGTCGTCACCGCCGACGCGATTGTCGAGAAAGTGACGCCGTATCTCGACGCGGCGACGGTCGCCGAAGCGTACACCGAGGATCTCGTGTCGCTGGATCCGGAGTCGTCACTCGGCGACGCGCTCAACAGATTCCGAGAACACCGCATCACGCACCTGCCGGTCATCGAGAGCGATACGGCGGTCGGTATCCTCAGCCTCTACGACGTGACCGATCTGACGGTTCGTGCGGAGGTCCAGAGCCAGGGTGGCGACGCGGGCGGGACGGATCCGTTCGGCGGCGAAATCTCCTCCAGTACGGCCCGTGCGCGCCGCGGTGGGTTCGGTGCCAGAGAGGGTGAGTCCGCGCGGATGCTGGATCTTCCGGTTCGCGACGCCATGGCGTCGCCGGTCCGCACCATTCGGCCGTCGGAGACGCTCGAGACGGCCGTCGAAGAGATGTTCGAGGTCGACGGCTCGTCGCTGGTCGTGACTGAAAACGGCTCGCCACACGGTATCGTCACGAAGACGGACGTCCTCGACGCGCTGACGTGGGAAGCCGGCGGGAACCGCGGCGTACAGGTCTACGGCACCAACCTGATCAACGACGTGACCTACGACGAAATCGTCTCGAAAGTCGAGAAGTTCGACGATAGAGACCACGGGATGAACGTGCTGGACGCGAAGATTCACCTCCACGAGCACGACGAGAAGCGACGCGGAACGCCGCTGTTGCTCGCCCGAATCCGGCTGCACACCGACCGTGGGCTGTACATCGCCTCTGGAGAAGGATACGGGGCGAGTCACGCGATCAACGAAGCGAGCGACGTGCTCGAACGGCAGATCCGGGACAAAAAGACAGACGGGCAGAGCAAGAAACCCCCGACCGAGGAGTTCTGGGAGAAACGCTTCGGCTGGCTGCTCGAGGAGTGATCGGCGCTGTCACCTTCTGAGAGGGGCCCAGCAAGGTGAGGTCAGCGCACGACGGTCACCGGAACGGTCGCCCGTTCGACGAGTGATTTTGCGACGCTGCCGAGCATCAGCCCCGCACGCTCCGATCGGCCGCGATGGCCGACGTAGATCGTGTCGAACCCCTCGTCCGCTGCGAAATCGGCGATCTCCACGACCGGGTCGCCATAGAGCAGTTCGATCTCGACATCGCGTCCGAGTTCGTCGGCGAACGCCGAAACGTCCCCGAGCAGGTCCAGCCCTCGCTGTTCGGCGTCTTCGATGCTCTCGAGGACCAGTCGCTGGTCGGCGTCCCACAGCGACACGGTCGGTTCGCTCCCGCCCTCGTCGTGGACGGTTGGATCGACGGCATGGACGACCGTGATCGAGCTGTCCATCGCGTCTGCGATGTCGGCGGCGTAGGCGAGTGCATTCTCTGACTCTTCGGAGCCGTCGACGGCCACAAGGAACCGCATAGGTCTCCGTTCGGCGTCCACGGAGTTAAAGGGCCCACGTCCGGGGCCACCAATATTCCCCTCAGCGATGGAACGGCCCCGATTTACGTGCTGTGACCGATTTTGGCTACAGCGACGGCGTGGCAGAACGGAGGCCACCGCTCGAGACCGTCGGGAGAGGCGAGTGATGGCCCGAGATGTCCCGGTTTCCGATCCGGCGGAACTGTCGAACTGTGGGTTCTCGAGCGAGTTCGAAGCGGGCAGGGAGATCCGCACCCAGGCGGACCTCCGTCGGCGGGAACTCGAGAACCTCGGCCGGACGGTGATCGACCTAATCGCGGACGCGTATCCGGACTGGCGCAATAAGGGGCCGTCGGACCACGTCTGGGACGAGGAAACGTTCGGCGAGAGGATCAATCGTGGCGACTGATACGGTCTGCTGTCAGTCATTCCCGCCGAAACGGCGAAGCGTCGGCGGTTACGCCGGTACATCGGTACAGCCGACCGTATCAGTGAAGCGACCGCAGGACGCCATCTCGTTGCAGCCCGTTCCCGCGAGAACGGCCGCTTCTACCCTCGTGATTTATTATGTGAATCGTGCACAGATCGGATAGAGGAGCCATGATACAGCGCATACTGACCCCGACCGACAACAGCGGTCCGAGCGTCCGCGCGATCGAACAGGCCACAGAAATCGCGAAATCGTCCGACGCAACGATTCACGCGCTGTCGGTAATTCCGGAGATGACCAGGGGATCCAAGGCACAAGAAGAGTGGGACGAGCGCGTGACGGACGCGCTCGCGAAAGCGCGCGAGATCGCCAATCGGGAGGGTCTCGAGTACGAGGAAGCGAGACGGAACGGTCCCGTCGCCCGCGAGATCGTCGATTGCGCAGAGGAACACGACGTCGACCTGATCGTCATGGGAACCCACGGCCGGAGCGGACTCCACAGGTATTTGGTGGGGAGCGTCACCCAGCGCACCATCGAAACGTCGCCGATTCCCGTGGTGACGGTCCCACCTGAGGAGTAACGCCACACATGAACGAGACCAGCACTCGCGATGAGCGTCAGGTACGGGCAGTTATTGGGGTGATCGCCGTCACGATCGGTGCGTTCGTCGGAGCGAGCGTCGTCTCGAACGAAGTAATCCTTCTCGTCGGGGACGACACAGCGCTGCTGCTCGCGTTGATCCCGCTGCTCCTCCTGTTCAACGCCCCCGTCGTGGATTTCGTTTTCCGGAACATCGTGTAAAAACGGACCTACGGAGCGTACGGCCGGAGTAGTGCGATTTTCCTCGCCGGCGCGGCTTTCGCGCTTATCCACGCGCCCGTTTTCGTACACCCGCAGCCGATGGGGACGATCTTCTCACTGGTCGTCATCTTCCTCGGGTCGGCACTGATGGGATGAAAGCTTGCTACGTCCCATCAGTGCCCCTCCATAGATACTCATGACGACCGACAATAATCCGTTCAGGATCCTCGAGCGGCCGTTCGAACGCATGCAGTGCCAGTTCGAGGCGAGTGCCGAGGTAGCCGCCGACTGGTTCGAACGCCACCGTGAGGGACGTGCGTCCAGTAGAGCCGATCCGCCGCTCCCGTCACCGTCCAGCAGGGCCGATCCGCCGCTCCCGTTACTGCTCCGTCGGGCGGTAGCCAAACGGCACCAGGTATAACGGATCGAGGTCATCGGGCAGCGACAGTGTGTCAGCGACCTTCGCGTCGGCGAAGGCCCCGACGGGGCAGCTGTTCAGCTCGCGGGACTCGCAGACGAGGTGGACGTTCTGTGCCGCGTGACCGGCCTCCATGTGGACGTACCGTTCGCCGTGGTCTGGATACTGACTGCAGGTCCGCTCGTAATCGGCCGCCAGGACGATCGTCGCCGGCGCGTCGCCGACAACCGGCTGGTCCAGTGCGGCCGTCGTGAGGTCGTCGTGAATGGCCGTCTCGAGCGTCGGCTCGAGTGCATGGTCGCTCGGCTTGTATCGGTACAGCCCCGGGTCGAGTTGTGTGCTGCCCTCGGATGCGACCTCGAGGAAGGCGACGAGTGGATACGTCGCGCCGGCGCTTGGCGCGGTCCGCATCTCGACGCCGTCTGCGACGTGGGTGACCCCCTGGGCAGCCCATAGGTGCTGGGAAACGTCCGTCAGCGCGACCGGCGTGGTAGCGAACGACCGGCGACTCGCTCGGGTCGCGATCGCTCGCTCGGCGCTCGTCGAGCCGTCAGTCTCGGCTTCAGGGAGTTCGATCCTCGTCATACGGGTCGTTCGACGCGGAGCGGGAAAATACCGGTCCCGAGGGAACACTATGCTACTCCAGTCCGTAGCGGTCCGTATGCCCAGTCGCATTCTCGTTCCCGTCGACGGATCGACGCTGTCGCTGCGTGCACTCCGGCACGCCTTGCGGGAGTTTCCCGATGCCGACGTAACGGCGTACCACGTCGTCGACCTGTTCGATCCCGACCCACCTGGCGCTGGCGAGTCGTCCTATGAACCGATGCTCGGCACCGAAGAGTGGTACCGGTACGTCGGCGAGTTACGCGATCGGATCTTCGACGACGTCGCGGCGGTCGCAGCCGACTACGACCGATCGGTCGAGACGGACTCGGACGTCGGCGATCCGGCCCGACTCGTCCTCGAGTATGCGACCGACGAGCCCGTCGATCACGTCGTCATCGGGGCGCACGGTCGGCCGGAACCGCAGCGACCGATCTACGGGAGCGTCGCCGAGACGGTCACCCGTCGCTCGCCAGTTCGGGTGACGGTCGTCCGGTAAGGGGTCGGCGGGATGTCGCTCGCTTGCGCCGACTACTCGCCCAGTTTCGCGTCCCCGACGACCGTCACCGGGACCGGGACCCGCCGGACGACCGTCTCCGCGACGCTGCCGAGGAGGAGCCGATCGATCCCGTCGCGCCCGCGGCTGCCCATCACGACCTGATCGATGTCATGATCGTTGACGTACCGGACGATCACGTGGCGCGGCCGACCGTATTCCCAGTCCGTCTCGACGGATCGATCGGACGCCTCGGCGACGGTCTCTGCCTCTTCGAAGACCGCTTCCGCGTATCCGCGGGCGCGATCCTGCCACCGGCGGACGTTCTCGACCCCGGCGTCGGTGTGCTCGGCGAACGGTTCGACGACGTGGAAGACCACGATCGTCGCGTCGGGGTACGTCTCGAACGCGAATCGAAGCGCGGCTTCCGCGTGATCGCTTCCGTCGTAGGGGACCATGATGCGTTCACTCATCTGTCCTATGACGAGTGACAGCCAGAGACTATAATTTGTCGGGCTACGGTCCGGAGACGATCCGTAGTAGCGGAAGCGTCGCCGGGACGGTCGTCCGTCGCACACCGGTTCCAGAGACCATCATCAGGAGAGACGGACAGCCGTACCGATGTTCCGCAGCGACCGCCCGACGGGACGCGATCGCTGCGGCACGGACGGACAGCAGTCCGTATGAGGTAGTGACGCCTTCCCGCTCGAGCCCACCGATTGCCCTCGGACCGGGCGGCGGTCGGCACGACCGCCAGCATGTGACTGCGCCCCAAAGGTTGTTGATCCCGTGTGACCAAGGCTCTCGTACCGATGGTATTTCTCGTTCCGTTCGACGGCTCCTACCTCGCCGAGGCAGCGCTGCAGCGGGCCGCCGAGTACGGCGAGGCGCTGGATCAAGACGTGATCGCCCTGTCCGTCGTTCCTGACGACGAAGCGTACGCGATCGACGTCGGGTGGTACGAACGGCGGGAGGAGGACCCGTTCACCGTACAGTACGTCGCCAACAAGCTCCGGGAGGGCGTGGTCGATATCGCTCCTCGGGCCGAATTTCGACACGAGCGAATCGACCACGGAACGCCGGCGGCGATCGCAACCCGGATCAAGGCGGTCGCCGACGATCTCCGGCCGGCGGTCGTATTCCTCGGCACGGACGACATCGGCGAGATTGCTCGGCCAGTGACCAGCGTCGCCGGCGGCGTCGCCGCGGACGCGACCTACGACGTTCACATCGTCCGGTACTACGCCCCGCCATCCATCCCCGATATTCGACTGGGGGAGGGACAGTACACGGAGCAGGAGCAGTGATCTGCCGATCGCATCCGGCGCGGATGAGCGGGCGATGAACGAGGGGTGGTTTTGATGACCGTCCGGATTGAACAGTACGGTATGTTCAGTACAGTCCTCGTTCCGACGGACGACAGTGCCGGAGCAGACGCGACGATCGGCCACGCAATCAAACTGGGGGACACCTACGGCGCGGCCGTGCACGCTCTCTACGTCGTCGACACCGGAAGCGGTCCGATCGACCTCTCCAACGACGAGCGAGCCTCGGTCCGCGAGCGCTCGGAAGGGCACGGACGCGAGGCCACCATCCGCGTCACGGACCGGGCCGAGGAACACGGCATCGACGCCGCGCGCGAGGTACGCGAGGGCGTCCCGTACCGCGAGATCCTCTCGTACGTCGCTGACAACGATGTCGACATCGTCGTGATGGGGACCCATGGCCGGACCGGGGCCGATCGGGTCCGCCTCGGGAGCACCACCGAGCGGGTGATTACGCGGGCCGACGTGCCGGTGCTGTCGGTTCGCCGCCCAGAGGACGGGGAGCCGACTCCCGCAGCAGCCGTCTCGTACGATCGGATCGTCGTCCCGACCGACGGGAGCGATCACGCCGAACGTGCCGCTGAGACCGCCCTCGATCTCGCAGAGAAGTACGACGCCGAGATCTACGCGGTCTACGTCGTCGACCCGACGACGTATGACCTCGAAGATGCGCCCCGGAGCATCATCGGGCTGCTCGAGGAGGGCGGCCGGAACGCGACGGAGGCGATCGCGGAGCTGGCGCGCGATCGCGGCCTCGACGTGCAGACCAACGTGCGGCGCGGACTCCCCGCCGAGGTACTGCTCGGGTACGCCTCGACGGTCGACGCCGACCTCGTCGCCATGGGCACGCGCGGACGAGCGGTCGGCTCCGGCCGCCTGCTAGGGAGCACGACGGCTCGCGTCGTTCGCCGATCGACCGTTCCAGTGCTGACGGTCTCCTGATCGCGCTGGGGGACGGGCGACCGGCGTCGGCTATGCGGCGTCGGGTTGAAGCACGGGCGGGAGTCCCTGGTGTCCGATCCCGGTTCGATCCTCTCGATGCCAGTTCCCACGTTCGGGCAATGCGCTTTCAGGACCTGCCAGTCGCGACGGTATCGCCACGGACCCGGGCGCCCTCACCCGATCGCGTGCCGTTCGACTGCTGTGAGTACGTCCGTGACCAGTTCACAGTCGTAGTACCGGACCGTTCCGTTGCGGTCGTCGTACTCGACGAGCCCTTCGTCGTCCAGCATCGGTAGATGGACGTGATGCAGTTCGATCTTCCACTCCGTCGTTTCGAACGTCGTCGAGAGGCGCTCGACGAGGGTTTCGACGCGCATCCAGTTCTCGTCGTGCCGATCGAGCGCGGCGACGACCGCTCGGCGCCGATCGTTCGCGAGGAGTTCGAGGACGGTGTCCGCGGAGGGCGTGGCGCGGACGATTCCGTTCTCGTCGACGATCGGAAACTCAGTCATAGCCATGCTAGGTGGAGCATCGTTGTTCCCACTCAAGTACTCGTTCGGTGTTCCCAGTCCGTGAAACCACCGCGAACGGACAACTATCAGTCATTTTGATCCGTTGGCGGTCGTCTGCTACGTCCCATCGCGTCGAGAAGCGTCGACGGGCGGTCGGACGACCCGGATGGAACCGATTCGATCGACCGGAGGATTCCGCCGACGATCACCCCGGTGGGGCCTTCGGTGGTGACGACCTCTTCGGTGATTCCGTACTCGTCGATGATCACGCCGAAGTGAACCCGGGCTTGCTACAATTCCGCGAGCACGTCTCGGCGTGGTTCAAGTCTGTCCCAACCGACCCGATCTCAGTCGCGAGACACGCTGTCGTGGTGTCGGTTACCCTTACGACAGTCGGACGGAGCGTCAGTTTTCCAAAACTTACTGAATGCTCACACGACCACTGGGTGAGGAACTCGTTTAGCTGATCAGTTACGGGAGGTGAGAAATCTGAGGTAATATCGAATTTCTAGTATCTCTAAAAATACCAAACTTACTAGGAAGTGAAGCGGGCGGAATGGGTCTGCAAACCTACTTCTCGGCGGGTACATGCGAAAGCAGGAGATTCGGATGAAATGATGGGGGAGCGATCCTCGATTCTCCGGGTGATTTATACGAACTCGGTGATGTTCTGGCAATCGATACAACCGGCGTGGATCGCATCCGAGCCAGCCAGCACTACGTCAGACGCACCGATTGCTCGTTCGAGGCGGTGAAGACAACGTTGCTCGTCGTTTGTGAGACAGATTTAATCCTAGATATACACTGCTCGATGAAATGATCGCACGATACACAGATCGGCTGGCAGGTGCTAGTGCGGAAGTTCGACATGTCGACCGCCGTTACTGCCGATAAGGGCTACGACTGGGTGGGGTTTTGCACGAAACGGCGACCGCAAGGTGTCACACCACGTATCCCGACGAGAGTGATGGATTTGCGTGGCCACGTGAGAAATCTCTTGATCGATGGTCGGACGTGTTACTAACGTTCGAACGCCGAGTCGGTGTTTTTCGGATCGCGCCGTCGGTACGGTGAGACGCTGTGGTCGAGAACCTGGGACGGTCAGCTCCGCGAATGTGTCACGAGATACGCGGTGTGGAACATCGAACGCGCTATCGAGGGCTCTAACTGATAAACATCGGCGGTTAAATAGGGCCCCGGGTAAGCATCGACGATCTGTAAGAGCTGTAGCGAGACAGTCGATCGGTCTCGTTTCGTTCTCCTTTCCATACACTCTTGGTCACGTGCGCCTCAGTTGGAGGAAATGCAGTACTACGAGGACATCGAGATCGGAGACGTCCGAGAGTTCGGTGAGTACAACGTCACGGCCGAAGAGATCGTCGAGTTTGCCGAACAGTACGACCCGCAGCCGTTCCACACCGACGCGGACGCAGCCGAGGACTCCGCGTTCGGCGAACTGGTCGCCTCCGGCTGGCACACCGCCTCGATGTGCATGCGAATGCTCGTCGACGGCCCGATCGACGAGCGAGCGAGTATGGGTGCACGCGGCGTCGACGAACTGCGCTGGAAACGACCCGTCAAACCCGGCGACACGCTCTCCGTCCGAACGGAGATCGTGGACAAACGCATTTCGGAGAGCGATCCCCGGCGAGGGTACGTCGACAGCCGCGTCGAAGGATACAATCAAGACGGTGACATCGTCGTCTCCTTCGTTGCGTTGGCGATGATCGAGCGACGCGACCCCGATCAGTAGACCGTCGGCCCCCGGCTACGCTGTCAGTTCAGTCTCGAGGTGAGCCGCGAGTATCGCCGTCTGTACCGTCCGTAGGTCGGTTTCCTGAATCGTCGCTGCGGCCTGAAAGCGTTCGCGAAGCTCTGTGACGTGTCGCGGCCTGGCCGCGAGGTGGACGAGCGTGAACGAGTCGGGATCGACGGCTTCCGCCGTTTCGAACGCAGCGTGGTCGTACAGGGTAGCGAACGATTCGAGGACATCCGCAAGGAGCGCGTCGGTCGTGTCGGCACCCGGATCGCCGGCGGGGACGAAATCCGCCGTCTCGTCGAAGTACGTCTCGAGGTCGACGACGCCTGCCTCCTCGTACAGTGATTCTGCGAGCGCGTCGACGGTTGGCTCCGACAGGTAGACGCCGAACAGTTTGTACCGATCGTCGTCAGTCATACCCCCTCCTTCGTGGTCGACGTACAAGTAGGGTCACGAAACGTCCCGATCAGAAGCGCCGCTGCAGTTCCGAGCGCTGTGTCGGTGTGAGGTCAACGCCTTCCATCAGCGCCTCACGCCGTGAGGGGTCGCCGTGGCCGGCGACGAAACCGTTGAGCCGTGCGACGACCGTCGAGTCGACGAACGCGTCGCCGTAGCGGGCTGCGAGTTCGTCGCCGACGACCGGCGTCGATCGGAGTTCGTACTTTTGATGGTAGTCCTCGGCTCGGGTGAACGTCTCGAGTCGTTCGAGATTCGTCGTAACCGACCGGCCGGCCCGCTCCTCGAGCCCGTCTCGGAACCGCTCGGCGGCTGCCAGCTGGTCATCGTCCGCCGCGAGGACGACGCTCCGATACTGGCGTTTGGGCGCTGTCGAGGCCCAGTCGTGGTTCGTCCAGAACACCTCGAGCAGGTCCTCGTAGCCCAGTTTGTCAGGATCGTACTCGACCTGCACGACTTCGGTGTGGTCCCCGAGCGAGTGGTAGCTGGGGTTCGGTGTCGTCCCACCGGCGTACCCGACACGCGTTCGAACGATGCCCTCTATCGCGCCGAAGCGGGCGTCGGGACCCCAGAAACAGCCCATCCCGAACGTCGCCGTTCTGGTCTCGTCCGCCGGCAACGTCCTCGTGTCCTGCTCGCGTGTCGGCGCAGTTGTCGAATCCGGACTCGAGCGATTCATACCTATTTTTCGCCGTCCAGACAGATGGCTTCGTCGCCGTGGGAGGTTGGCACTGCGACGCGCAACTGACCGGAGTAGTCGGCTCCAGACAGTGGTCTGTGCGGACGGATCCCAAAGGCCAGATGATTGGCAACTGGCAATTCGCTCAAAACTCGTAGTGAGCAATTTCGCCCGATCCACAGGTCGGACACGTGTCGGGTTCGTGGTCAAACTTCGAACCACAGTTGCGACACTCGTACAGCTCTCCGTCGTCGTCGATGATCAGTCGAAGTCTTGTAACCACTCCCATCCCATCGATCCGTTTGGCACAGACGCGCATTAATCGAACTGCAAGCATTGTGCGGAAAATAACAGAACCGATGACTCTCTCGGCCACGGATGTACCTTCGGCCCGATTGTAATACTACAAACATGTACTTGAACATGTTTGAGTATCTTTTCGATACAATGTCGAATACCGTGAGTGTAAACACGGCTCGAGCGATTCCGTAACAGTACACGAACCGTACGAATCGAAATACGAAAAACTCCTACTAATCGATACCGAAACGGTAGTATACAGACAGTGTAGGAGCTATTCTCCTCCGATCGGTCGGGTGCCGAGTCCGGAACAGACCGGCAATCCTCTCCGGACAAGAGAGGTGGTACTGATATTTCGTATATTGTATATCATTGCATAACTTTCTACCATCTATCAGCTATTGTAGTTACTTTTTACTCACCTACTCTTGGTCGTTGTCGTCGACAACGAATTCCCGAGACCTGCGTATCCGAGTCGATGGAAATCACTTGTAGGGACGCTATCTTCGTTACTCCGCGGAGGACTTCAGCAACGCCTGGGCATCCTCGCGAAACGCCCCGACGCCGTCTCCACTACAGTCGGGAGACGGTACCGGTTCCACGAGGGAGAACGACCGTCGCACAGACAATTACATACATACGACTGTAAATAATCCTGCGTTCAGTCGGCAGGAACGTAAGAAATCGAGCATACTCTCCGTTGACGAGTCGAGACACGAATCTAGCGTTCGATCTCATCACAGAGCATCGTTCAGCCAGGCCGAACGCAGGGAATCGAACCGGACGCGGCGCGGAGACTCACTCCGTGAACAGGAGATTCACTTCGATCGTGTTCGCGGCCGAGAGCAGTTGGTTGTGCAGTTCCTCGTGTTCCCACTCGTTTTCGAGTCGGTGCTGGGGACCGGCAACGGTAACCGCGCCGTGGACGCTCCCGTCGCTGTCGAGCACCGGAGCACCGACCGCACTGATACCGGGCAGGTACTCGCCTTGATTGTACGCGACACCCTCCTCGCGGATCGTCTCGAGTTCCGTTTCCAGCGTCTCCCAGTCCGTGATCGTCTCGTCGGTAAAGGCCGGAAGCCCCCAGTTATCGACGATTCGATCGATCTTTGCCCGATCGAAGTGTGCGAGCATCGCCTTGCCGCCGGCCGAACAATGGAGGTACGTCGGCGTTCCAACGTCGATAGTCGAAGAGATCGACCGTTCGCCGTCGCAGGCCCGGATGACGGTTCCCAGTCCGTTCTGCTCCGTCGAACAGAGGACTCGCTCACCGGTCCAGTCCGCTAGGTCCTCGATCGGCGTCTCGGACGCGCCGTACAGCGGTTCGGCGTGTTTGACGTGTTCGCCAAAGGAGAGGAACCGAATGCCCAGTCGGTACTCATCGCCGTCCTGGACGACGTACCCTTTCGAGCGAAGCGTCGTCAGGTGGGCGTGGACCGTACTCTTCGGAAGTCCCGTGCGCTCGGTCAACTGGGTGACGCCGGCGCCCTCGGACTGCCAGAGGGCCTCGAGGATATCCAGCGTCTTGACGACCGATTGCACCCTGTCGCCCTCGTCTGTGCCCTGAATTGTCATACCAATACGTTGCCGGTAGGGTGACATAATTGTTCTGTTCTGTCGAACAGCGGCGTCCGTCCGCCGACCGACACTTCCCGATTCGCGGTCTCCCGTCAGACGTATGGGCCACGATAACACTTATGTACCATGTTCTGTCATATAGGCTATGGACTTTAGCGAACCGTCCGAAGCGGTGCAGATCAAGCAGGCGCTCGACGACTTCGTCGATCAGGAAGTCAAACCGCTCGAGAACGAGTATAACCAATTCCTCGACGAGGACTACCAGAAACACATTGTCGACGAGAACCACCGGCAGGTTCCAGAGTACCGCGACATCGTCGAACAGATCCGCAAGAAGTCCGTCGAGGCGGGCTTTTACGGCATGACGATGCCCGAAGAGGTCGGCGGCGGTGATGTCGACATTCTCACTCGCGCTATCGTCGGCGAACACATGTCCAACCGGCCACCGGGTTTTCACAGCGCCATCTTCGGCGGCGCGGGTGGGCCGACGCCAATCCTGCTGAACTGTGACGAACGTCAGCGCGAGGAGTATCTCGACCCGTTGATGGACGGCGAGATCACGACCTGTTTCGCACTGACCGAACCGAGCCACGGCAGCGACGCCCACCACATGGACACCCGAGCCGAGAAAGACGGGGACGAGTGGGTAATCAACGGCGAGAAGGTCTGGATTACGAACGCCCCCTACGCGGATTTCGCGATGGTCTTTGCCCGAACCAGCGGCGAGGACGGTGACCTCAATGGAATCACGTGCTTCCTCGTCGACAAGGGGACTCCCGGCTTTGAGGTGGGGAAGATCCACCGTACGATGGGTATCACCCCCGGAACCCACGGCCCCCTCCGCTTCGACGACTGTCGCGTCGGGGAAGAGCAGGTGCTCGGCGAGGTCGACAAAGGGTTCCAGTCGGCGATGGACTGGATCGGTGGCGGTCGAATCAATATCGCCGCCGGCGCAGTCGGCACAGCCGAGTTCCTGCTAGACATGTCCGTGGAGTACGCTCGCGAGCGGGAAACCTTCGGGAAACCCATCGGTCACCGACAGGGAATCTCCTTCCAACTCGCCGAACTCGCGACCGACATCGAACAGGTTCGTCAGCTCTACCGCTATGCAGCCTGGAAGATGGACAACGGCGAGCGCGCTCGCAAGGAGGAGTCGATGGCGAAACTTCGCGGCGCGCAACTGGCCAATGACGCGGCCGACATCGCGATGCAGGTCCACGGCGGTGCCGGCTTCATGAAGGACCTGCCAATCGAACGGAACTACCGTTCGGCCCGCGTCTTCCGCATCTTCGAGGGCACCGACGAGATCCAGAAACGAACGATCGCCCGCGAGTTAATCTGAGGCGAGTCGATGAGCAAACCGACGGAGGGGACGGTGGACTCCGCACAAACGGAGATCACGCGACTCGAGTTCGACATCGAGTGGCCGCCGAAGCACGCCGCGGCCTACCTGCTCGAGACGCCGGCACCGATCCTCGTCGATGCCGGTGACCCCAGCGATCGAGCCGAAGAAACGATCCGCGAGGGGCTGGCCGAACGCGGCTACGAGCCGGGAGACGTCGAGGCCGTCGTCGTCACCCACCCCCACAGCGACCACATCGGGCAGGTGCCGTTACTTCGCGAGGCGGGTGCGACCGTCTATGCGCCCGCGCCGGTGCTCGAGCGACTCGAGCGCGACCCGGCCGACCTGGCCGACGGCGTTCGCGAAATCGGCCGCTCCGCGGGCTACCGGGGCGAGGCGATCGAACGGGAGGTCGAACGCGCCCGGGACTCGTTGCAACGCAACCGGCGACTGCTCGCCCCGGACGAGGCCGTCGGCTTCGCGTTCGGCGACTTGTTCTCGGTCGCGGGTCTCGAGTTCGACCCTATCCACACGCCCGGTCATCAGATCGATCACGCGAGCCTCGCAACGACGGTCGGCGACCAGCAGGTGCTGTTCAGCGGTGACGCGCTCGTCGAACCGTTCCGGCCCGGGGCGATCCACGTCGGGATCGATCACGGTGCCTACGAGGCCGTCGACGCGTTTCACGACGCGATGGATCGTCTCGAGGAACGCTCGTTCGATCGGATCTTCCCGGGTCACGGACCGGTCTTCACGACGCACCGACAGACCGTCGAGTTCACCCGAAACGAACTCGAGTCGCTCACCGCCGATACCCTCGAGGCCGTCGTGACCGTCGGACCGGCGACGCCGATGGAGATCACCCGAAATCGCGCCGGCGAAGTTCGGTATCCGGCACAATTGCTCGACACGCTGGGCGCGCTCGGAACGCTGGAGCGACGAGGGCGCGTCTCGTTCGACAGTTTCGACGGCGTTCGTCGTTACTCGTTCATGAAGGCCTCGCCCTGATCGAGGGGGAGGACGAGTCGGTCGGCGATCCCGCCGTAGGCGTCTCGAGCGCGGTCGAGGAGTTCTTCGGGCGGCGCTTCGATCGCGAACGTCGCGACCATCTCGTCCGTGACGCGGTCGGCCATCTCGTCCCATCGCTGATCTCGGGAGAGTTCGTGGAGTTCCTCGCCGATCGAGCCCCAGCCGTGGTGCTCGAGGACGTCGTGGTAGGTTCGGGTACTGCCATAGAAGGCGATTCGGCGGCGGACCTCCTCGCGGGAGCGATCCATCTCGTCTTCCGTCTCGCCCGTCACGACGAACGGACTCGCCGAGAGGGCGACGTCCTCGAGGGATCTGTCGGTGCGGTCCGCCCCCTCCGCGACCGTCGGAGCGATAACGTCGCTCGCGTACGCAGGTGTGTTGAACGGGTGCATCGCCAGTCCGTCGCAGCGTTCGCCCGCCAGCCGGATGTTGTACTCGTTGACGCCGGCGATGTAAATCGGCACGTCGGGGTGGTCGATCGGCCCGGGATCGAACGTCTCGGTCATCAGCGAAAAGGAGTAGTGGTCGCCCTCGTAGTCGAGTTCGGTCTCACCCCGAAAGACGTCGAAGATGTGGCGCACCGATTCGACGACCTCGCGCAGTCGCGGGCCGGGTGATTCCCAGTCCACGCTGAACCGTCGCTCGTTGTGCCCCTTGACTTGCGTGCCGAGACCGAGCACGAACCGCCCGTTCGAGTATTGCGCGAGATCCCAGGCCGTGTAGGCGAGGGCCATCGGACTTCGAGTAAACGCGAGCGCGATGCGCGTTCCCTGCTGGATCCGCTCGGTCCGATCCGCGATGACCGGATGCGGCAAAAAGGCGTCGTGGTCCGTTTCGGCCGTCCAGACGCCGTCGAAGCCGAGTTCCTCGGCACGTTCGGCGGCGTCACCCGTCTCGGGGGACAGACTCGGTACGTTCGCATCAATGCGAAGCGTTGACATACAGTATTGTCGACGGATCGGTTCTTGAATCTATCGACGAACCGAACGTCGGCGAATCGGTACGCTGACTCAGACGACCCGGTTCTCGAGGGCCTCCCCGTCCCGGAACCGATCGTAGTTCCGAACGAATACGTCGGCACAGCGCTCCCAGTAGTGGGGGGTCGACCCCGCCATGTGCGGCGTCACGAGCACGTCGTCGCGGTCCCACAGCGGCGACGTCTCGGGCAACGGTTCCTCGTCGAAGACGTCCAGCGCCGCGCCGCCGAGTTCGTCGGACTCGAGGGCGTCCACGAGCGCCGCCTGATCGACGACCTCACCGCGGGCGATGTTGACGAGGACGGCGTCGTCGGACAGCGTCGCCACCGCCTCGGCGTCGATCAGCCCGCGCGTCTCCTCGGTGAGCGGACAGGCGAGGACGAGGTAGTCGCTCTCAGCGAGGACGGTCTCGAGGTCGTCCGGACCGTAGACGGCGTCCACGGCCGCGGGCGCGTCGCTCGGATCGCGTTTCGTCCCGATGACGCGCGCGTCGAACGTGGTACAGTAGTCGGCGATCTGCGATCCGATCGCACCGACGCCGACGATACCGATCGTGCGGTCGCCCAGCTCGCCACCAGTGTATCGCTTCCAGGTACGGCTCCGCTGTTGGGCGATCGCGCGATCGAACCGCCGCTCGAAGTAAAGCAGATATCCCAGCACCTGCTGGGCGATCGGTTTCGCGTGGATTCCCGAGACGGTCGTCAATGCGATGTCTCGAGCGTCGAGCGCGTCGTGATCGTAGGCGTCCGTTCCCGCACTGAGCGCCTGTACCCAACGCAGGTCGTCCGCTGCGGTCAGCACCTCCTCCGGGAGTCGACCGGTCACGACGATCTCGGCGTCGACGACCGCATCGAGCAGGTCGTCCTCGTCGGGATGCCCCAGATCGATATCGGGCCGACGGTCGCGAATCGCGTCGACGAGCCGTTCGCCGCCGGCGCCGAAGACGTACGGCGTGAGGACGACGCTCATCGGTCGCTCGCCTCCGGCCGTCGTCGCTTCGGATGGAGGCGTCGCGTCGAGTTGATATCAATACTGGACTGGCGACGCTCCCGTCGGGCCCCAGCCGACGGCGAGCCGTCTCGAGACCGATCGGCCGCCATCGCGTGACTCTCTCGTGGTACACTCATGGGTAGACAACGCGTTGACAGGGGTAAAAATACTCTCCTCCGTTCCGTGCGCGCCGGGCTCGAGGGGTCACCCCGTCACGCGGAGAGGTATTCTACACGAACAGTAACTTTCGGGTGCGGAAACTGGACAGTTCAGGAACTCCAGAAGACAATAAGTGCACTACTTCGCCCCGGAAGCAGTTCGTCCGGGCGAACCTGATTGGCCGGAAGCTACCAGCCGTGAGGGAAAATGTTAACAATTATCGTGTGTATTGTGACTCCATGGCAACCGACATTGAGCCAGTAGACAGATCCCGTCGGTTCTACGACGACGGAATCTCGATCGGTGGGTTCGAGATTTCCTCGGAGGACTTCTGGGGCTGGCTTACGATCCTGCCGGTGTTGTTGCTGTACACACTGGTCGCGCTGATACCGATCGGATTCGCGATCGCCGCATCGTTTCACAACATCCCATTGTTGAACCCGCAGTGGGAGTTCGTCGGGTTCAGCAACTACGTCGAGGTCTTCCAGATCGATCGCTTCTGGGGGTCGATGTGGCGCGGGTTCGTATTCATGATCGGCTCCACGGTCATCCAACTGATCGTCGGCGTCTGGATGGCGCTCGTGTTGAACAAGATCTCCCGCGGGAGCCGGATTCTGAGTACGCTCGTGTTCACGTCGTACCTCATCCCGACGATCATCGTTACGATGATGTTCCTGTTCATGCTCGATCCGTACGACGGAGTGCTCCACTGGATCGGTGCCGAACAGCTCGGTCTCTGGAGCGATTACCTGCTCGGAAACACGAGCCTCTCGATGACCGCCGTCGTTCTCATCAGTAGCTGGAAGTTCTCGGCGTTCGTGACGCTGTTCACGCTCGCTCAGCTTCAGTCGATCCCCGATCGGTTCTACGAAGCCGCGAAGGTTTGTGGGGCGACGACCTGGGAGATGTTCCGCGACATTACGCTGCCGCGGCTCTACGGCGCGATTCTCGTCGTGATCTTCCTCCGCGCGGTGTTCATGTTCAACAAGTACGATATCATCTACCAGCTGACCCAGGGCGGTCCGGGTAGCGCGACGACGACCATGCCGATCCTCGCCTACCGAGAGACGTTCGAACTCGGCGCCTACGGGATGGGCAACGCCGTCGCGATCGTGATGTTCGTCTTCCTGCTCGCGAGCGGACTGATCTACCTGAAACACCTCAACCCGAGTCAGGAGGTGGAAACATGAGCACGCAGAACGAACCCGACGAACCGGAGTTCGGTCGCAGCTTCCGGATTCCACACACCTATCGGAGCCTCATCTACCGGGCCGGGCTGTACGGAAGCATGGCAACACTGCTGGTCGTTCTCGGGTTCCCGATCTACTGGATGGCCCGAAGCTCGTTCATGACCCGTCTGGGCGTCCAGGACGGGTTCTTCCCGATACCGACAGCAGAGACGTTCACCGTCCAGCAGTTCGACGTGATCTTCAATCCGACCGTCGGTCGATACCTGCTGAACAGCATCATCGTCACGGTTGGCGTCGTCGTGACCGTCATCGTCGTCTCGCTAATCGCTGGCTACGGGCTGGCGCGGTTCGACTACAAACACAAGGTCAAGACCGCCCGATTTCTGCTGGTCGGCTACATGTTCAGTCCGATCGTCCTCGCGATTCCGCTGTACCTCATCTGGGACGCGCTGGGACTGCTCAACAGGTACGTCGGGCTGATTCTGGCGCTGAGCGCGCTATCGATGCCGTTTGCCGTCTGGCTAATGTGGAAGTACATCCAGACCATCCCGGCGTCGATGGAGGAGTCCGCCTGGGTCGCGGGCGCGTCGAGGTGGCGCGGGTTCCTCGATGTCGTCGTCCCACAGACCAAGCCGGCGATGATCGCCAACGCCGTGTTCGCGTTCGCGATCGCGTGGGGCGACTTCACGTTCGCGTACATCCTCATGCCGTCGGACTCGGCGACTACGTTCCCGCCGGGAATCTTCCGGCTGTTTCACTCCTCGTGGGAGACCGGCTGGCCCGAGTTCATGGCTGTGAGTCTGCTGGTTTCGCTACCGGCACTTCTGTTCGCGTTCTTCCTGCAGTCGTACCTGCTGAAGGGATTCAAGATTCGAGCGCTCTGAAATAGTATCGAGAAGACCAATTAAACACGATTCAACACACTACGAAACCATGGCAAAAATCACCATCCAGAACCTCACGAAACAATTCGGATCGCTCGTCGCGGTCGACGACTTCAACCTCACAATCGACGACGGCGAGTTCATTACGCTCGTCGGCCCGTCCGGCTGCGGGAAAACGACGACGCTGCGCTGCGTGGCTGGCCTCGAGAGCACAACGTCGGGACAGGTCATGTTCGGCGACCATGACGTCACCGACTACCCGGTCCAACAACGCGGTATCGCACTCCTGTTTCAGGACATCGCGCTTTACCCGCACATGACCGTCCAGGACAACATGGCCTACCCGTTGAAACTCGAGGGACAGAGCAAGGAGCAACGGTACGAGCGAGTCCGCGAAGCGGCGGAGATGTTACAGATCGCCGACCAGCTGGACAAACACCCGAGCGAGCTCTCCGGGGGACAACAACAGCGCGTCGCGCTCGGTCGATCCATCGTCAGGGAGCCAGCGATGTTCCTGTTCGACGAACCGATGAGCGATCTGGACGCGAAGCTCAAACACGAGCTTCGACCGCTGTTCGCCGAAGTGACCGAGAAGGTCGGCTGTCCGACGATGTACGTCACCCACGATCAGGAGGAGGCGATGACGATGAGCGATCGCATCGCGGTCATGAACGACGGCGAACTAGAGCAGGTCGGGCCGCCAGAGGAGGTCTACGACGAACCGACCTCGTCGTTCGTCGGGGAGTTCATCGGTCGGCCGAACATGGAGTTCTTCGACGCGGGCATCGAACAGCACAACGGAACGATGGATCTCACGATCGGAGACGCGGTCTATCAGGTCGAGACTTCGGAGGCGTTGACGCAGTACGCCGGCGGCAACGTCAGAATCGGTATCCGACCGCAGGATATCTCGATCGCGGACGATCCGGACGAGGGCGTGACCGGGGAGCACGTTTTCGACGAGACGCTCGGCGATCAGACCCACAGCCTCTTCGACACGCCGCTCGGGCGAATTACCGTGGTTACGCCGCCGAGGTTCCGCGGCAACGGCAAGCAGTACGGGCTCCAGTTCGATACGGGCGCGATAAAGACGTTCGATCCGAAGAGTGGACTTCGGATCGACTGAATCAGTTCGGCAACCGAAATCGGCACCTGTCTAAAAACGGTGATTGTAGTCGGTAACTTTATAACGATTGTTAACAATGCCCACGGTATATGCCAGACACTGGTATACACAGGCGACGGGTACTGCAGGGTATCGGGGCCGGTTCGGCCGGACTCCTCGCGGGTTGTGTTGGTGGGGGAGACGACGAAGACGAGATACACATTTTGACCGACTTCTCCGGTGATCAGTGGGAACCCTATTGGGAGGATGAACTCGTCCCAGGATGGGAGGAGGAATCCGAGGTCCCGATAAACGTCGAGCACGCCGGCTTCCACGGGACAGGGGAACAACGGCTTGCGACGCTGTTACAGGCTAGCGACGCCCCCGAGATCTACCACGCGACGACCGCCGAAATCGGTGATCTGATCAATCAGGGGCTAACCATGCCCGTCGACGACGTCGTCGACGACCTCGAGGACGAGTGGGGCGACGCGCTCTACAAGTACACGCTGCAGCCGATGAGAGGCGATCGCGAGGACGAAACGCACTCGATTCCACACGGGATCTACGTCGGCGGCTGTCTCAATTATCGGTCGGACGTCTACGAGGCACTGGATCTGGAGGTCCCCGAAACGTGGGACGAACTGGTCGAAAACGCTCGCATCATCGACGAGTCCGACGAGTTCGAAGAGATGCGCGGGTTCGGACTCGCCGGGCAGTCGGCGGGGAAATCCGGCTCCGACTTCTCGAACTGGCTGTACAACTCGGGTGGTTGGTTCTGGGAGGAAAACGGGGGCGACGTCGAACTCTGGTTCGAAGAGGAGCACGCGATGGCCGTCCTCGACGTACTGCAAGAACTGTCCGAGTACTCGCCGGATCCCTCGAGCATCGGCTGGGAGGAGACGATCGAGTACTGGATCGCCGGTCGGTTCGGCCAGTGTTTCATGAACAACGCGTGGCTCTGCGGTCCGGCGTACTTCGCGGGAGCCGAAGAGGTTGCACTCGCCACGGACCAGGCGCTGATCCCGATGCGCGAAGGGGCCGACCCGATCTCGCGGGGCTGGGTGCTCGTCAACGGCACCCCGATCGTCGAGAACTCGAGCAATCCGGAGGACGCCAAGGACTTCAAACGATACATGTACGGGTCCGACCGGCACGTCGAAGTCTCACTCATCGAACCGATGCGATTCCTTCCGCCGTACGAGGATATCATCGAGACCGACGCCTACCAGTCGGCCGAGATATTCCAGATCGAAGACGGGGCGTTCCTCGAGAAAAACCAGTTCGTCATGGACGAGATCGTCCCCGAACTCGACAATCCGGAGATCCCCTCGAGTCCCGAGACGCTACACGTCGGGACGTTCGATATCGACGCCGAACTGACGAACCGGGTGTTGGTCGACGGACAGGATCCCGAGGACGCCTACGAGTGGGCCTACGAAGAGCATCAGAGCCGGTACGAAGACGTCCAGCAGCAAGCGGACTACTGACGCTCGGTTGTTTTAGTCGATCCGTCCTCGACGTCGTATCGTTCCCGCTCGGTCGTGTACAGCGGGTCAGCGGTCGTGACCGGACGCACGACGAGCGTACCGGCCAGTCGGTCGCCCAGTCGCTTCCCGGTCGAGGATCGGCGAGCGAGCAGCCAGCCGACTGCGTAGCCCGCCGGCAGCCAGTCGACGTACCGGACGATGTTTCGAACCGCCGCCGTGCGAAGTCCCAATCGAGAGCCATCCGCCTCGACGACGAGCAGACCCATGCGCTTTTTCCCCGGTGTTCTGGTGTACCGCCACTCGAAGCAGAACGTGTAGAGCAGGTAGATCGGCACGAGACCGACGATACTGAGTGCGAACGCGTCGCTGTTCGGGGCGACGAAGAAGTCCGTGAACGCGACCATCAGCACCGCAAGTATCGCGGTTTCGATGACGAAGTAACAGACCGCCAGATCGATCACCGTCGCGACCGCTCGCCGTCTGAGCAGCGCGGGCGAGGCCGACTCGAGGTCGGGTTCGGGTTCTCGTTTCGTTGGGAGCCAGTTTAGCATATTGATCAATCCTCGGCGGGTGACGAGCTATCCACGTCGGTTTCCGTATCGACGGACTGTTCCTGACCGGCACGGGAGCCGGCTTCGGCGCGCTCTTCCTCGTAATCGTGAAGCGACTTCATCCGTCGTCTCAGATCGACGTCTTTGTTCGCCTCGAGCGAGCAGACGCGGTAGCGGTAGGTCGGGTAGGCGAGCACCATCCAGCCGAGGATGATCGCGAGCACCCAGCCCAGTTCCAGGGAGACCCCGAGGAGGAACACGGTGGCCACGAGCGCGCTCCCGACGGCGACGAACTTCAGGAACGGCAACGGCAGCTTGTAGATCGAGTACTCGTAGCGACGTTCGAACCGCTTGGGGAGGTTCCACAGCGCGATCGAACTGATAATCGCCCCGATCATCGAGGTCATCGCCAACACCGAGGCCATGAGCACGGGCGTCGTCTGGCTGATCGGCGGCACCAGAATCAACGCCGGCACGGCGAGCAGCAGAATCGCCCGGTAGGGCGTCTGGTACTCGGGGTGGAGCTTCGCGAAGTAGAGCGGGATCGCCTCGTCGCGGGCGGCCCGCATCAGCTGTCTGGAGTAGGCTGTGTACAGCGTGTTCAGCGAAGTGAACGCCCCCACGACCGCGGCGAACGCGACGACGTACGCACCGCCGCTCGGCAGGAACTCGAAGGCGGCGTACGCGACGCCGGCGTCGCGGTTCTCGACGTAGAACTCGGTTGGCACGACGCCGACAGCGACGACGACAAGGGCGACCATGAGCCCGATCGAGATCACGGCGCTCAGCCCCAGCACGCGCGGGATGTTCGTCACCGGATCCTCGAGTTCCTCCCCGAGATCGGTCGCGAGGCCGAAGCCGTGCATCGCGATTGACAGCGAGACGACGGCCAGGAAGAAGGGTCCCGTTCCGGATTCGAACATCCCGGAGTAGTTGCCGGTGTCGACGTGGAGCGTCCCCGGAAGGATGAACAGCAACATTCCGCCGATGATGATCGAGACCAGCACGATCTGGACCTGCGTCACCAGCCGGATACCGAGGACGTTCAGGACGACGAACGGGATCATGACGGCGTACATCAGTGCCCACATCGGGATCCAGTCGAACGTCGGGAAGAAACTCACGAACTCGGCGAAGCCGAACGCGAGGTAGAGCTGCCCGAGCCAGATCGACGGGATGACGATCCACGGCAACAGGAAGCCGAAAAAGGGACTGATGAGCCGCGAGCCGTAGACGTAGCTCCCGCCGGCGGCCGGCATCGCCCCGCCGATCTGCAACGTACTGAGGATGCTGAACGTGACCGGGAGGATGACGAGCAACATCGCAATTGCGACCTCGGGACCGAGTCCGTCGTCGGCGATCAGGTGGGCAGGCAGGAGAAACGCCGTCATCGCGATGACGTTCCCGACGAGAAGCAAGGTCCCACCGAACAGCCCGATCTTCTCGTCGATGAGGCTGAACTCCGCGTCGGACATCTATCGGCACACTCCGTCTCGAGGACGCCCCTGCGGGGATTGGCACTGATCTCCCGGTTCATCGACCGGCGTCTCCCGCGTTCCGGCTCGAGACTCGAGTCGCAACGACGTTCCTGCAGCAGGTTGGGACCTCGAGCCGATAGCAAGACCGGGCCGCGTCTCCGAAATCAGGTCCGTACTCGAACGCGGACGGATCGTCATACCACCATTGTCTGAACCAAATACCGTAAATCTAGTGGTCAACCCACACGAATACTGCTAACTCGTCTCCCGATTCAGACTACCAGCTGTGTGATCTCGGCCGATCCCGTCGACGATCGGCTCACCTATACGCCTGCATATGGTCGACGTCACGTATACGCCTGCATATCGGTCAGTTCGTAGCCGACGACGAGTTTCTGGATTTCGGTCGTTCCGTCGGGGATGGTCATCGTGCGGGCATCCCTGTAGTAACGCTCGAGGGGATAGTCCGTCGAGAGCCCGTTGCCGCCGTAGATCTGCATCGCATCGTCGGCCACCTCGACCGATTTCTCGCAGACCCAGCCCTTCGAGAGCGAGGAGAGCATCCGCGCCTCCTCGTCGCCCTCGGCGATCTTCTGGGCGGTGTAGCGGGTGAGGAGCCGTCCCGTCTCAAGTCCCGCGCGGATATTGTACAGCTTCTCCTGAATCAGCTGGTGTTGTCCGATCGGTTTTTCGAAGACTTCGCGGTCGGTCGCGTACTCGAGTGCGGCCTCGTAGGCCGCTTGCATGATCCCCACCGAGATAGCGGCCATGCCGTTGCGCATCGAGGCGAACATCGTGTTCAGCGGGTTGCCGCCGGTGGCGAACGACGACTCGCTGGGATCCATCCGGCCGTCGCTCATGGCCTCCATGACTGCCCGCGAGAGCTTGTTCTCCTGTGGGATCCGGCAGTCGTCGAAGAAGAGCTGTCCCGTAGGTGACCCCTTCCACCCGAGTTTCTCGAGGGGACGGGTGTCGAAGCCGGCCGTCTTCTGGTCGACGAGGAACATATCGCGCCGGTCGGCCTTGTCGTCCCAGGCGACGACGAGCGCGATGTCGGCGATGGGGGCGTTCGAGACCCACGTCTTCTCGCCGTTGATGACGTACTCGTCGCCGTCCGTGACCGCCGTCGTGTTCGGAACCTTCGTATCGGAGCCCCCGGACGGTTCGGTGATGGCGAAACAACCGACGAGGCGGTCCTCGTCGTACTCCTCGGCGTAGGCGTCCCGCGTCCGCTCGGAGAAGATTTCGAACATGGTGACCGGCAGCGACATCCCCATCGTCACCTGGAGGCTCGGCCAGACTCTCGAGACCTCCTCACTGACGATCGTACTCGTCAGCGGGTCGTCGAAGCGCTCCTCGGCGTAGGGGCCAACGTCGATTTCGGCCATCCGCTGCATGTAGTCGATCGCGTCGTCTTTCGAGAGGGGCTTGCGGTCCGCTTCCGGCAAGTCGGGCGCGATCTCCTCGTCCATGAACTCCCGAACGGAGTCTCGAATCATCCGCTGTTCGTCGGTTGGCATCATTGTGTAGTCACTCCTGACAGCGAATTACCTATTCTGTCGAACGGTGTTAAATCTTCACACGGGAACGATAGACAGAGGGAAAATCACGCGAGTCGAGTCGCCGCGACGGCCGCACTCGGGGTCACTGCGAAGATGACGAGTCGCCTTAGTAGTACAATAGATCCGCACCGCCGGTCACACCCACGACCTGACCCGTAATGTACTCCGCGTGGTCCGACGCGAGGAACGCGACGAGCGGCGCGACGTCCTCTTCCCGACCGAGGTTCCCCATCGGCGTGGCGTCTGCGAGACGTGCGAAGTTCTCGTCGATGGCCTCGAGTTGCTCGTGTGGCAGATCGGCGAGGTCACCGACGACGATCGTCGGCGTGAGAATGTTCGAGGTGATACCGTGTTTACCGCCCTCTAAGGCCAGCGACTTCCCGAAGCCGATCAGTGCGGATTTCGTCGCCGAGTAGGAAACCTGACCGAACCCACCTTGCAAGCCCGCGATCGAGGACATCGTCACGATCCGACCGAACTCGCGGTCTTTCATGTGCGGGAAGACCTCGCGGGTGATGTTGTACGTCCCCGTGAGATTGACGGCGACGTCGCGGTCCCAGATCTCGTCGTCGAAATTCTCGACGCGACCGCGGCCGTCGACCAGGCCAGCGTTGTTGATCAGGATGTCGATTCCGCCGGTTTCGGCTTCGAGTGCGGCGACGGTGTCGCCCACGTCCTCGCGGTCGGTGAGGTCGCATTCGACGGCGTGGGCCGTCGCGTCGTACTCCTCGACGAGTTCGTCGGCGACGCGCTCGGCACCGTCGAGGTTCACGTCGAGGACGATCACTTCGGCCCCTTCCTGGGCGAGCACGCGACAGTCTTCGCTTCCGATTCGTCCGGCACCGCCGGTAACGACGGCCGTACGGTCTGTGAGTCCGAGATCCATACTTCCGCAGTTGTTAGTTTACACTATATACGTTGTCATCTTTCGGTTCGACGAACGCGGCTCGAGGCCGGTACCGATCGGGAAAAGACGACCGTCGCCGGCCTATTCGGTCGGGAGTTCCCCGGCGTCTTGCAGTCCCTCGATGATATCGTCGGCGACCTCCTCGGGCCCGTGGTAGGGGTATCGATCGTCGCCGCCGTCGGAGGCGTTCTGTAGCTCCATGATCGACATCGAGAAGTCGCCGGACTCGAACGTCGTTGCGGGGCCGTTCGGCAGCGCCGGCAGGAACTCCATCGGGTTCGAGACGGGGTAATCTGCCCCCTCGAACGCGTCAACTAGCTGTGCTCGAATCGCTTCGACATCAGGCTCGGACATGGTATGGCCTATGACAACAAACCCCGCCCACATAATAGTTCCCCCGTTCACATGTTTCCTTGGTCCAACGCCCATCTCGACCGAACCACCCGACTGCGCGACGTTCCTAAAACGCGAATACCATTTCTTCCTCTTGCCACATAGTGCCGTGTTATACCACCGCAACCTATTTAGCGACCGTTGGAAAAACGCAGGGTATGACCACACTAGCCGTCCGGAGGCACTGCCATGGCTGAGCCGATCGTCGCCGGCGTCGCCGAGAGCGATCTCGGGGAGACGCCCGATCGGAACTGGCTCGACAACGCGGGCATCGCGACGGTTCGAGCGCTCGAGGACGCCGACCTCTCGCTCTCGGATGTCGACGGCGTCGCCGTTGCAGGCGGCGACGACTACATGCCCGCGCTCGTCCTCTCGGAGTACCTCGACCTCGAGGAGCCGTCGCTGCTCGAGGGCACCGAAATCGGCGGCTCCTCGTTCGAACACTTTTGTGGGCACGTCGGCGACGCGATGGCTCGCGGGCGGGCGGATGTCGTCGTGATCGCCTACGGCTCGACGCGGAAGACCGGTCCGGGGCGGGATCGCTCGCTCGAGGTCACCCACCCCGTCGACGGCTTCCTCCGGCCCACGGGGCTGTTTCGCCCGCCGGGCGCGTACGCGATGGCCGCGAAACGGCACATGCACGAGTACGGCACCACGGAGGCGCAACTCGCCGAAATCGCGGTCTCGACCCGCGAGTGGGCGTCGATGAACCCCAAGGCGGCTCAGCGGGAGGAGATTACGGTCGACGACGTCCTCGAGTCCCGGCCGGTTGCCGAGCCGTTCAACCTGCTCGATTGCTGTCTCGTCTCCGACGGCGGCGGGGCCGTCGTGCTGGTTTCCGAGGCGAAGGCCCGCGAGATCGGCGTGCCGGAGATCTCGGTTGCGGGTGTAGCCTCCACGAGTACCCACCGCCAGGACATCAGCGAGATGCCGGATATGACGACCACCGGGGCTGCGGTGACCGGCCCGAAGGCGTTCGACGAGGCCGGGATTACGCCCGCGGACGTGGACGTTGCACAGCTTTACGACTCGTTTACGTATACGGCGCTCGTGACCCTCGAGGATCTCGGCTTCTGCGAGAAAGGCGAGGGCGGCTCGTTCGTTGAGGGCGGGACGACCGCGCCCGGCGGCGAGTTGCCGATGAACACCCAGGGCGGCGGGCTCTCGTACTGCCATCCGGGCCACTTCGGCGTCTTCGTCCTCATCGAGGCCGTCCGGCAGTTGCGGGGTGATTATACTGGTGACCGGCAGGTCGATGGGGCTGAGGTCGCGGTGGCCCACGGGACGGGCGGCGTGTTGTCTTCAAGTAGCACCGTCGTCCTCCGGAGGGGCGCATGACGGGGCCTGATTCGGCACCCGTCGAAGATCGCCGCGACTCCTGGGAGGGGCCGATTCCGGTTCCAACTGGAGCGAATACCGAGTTCTGGGCGGCGACGCTCGAGGGGGAGTTGGTGTACCAACAGTGCGAGGAGTGTGGGACCGCCCAGTTGTACCCGCGGGCCGTCTGTACGGGCTGTGGTGTCGTCGGTCCGCCGTTCGAGACGAGTTCGGGTGTCGGGACGGTCTACAGCTACACCGTGTGTCACGTCCCGGGCGAGCCGGGCTTCGGGGATCGGACGCCATACGTCGTCGCGGCGGTCGATCTCGAGGAGGGGCCGCGGCTGCTAGCGTTGGTAGATTGTGAGCCCGCGGACGTGGAGATCGGGTCCGCCGTCGCGGTCACGTTCTGGCAAGTCTCCGACGAGGCTGCGCTGCCCGTGTTCGTTCCTCACTAGGTGACTCGAACAGTCCGAAACTGCGCTTTACACCTGTCGGAAGGGGAAGTGGTGACGCTCGAGTGTGTGATTTCGAGAGTAACGGAGTCGAGAACGCTACTATCGCTGGCGACTAGGATTTCCACGTCCTCCCCAGCCGATTTCTGCTCACGGGCGCTTCGCGCCCGTTCGCATGGTCCGCGGAACCTGCGGTTCCGCGCTACGCTCAGTCGCTGTGCTCCTTCACTCATCCCTCGCACAACATCGGCGACACCCCTCGCTATGCTCGGGAGTGTCGCCAGCGCGCGCCACCGCACGTCGCTATCTCGAGACGCTGTAGCACCCTGAAAGAGAGATCTCGCTCAGTCCTCCTCGAGCGTCGCCGTCGCCGACCCGGTCAGCAGCGTCTCGCCGTGTTGGTTCGTCGCCTCGAGATCGACTTCGACGACACCATCGTCGGACTCGCCATCGACGATCTCGCCCGTTGCGACGATCGAGTCCCCGGGGAAGACCTGCGACTGGAAGCGGACGCCGAAGGAGTCGATCGACTCGAGGCCGAACCAGTTGGTGACGACGCGGGAGGCGACGCCGGCCGTGAACATGCCCTGGCCGAAGACGCTCTCGTTGCCCGCTGCGCGGGCGTAGGGTTCGTCGTAGTGGATCGGGTTGAAGTCCCCGCTCGCGCCCGCGTACTTAACGAAATGTTTGCGCTCGAGATCCTCGACGACGACCGTCGGGCCGGTATCGCCGACGCTGACGTCGGCGACGGACGAAACCGTCTCGAGCGAGTCTGGCTCCGGAACCTGTCCGCCGTTCGCGACGGCTGCCGTCTCGTCGGCGTCGCTCGAGTCGTCCGACTCCTCTCCGTCGTCCGCATCGTTCTGGACGGCACCGGACGTCTCGATGGCGGTCGCGCGGTCGGTGAGCACGAGGTCGTCGTTCTCGTCCCGGTATTCGGTCTCGTAGACGGCGAAGGTCATCGTCCCGGCGCGGCCGCCTTCGCGCTGGAAGACCTTCGCGAGCGTTGTCGTCCCCGTCAGCACGTCGCCGACCTGCAGCGGGCGCTCGTACTCGTAGGTCTGCTCGCCGTGGAGGACGTACTCGGGTTGGAAGCCGAGGTCGAAGCCGTACATCTCGACATCCTCGGGGCGATATCGTGGGAACCGACTGACGCGGGGGTAGGTCAGCGGTGCGGGAACGCGGTCGAAGCCGCGGTCCGCCGCAGCGTCTGGGTCTCGAAACACCGGATCCGTCTCCGTGATCGAGCGCGCGAACTCCTCGACTTTCCCCGGTTCGATCCGGAACTCCTCGACGGTGACCTTCGAGTCGCCGACCATCGCCTCGAGGTCGGTCATCGGCTTATTCGGCACGGACGACACCTCGAGCGAGCCTGCACCGCGGTGGTCCGCACTGGCGATCCGTCGGCCGCGTTCGGGACGGGGTCCCGATCCGGGTTCGGTCCATGTCGAGGTGGTTTCTCGACGGCACCCATAATTGTATTCTTCACGGGTGATTTCGTTGCTCGTCCGTCTCGTGCGGTAGCCGCCCATCTCTCGAGTTCCCCACGCGCGATGGCCGACGATCACCGCTCGAGCCCTGACCGGTCGAATGACTTATCAGACGGATCGTCGAACCGACGTGTGCACGATGTCAGCAACTGCCACAGCACCGTCGGTAGCGAGTCGATCGATCGATGGGGGACGCCGATGACGACCAGCCAGTTCAGCCTCGAGGGCCGGACGGCCATCGTCACCGGCTCCTCGAGCGGCCTGGGGAAGGCGATGGTCGAACGGTTCGCCGACGACGGCGCGAACGTGGTCGTCACGTCCCGCGAACTCGAGAACGTCGACCCCGTCGCGAACGGGATCAACGAGAGCGAGGCGGACGGCCGAGCGATCGCCGTCGAGTGCGACGTCCGGGACCGCGAATCGGTCGACGACCTGGTCGAGCGCACCGTCGAGGAGTTCGGCTCGCTCGACGTGTTCATCAACAACGCCGGGGCGAGCTTTCAGGCACCGGTGGCGGAAATCAGCGAAAACGGCTGGAAGACCATCGTGGACATCAACCTCCACGGCACGTTCCACGGCTGTCAGGCCGCGGGGGCGTACATGCGCGAGAACGGCGGCGGCAAGATCATCAACATCGCGAGCGTCGCCGGCCAGCGCGGCTCGAGACGGATGAGCCCCTACGGGGCCGCGAAGGCCGCGGTCATCAACTTCACGTCGTCGCTGGCGGCTGACTGGGCCGAAGACGACGTCTGGGTCAACTGCATCGCGCCCGGTCTGGTCGCGACGGAGGGCGTCAAGTCCCAGATGGGCGTCGAGGACGACGCCGCCGAGATCGACCGGACGACCGCCGATCGAACGATCGGTACCCCCGAGGAGGTCGCCGACCTCGCGCAGTTCCTTGCCAGTCCCGCCTCGTCGTACATCGTCGGCGAAACGATGACGATCAAGGGAACGCCGCGACTCTCGGAGTGAGGTGATCGAGTCCGTACTCGATCCCTAGATCGACCCATGTTACCAGAACCCATACGCTTTTCAGTGTTATCGACAAATCTGCTGTCATATGGAGGACCTCGAGCTGGTTCCAGCGGAGACGCTCCTCGAGTCGCCGTACGACGGTAACGTCGCCCGACTACTGGACAGAGCGGTCGCCGAACGGCCCGACCAGATTGCGATCGAGCACGCCGGCGAGACCGTTACGTATCGGGCGTTCGCCGACCTCGTCGAACGATACACACACGGTTTCCGAGCGCTCGGACTTGAGCCCGAAGACCGCGTCTGCGTCTACATCCCGAACGGCATCGCGTTCTGTGCGGTCATTTGGGCGTGCTGTCGGGGCGGAATCGTCGCAAGTCCGTTGAACCCGGCCTATCGCCGCCGCGAAATCGAGTACCAGGTCGACCACGCCGACGCGACGGCCATCGTCGTTGCGGGCGAGGCCAGCGAGCACGTCGTGAGTGCTGTCGCGGACCTCGAGACCGAAATCGTCAGCACGAGCGTCGACAGCAGTCACGCATCGCTTTCCGAACTCGCAGCAAGTGATCGGGCAACCGATGTCGACGGTGACCTTGTCGAACGATCGGACGACGACGTGTTGCTCCAGCCGTACACGTCGGGGACGACGGGGAATCCCAAAGGAGTCCTGCTCACCCATCGCAACTTCCGAGTGCAGATCGCACAGAGCGTCTCGAGTTACAGCGCGAGCCCCATCAAAGGCGACGGGCTGATTATCCTCCCGATGTACCACATCACGGGGCTGCTCCAGATGATGGCCTCGCTGTGTGCCGGTCGGACGTTACACCTTATGCGGCCCGATCAGTGGAACCCAGAACGGGTGCTCGAACTCCTCGAAAAGCACGACATCCCCGCATTCGTCGGGGTCGCGACCATGTTCAACGACTTGCTCGAGGCCTACGATCCGGACGAATACGATCTCGAGGCGCTGGTACGGGCCGGACAGGGTGGCGACAAACTGCCGAAGCCGGTACAACGGGAGTTCGAGGAGACGTTCGGGGTGTCGCTCTCGGAGGGGTACGGGCTGACCGAGACGACGGCGGCGACGCACACCGTCCGCTGGTCGACGCTCGGGAATCGGCCGGGCAGTGTCGGCCAGCCCGTCGGCCACACGCGCTCGAAGATCGTCGACGAGGACGGCGAGGAGGTCGGCGTCGGCGAGGAGGGCGAGATCCTCATCGCCGGCCCGCAGGTGATGAAGGGCTACTACGAGAACCCCGAGGCCAACGAGGCGGTGTTCACCGAAGATGGGTTCTTCCGGAGCGGCGACATCGGCTCCCGAGACGCGGACAACTACTACTACATCAAGGGCCGCGAGAAGGAGATGATCCTCACGGCGGGGTACAACGTCTACCCCCGCGAGATCGAGAATGCGCTCTACGACCACCCGGCGGTGCTCGAGGCCGCGGTCTTCGGCGTCCCCGACGAGCGCCGGGGAGAGACGGTCGCCGCGGCGGTCGTCCCGACGGACGGGGAGTCGCTCGAGGCGGACGAGGTCGAAGCGTACGTCCTCGGCGAACTCGCCCCGTATAAACATCCGCGCTACGTCGAGGTTCGCGAGGAACTACCCAAGACCGGGAGCGGCAAGATCCGAAAGACGATCCTTCGGGAGGAGTTTCGGGAGACCTACGACACCGAATGAGGCGACACCCGTGGTATTACGCCGGCCGTTCGTTTCGGCTCCGGAACGGCCGTCCGTGCGTTGGCTCCGGAACGGAATCCAGATCGAGATCTGCCAACAGCGACCACGGCAATCCACAGGACGGCAGCGAGAACCGGCAATCGCCACACTACTCGAACACAACCTTGAACACAGCGAGACCGAAACGGTGAACCGAACTCGATGACCGACGACGACACGTACTCGCCCGGCGAGATCAGGACGGTCGCCCTCGCGGTCATCGGTGGGATCTTCTTCGGTGGCGTCGCTACCGGCGTCGCCTTTCCGACGCTGCCGCTGCTCGACGAGCGGCTGATTATCTCGACGCTGATGCTCAGCGTGATCCTCTCGGCCAACCGCATCGCGCGACTGTTCATGAACACGCCGGCCGGGACGATCATCGACCGCGTCGGCGCGCGAACGCCGATGATTGTCGGGCTCTTTACGCAGGCGCTTGCGCCCTTCGGCTACATCCTCGGACTCTACACGCCCGAAATCGTCGTCGGGACGCTCCCGTGGTTCGGGCAGGTCTCGCTTCCTGGACTCGTCTTCGTCCTCTCGAGGCTGTTCTGGGGGATCGGCAGCGCATTCGTCTTCATCGGCGCGTTCGCGACGGTCACCTTCGTGACGACGTCGAACAATCGCGGCCGCTGGGTCGGCTACCTGCGCGGCGGGCAATCGCTCGGCTTCCCGACCGGACTCATCCTCGGGGGCGTGCTGACCGACGTCGCGAGCATGGAGATCGCCTTCCTCGCCGCCGGGATCCTCGCACTGATCGCCGGCACCGTCGCGACGCTCGTCCTCCCCGATGTCCACGGCGGGGCCGACACCAAATCCGCGAAACTGCGGGAACTTCCCACGCTGCTCCGCGGGCGTCCCGCTGTGCTCGTGATCGGCTTCGGCAACTTCACCCTCCAGTTTCTCTGGGGCGGGGTCATCCTCGCGACGCTCGCGCGGTTCGCGAACGACTTCGGTCTCGAGATTTCCCTGCTCGAGGCGGCGGGCGTCAGCGGCGTCGTCATGGCCGTCGGCGTGCTCACGTCCGGGACGACGACGGTGATCATGGGACGGGTCTCGGACCGCGTCAACGACCGAACGCTGCTGACGCTGCCCGCGTTCTGTGCGATGAGCGTCGGCTTCCTGATTATCGCATACGTACCCACGCTCGAGGCCCTGTTCGCGGCGATCTTCCTCATCGGGCTCGGAATGGGGGCCGCCGCACCCGCGCTCATGGCGATCCTGGGCGATCTGACGCCCGGCGACGAACTCGGTCGGATGGGCGGCGTCTACAACGTGATGGGGGATATCGGATTGAGTCTCGGCCCGCTCGTCGCGCTGCCAGCCGTCGACGCGATCGGCTTCCAGTGGACCTACGCGCTCTGTGCCGCGCTCGTCTTCAGCTGTCTGCTGGTCGTCTCCGTTCCGTTGCTCCGGAACCCGAAGGTCACCACGTCCACCGTGAACGCGGACTGATGCGTTTCAGTATCGACCGTCGGATCCGGTTCGGACTGTCCCGCTCTCCGCCCGCGAAAACCGCGGAGACCAGTCGAAACCGTTAACACTGCTACTGTGGAGTTTGTAGACATGGCACAAGAAGCAGCGGCCGTCGTCGGCGGCGGCATCATGGGTGCTGGAATCGCGCAGGTACTCGCCCGCAACGGCTACGACGTTCGCGTCCGGGAAATCAATGAAGAACTGGCCGCAGAGGCTGAAGAACGCATCGTCGAGGGGAATTACGGTCTCAACGACGCCGTCGAGGGCGGCTACCTCTCCGAGGCGGAGAAGGCGGAGACGCTCGAGCGACTCACGTTCACGACGGATCTCGAGGAAGCGACCGACGGTACCGAGTTCGTCATCGAGGCCGTCACCGAGAAGCTCTCGATCAAGGGCCAAGTCTTTCGCGACCTGGATGCGGTCACCGACGACCAGCCGCTGTACTCGAACACGAGCGGCTTCTCCGTGACCTCAATCGCGAACGCCGTCTCGGACCCCTCGCGCGTAGCCGTGATGCACTTTTTCAACCCGGTCCCGATCATGTCGATGGTCGAAGTCGTGAAAGCCCCCGAGACCGACGAGGCGGTGGTCGAACGCGCCGAGGAACTGGTCGACGAACTCGACAAGACGCGAGTCACCATCGACGACGATCCGGGCTCCTACGGCTTCATTGCAAACCGCTGTCACGCGGCGATGCGCGCCGAGGCCCAGAAAATCGTCGACGAAGGGATCGCGACGGAGGAGCAGGTTGATACGGCGCTCGAGGAGGGGTACAACCTCCCCGTTGGACCGTTCTCGCTGCGCGGTATCGGCGAGGAATGGGACTAGGATCGCTGCAGTAGCCGTCGTTATTTTCCGGCGAGCGAGACGCTCGAGTGAACGCCCTATTCGGCGAATCGATGACCCGACGTGCGGTGGCGCGCGCTGTGCCGGGGTTCGTCATCGACGAACCGCGGCACGAAGCTGCGCGAGGGATGAGGGAAGGAACGTAGTGACTGACCGAATCGGCTGGGGAGGACGTGGAAATCACCGTTGCCAGTGTGAGTAGTGTGCTTGCCACATCGAAAGAGTAGTTCGTCGAATTGCATATGGAGTGGCCAGTAGCCGTACTCGTACCGGTACAGGTGAGTACAACATTCACGCTGGCAGCGAGGGATACCACATCCTCCCCAGCCGATTCGCTCGTTCACGCGTTCACTCGCTCATCCCTCGCGCAGTGTTGTCGATCGCCCCTCGCTTTCGCTCACGGTTCACACCGTTCGCTTCCCGAGGTTCTCACTCCGTTCGAACCTCGCACTGCTCGGGTCCGATCGACAGCGCGCGCCACCGCACGTGGTCTGGTTCGACAGTAACGAGTTGGAGATCGCCCGTCCGACCGTCTACTTGCCCTGGAACTCGGGCTCGCGGTCCTCGCCGAACGCGGCGGCACCTTCTGCGTGGTCTTCGGTCTTCAGCAGCTCCGCGAAGAGCTGGCCGTCGTAGGCGATCCCCTCCTCGAGTCCCGAGTGAACCGCCATATCCGCGGATTTCTTGATCGCCTGAATCGAGAGCGGGGCCTGTCCGGCGAGTTCGGTGACGAACGCCTCGACCTCGTCGTCGAACGCGTCCTCGTCGTAGACGTGGTTGATGATACCTTCCTCGGCGGCGCGCTCGGCCGAGATGTGGTTCCCGAACATCGCGAGTTCCTTCGCGACGGACGGGCCGGCGAGTTTCGAGACGTACTGGACGCCGCCGGCACCGGGGAGGATACCGAGGTTGACCTCCGGGAAGCCGAACGTGCTGCCCTCGCTTGCCAGTCGGAAGTCACACGCGAGTGCGGTCTCGAGGCCGCCACCCAGACAGTAGCCGTCGATCTTGGCGATGACGGGCACCGGGAACTCGCGGACGAAATCGTAGTGGGAGGGCGCTGACGTAGCACCCGCCGACTCGTCCGAGAAGCCGCCGATATCCGCACCGGCACAGAAAGCCTTCTCGCCGGCACCCTCGAGGACGACGGCGCGCAGGGCGATTCCCTCGGCATCGTCGTTCTCGGCTTCGAGTTGCTGCAGGCCGGCGACGATGTCGTCTCTGAGCTGTCCGCTGAGCGCGTTGAGCGCGTCCGGTCGATTCATCGTGAGCGTGCCGACGCCGGTTTCGTCGTCGAACTCTACCAGGACCGTATCGAGGTTGTCGTCCATGACGGATACTCACGATCGGTCACCAAATAAGTACACGGATCGGGCCGGCAATCGATGCCGGAGACGACCCAGGCGTCGTGTAAGGCTTGCCGGGTCACAAAGCGTCTCATCGGCGGCGTTCGTATGTGGGGTCGTGTCAGGGCCGAATCGACCGGACGCGGCGGACGACCAGTCACGCGCACACCGCCTCGAGTTCACCGTCGACTGGCCGCCGGGCCACGCGGCGGCGTATCTCCTCGCCGGTGACGAACCGATCCTGATCGACGCCGGAATGGCCGGCGAACAGGGGCGAGCGGAGCTGATCGACGGACTCGACAGCCACGGCTACGTCCCGGAAGACATCGACCATCTGTTGCTCACTCACTCGCACACGGATCACGTCGGGCAGATCGAAGCACTGCTCGAGGCCGGCGACCCGACCGTTCACGCGCCGACACGGATCCGAGAGCGCTTCGCGCGGGATATCGAGACCGTCGAAGCCGCGACGAGGCGGAATCTGGCCGAAGCAGGGGTCGATCCGGCGTACATCGAGTCCGCGATCGACCGGCTGCTCGAGGCCCACGAATCGAATCGCGACGCCCTGACGCTCGAGGCGGTCGACGTCTGGTTCGACGGCGACGAGCCGATACGCGTCGGAAACCAGGAGTTCGATCCCATCTACACGCCGGGCCACCACGTCACTCACCACTGTTACGGGACGACGCTCGGCGACGAACGGGTCGTCTTCGCCGGCGATATGGCCGTCGAACCGTTCCGCGCGGCGGCCATCCACGTCAATTTCGACGACGGCGTCCGCGACTGTGTTCTCGCCTTTATCGACGCCCTCGAGCGACTGCAGCGGTACGATTTCGACCGCGTCTATCCCGGCCACGGTCCGGTTCACGAGCGCTATCACGAGACCGTCGAACGGTCGATCGCGGACCTCGAGGACCGGATCGACGGCTGCGCCGACGCTCTCGAGGGCCGCGAGGAGACCACCACCGCAACGGAACTCGCGGACGAGTTAACCGACAGCTTCGGCGAACGGGCGCGGGTGCTCCCCGAAATCGTCGGCGCGCTCGAGTACCTCGAGCGAGAGGGGGCGGTTCGGTCGCGCCTCGAGGACGGGGTTCGATACTACGAGTCGGCGTAGATGCGCCGGAGACGACGGGTTGACAGTGATGCAGCGGGCAGACAGTGGCAAAGCGATCCGACAGCGGGTCAGTCGCGGACCGACTGAACCGAACGATTTTCAGGCTCGCCGTGGTAGGTGATCTATACCATGCACGAGGCAGTCATCGTCGACGCGGTTCGAACGCCCTTCGGCAAGCGAGACGGCTCGTTCCGCGACACGCACCCGCAGGATCTGGCGGCGAAACCGCTCGAGGCGCTTCGAGCGCGAAACGACTTCGAGCCCGAGACGATCGAGGACGTGATCTACGGCTGCGTCTCCCCGATCGACGAGCAGGGACTCAACATCGGCCGGCTCGCGCCGATGGTCGCCGGCTGGGGCGACGTCGTTCCCGGCGTCCAGCTCAACCGGATGTGTGGCTCCGGGCAACAGGCGCTCAACTTCGCGGCGGCGAACGTCATGGCCGGCCAGCACGACGTACTGATCGCCGGCGGCGTCGAGCACATGACCCGCGTCCCGATGGGTTCCGACGGGGCCGACGGCGTGGACGGCAAAAGCGCCGTCACGGACACCTACTTCGAACACTTCGACGAGCTAACCCACCAGGGCGAGGGGGCCGAACGCATCGCCGAGGAGTACGGCTTCTCCCGCGAGGAACTCGACGAGATCGCCGTCGACTCCCAGCGCCGCTGGGGCGAAGCCTGGGAGGACGGCCGGTACGACGATCAGGTCGTCCCCGTCGAAACCGAACTCGAGGGCGAGCCGATTACCGTCGAGCAGGACGAACACCCGCGGCCGGCAACCGACCTCGAGACCCTGTCGAACCTCCCGCTGTCGTTCCGCGAGGAGGGCAACGGCCGGCACCACCCCGGCAACTCGTCGGGAATCGTCGACGGCTCCTCGGCCCTGCTGGTCGCTAGCGAGGAAGCCGCCGAGGAACACGGCTGGGAGCCCATGGCCCGGATCGTCCAGACGGAGGTCGTCGGCGTCGATCCCGTCACGATGCTCACCGGCCCGATCCCGGCGACGGAGCAGGTGCTCGAGCAAACCGACCTCGAACTCGAGGACATCGATCTCTTCGAGGTCAACGAGGCGTTCGCCGCGGTCGTCGCCGCCTGGCTCGAGGAAACCGGCGTCTCCTGGGAAGACGTCAACGTCAACGGCGGTGCCATCGCCCACGGCCACCCGCTGGGGGCGACCGGCGCGATGCTGTTGACGAAGTTGGCGCACGAACTCGAGCGCACCGGGCAGGATCGCGCGCTCTCGACGATGTGTATCGGCTTCGGGCAGGGGATCGCGACGATCATCGAGCGGGTCTAACTCATCTGGGTGGCGATTTTTTGTAGACGGGAAGCCGGACTCGGTTGTCGGACGGGAATTGGTTGGTATGAACTGGACTCGTTTTCGGACGGGAGAGGACGCTGCTACCGTGGCGCCACTGAGAGGCCTCTCCCTCTCCAACCGACTCGCTCCCTCACGCCGCTCGGTTGCTCGTCCACCAGAAGACGCTTCGCGCCTTCCGAGCAGTCGCTCGTGCTACTCGCGACGACCTCGCACGTGATCGTCGTCCGCCCTCACATTCGTTCGGCCGGCCGACAGCGTGCGCCACCGCACGTCGATCGTCCCAATTAGCGACGATGGGCGACGGGTTCCTAAAAAATACCGCTGGAACGGCTGCGGTTACTCGTCGAGTGCGTCGATCCGCAGGTCCTCGTCGAACTGCAGCGAGTTCTCGACCTCGGCTTCGTCGATGTCCTCGAACGCCCAGCGGGCGATCGAGCGGCGGTGGACCTCGTCGGCCCCGTCGACGATCCGGAACGCGCGGACGTTCTCGTAGAAGTGCGCGATCGGGAGATCCTTCCCGATGCCGTTGCCGCCCAGACACTGGAGCGCGAGGTCGATCGTCTCGTTCGTCACGTTCGCGGTGAACATCTTCGACATCGCGACCTCGATACGCGCGTCGCTGCGGTCGAGTTCGCGCGCGGCGTGGCGGACCATACAGCGGGCGGCGTGCAGCTGGGTCTCGGCGTCCGCGATCCGATGGCGCAGCGCCTGTTTTTCCTCTAAGGTCGTACCGAAGGCCTCGCGTTCGGCGAGGTAGGCCTTCGCGATGTCGAGCGAGCGTTCGGCCATCCCGGAGTAGCGCATGCAGTGGGTGAGCCGGCCGCCGCCGAGTCGCATCTGTGCGATCTGGAACCCTTCGTTCTCCTCGCCGACCGTGTTCTCGACGGGGACGCGGACGTTGTCGAACTTCACTTCGGCGTGGCCGCCCGTTCGTTCGGTGATCCCGTGACCGCCGACGTGAGGGATATTCCGAACGACTTCGACGCCGTCAGCGTCGGACGGAACGAGGATAATCGACGTCCCCGAGTAGGGGTGGGCGTCGAGGTCGGTCCGAACCATCGCCAGGTAGTAGTCGGCGTCCAGCCCGTCCGAGGTCCACCACTTGTGGGCGTTGATAACCCACTCGTCGCCGTCCTTGACGGCCGTGCTCTGGAGCATCTTCGGGTCAGAGCCGCCGCCCTGTTTCGGCTCGGTCATCGCAAAGGCCGTCGTGATATCGCCCTGGACGAGCGGTCGGAGGACCTCCTCTTTCTGTTGCTCGGAGCCGACCATCTCTAAGGTGTGCATGTTCCCCTCCTGAGGCGCGTTCGCGCGGATGGCGAGCGCACCGATGAGCGAGCGGCCGACCTGCTCGAACGACGGCAGCATGTCGCTGAAATCGAGTCCCTGCCCGCCGTACTCCTCGGGAACCTGGGGCGCGAACAGATCGCGCGCCTTGGCCATCTCCCACATCTCGTGGATCTCGTCCATCGTGATCTGCTCGCCCGTGGCGAGAGCCTCGCGCTCGCGCGGGATGACGACGTCGTCCATGAACGCCTCTACCCGCCCGGCGACCTCCTTCGCTTTCTCGGAGTCGTGGTACTCCATACCGGGGAATACACATACAACATTGTAAATGTACAACAAAGCGGTCAGATACAACGTTGTGAAATGAAGTCTCCGGATACGGTGGAAATCGGCCCACCGTGGGTCTCAGACGGACCGAAAAGCGGCGCGTACTCGAACTCGAACCGACTATTCCTGTCGGAGAACTCTCGAGGAAACCGATTTCGACGACACGGAATCGAACATCGGTCCGCCGGTCTCAAGACCGATCGCTCGGGATACGCTTTAGTACTATACTGTGTTATGTGAGAACATGGATCTGGAAGACGTTCGCGACCAGGCGAGAGAGGGGAATGCGGCTCGATTGCACGACGAAACCGCGCGCCATCACGGATCGGCGACGGCCATCGAATATCACGGGACGCAACTGACACACGAGGAACTTCGCACGGAGAGCGCGCAGTTTGCCGGGGGGCTGGCAGACCTCGGGATCGAACCCGGCGACGTGATGCTTCAGTATCTGCCGAACTGTCCGCCGTACCTGATCGGCGCTCTGGGGGCGTTCAAAGCAGGCGTCGCCGTCTCGCCGGTCAATCCGCAGTACCGACGACGGGAACTGGCCTATCAGCTCGAGGACACCCAGGCGACGGCGGTCCTGACCCACGCGGCACTGTTACCGTACTTACAGGAGGCCCTCGAGGAGATCGACTGGAACCCCGTCGTGATCGGCGTAGGCAGCACCGAGGAGGGCGTCGAGATGTTCTCCGACGTTCGCGGTGAGGAGACGTTCGTCGAACGCGCGGACGACGATCTGGCACTCCTGCCGTACACCTCCGGGACGACGGGGAAGCCGAAGGGCGTCCGGCTCACCCACCGGAACTTCCGCGCGCAGATGTTCTCGGTGCTCTCCCAGCCGAGCGAGCTCGACGACGAGGACGTCCGCAGCCTCGTCTGGCTCCCGCTGTACCACATCACCGGCTTTACCCACACCGCGTGGCAGCCCCTGCTTCGCGGCGGCAGCATCTTCCTCCGGAGTGCGGCGAACTGGGACGCCGACGCGGCGATGGCGCTCATCGAGGAGGCGGGAATCACCCACTACGTCGGCGTCACCGCGATGTACGTCGACATGGTCAACAGCGACGAGTTCGGTGAGTACGACCTGACTTGCCTCGAGTCCGCGGGCGAGGGCGGCGCGAAGATGTCCGTCGCGGTTCAGGAGGAGTTCGAGGACGTCGCGGGCGTGGAGATGACCGAGGGATACGGGCTCACCGAGACCCACGGCGCGACCCACACCCAGGGGAGTTCGACGTTCGGCCTGCGCCACGGCACGATCGGACAGCCCATCCGACAGACGGACTGCAAGATCGTCGACAGCTCCGGCGAGGAAGTTCCGCCGGGCGAGGAGGGGGAACTCGTCGTCCGCGGACCGCAGGTGATGGACGGCTATCACAACATGCCCGAGGCGACCGACCGGGCCTTTACGGAACACGGCTACTTCCGGACCGGGGACATCGCCCGCCGGGACGCAGAGAACTACTACGAGATCGTCGACCGGAAAAAGCACATGATCAACACCGCCGGCTACAACGTCTACCCCAGCGAACTCGAGGAACTCCTCGCGGAGCACGACGCCGTCGCCGAAGGTGCTGTCGTCGGAATTCCGGACGACCGACGCAACGAGGTTCCGAAGGCGTTCGTCGTCCCGGCACCCGACATCGAAGCCGGCGTCGACGTCACCGAGGAGGATATCAAGGACTACTTCCTCGAGCGGGTCGCCGCCTACAAACACCCGCGGGAGGTCGAGTTCATCGACGAACTCCCGCGGACGACCAGCGGCAAGATCCAGAAGTTCAAACTCGAAGATCGCGACGCCGACGAGACCGACGAGTGAGTGGAGTTCGGGTGGGTTGAACGCTATCGAGCCCAGTCCTCGATTGGTGAAATGAGTGGTTCTCGACTATTACTGTGAGTACACAGATATCCAACTATTATATACAGAAAGTGATCTAACGAGGAATATCGTTAGCCATGCCTTCTCATGCCCTTTAACGGACGATAAAACGGATGAACCAATGTGCCTTCTCGGGAATCCAGAACCTATGGTATCAGGGCCGATACACAGTATTGAGCCATGTCTTGGGCCATTAGTGCGTTATTGCTACTGTGCCTGTGGAAAAAGTCGCTCGGAAAACGTATTATATTCTAGTATCCGTTCAAAATTACATGTTGGATAAAAAGAAATTGTTGAATTCGATGAATTACGGCTCTAGGCCGAACTGAGTGTCCCCATCGGCCGTTCACGATTCATGTGTCACGACTGCCAAGCAATACTACTTCGAAGAACGGATGTTACGTTTACAACCGTTTCAGACACTCGAGCAACGAACTATCGCAGCGATCCATCGAATCACATGTCCCACACTTTTGTACTATCAGGAAGAACCATGAACGTATGCGAGCAGCCGTAATTCAGGAACACGGAGAACCGCTCGAGATCGAAGACGTGTCGTATCCGGAGCCGGCACCGGATCAGGTCGTCGTCGAGACCGAAGCCTGCGGCGTCTGCCGCAGTGACTGGCACGCCTGGCAGGGCGACTGGAACTGGATCGGAGCGGGCGTCCCGGAAGGACAGATCCTCGGTCACGAACCCGCCGGGATCGTCTCCGCAGTCGGTGACGATGTCGAGACGCTCGCAGAGGGCGACCGGGTCGCCGTCCCGTTCCACCTCGGCGACGGCACCTGTCCACACTGCCGCGAGGGGCGAGCGAACAACTGCGAGACGGTCCTCCCGCTTGGACTCTCGGAGTACTCTCAGGGCGCGTTCGCGGAGGCCTTCGCGGTCCGCGAAGCCGACTTCAACTGCGTCAAACTGCCTGACGAAGTCGACTTCACCGAGATGGCCGGGCTCGGCTGCCGGTTCATGACGGCCTACCACGCGTTAGCCGACCGAGCCGACCTCCGGCCCGGCGACTGGGTCGCCGTCCACGGCTGTGGCGGCGTCGGTCTCTCGGCGATCCACATCGCACAGGCGCTGGGTGCCCATCCGATCGCCGTCGACGTGCTCGACTCCAAACTCGAGCGCGCCGAGGAACTCGGTGCCGTCGAGACGGTCAACGGTTCCAAGGTAGACGACGCGGCCTACGAGATCAAGGGAATTACCGGCGGCAGCGGTGCCGACGTCTCGATCGACGCGCTCGGTATCGCGGAGACCTGCCAGAATTCGGTCAACAGCCTAGGCACGCGAGGGAGCCACGTGCAGGTCGGCCTGACGACCGGCGAAGAGCAGGGCCAGATCGAGCTGCCAGTCGACGTCATGACGATGCAGGAGATCGACTTCCACGGCTCCTTCGGCATGCCGCTGGTCCGCTACGAGGAGCTGTTCCGACTGATCGCGAAGGGAACCCTCGAGCCGGGCAAAATCATCGGCGAGACCCTGAGTCTTGATGAACTGCCGGAGACGCTGGCCTCGATGGACGACTACGAGACGGTCGGTATTCCCGTCATAACTGAGTTCTAAGTCGACGCGAGGTCAGAACTTTCGATCGCGAATCCGTTTCTGCGTCGCTGAACGGTGTGTAAGTGTAGCGTTCGGATCGAGTCCCGACTCGCCTGTGACAGGGTCCGCAACCGCGGTTCGGTGGCGAGTCAGGGTCGAAAACCCGGGCGGGGGCGGGAACCCGCCCTGGCGTGAGAGACATGAGCTAACTCGAAGCGGGGGCGAGTCCACATTCGAGCGATCCGGGCACGAACACGCAATCGGCTGGTAAGCGCGTCGTCGTTGGAGCGTGTACCCGGCGGGGCCTTACGTCCCCGCAACCAGTACATTGCAAGTCCGACACATTGTTATGCAGCCACTTGCGCGATGGTAGCGGGGGCGAAACCTCGACAGGCGACGGATACCGTCGTACAGCGTTCCCCTTCGGTGCGGTTGGCACTGCCTTCGGCCGTCGGTGAGCGAGCGGCCGCCGCGTTCGATCGCCGACACTCGCTCGAGCCGCGGATGCTTGCCTGTGACGACCCCCAAGCGATGGTACTGTAGCCCATCCGCTGGGCCATGCGCGACGATCAGGCTTCGTCCCCGCTTCGAATCGGTATCGTCGGACTCGGATACATCGGCACAACCGTTGGTGGACAGCTTCACCAGCACCCGAGCGCGACCGTCCGAGCCCTCTGTGACCTCGACACAGATCGACTCACGGAGGCTAGCACTGCGTTCGATGTCTCGAGCGACGGAGAGTACACCGACTACGCGACGATGCTCGAGGACGCGCCGCTGGACGCCGTACTCGTCGGCACGCCTCACACCCTCCACTACGAGCAGGTCGTCGCCGCCCTCGAGCACGGCTATCACGTCTACTGTGACAAACCGCTCGCGACCGACCTCGAGCACGCTCGCGACCTCACCGAACGCGCCGAACGAAGCGAGCAGACGCTGATGGTCGGCTACCAGCGCCACCTCCAGACGGCGTTTCGAACCGCCAGGGAACGGTTTCTCGACGGCTCGCCGAACTGGCTGACGGCCTCCATCACGCAAGACTGGATCGACGACTCGATGGGTACCTGGCGGCTCGATCCCGATCTCTCCGGCGGCGGCTTCCTCTACGATACCGGCAGTCACGTCCTCGATGGCGTGCTCTGGACGACCGGTCTCGAGCCCGAATCCGTCGCCGCGAGTATGGACTTTCACGACGAGGCGGAACGGATCGACGAACGAGCACACCTCGACGTTCGGTTCGAGAACGGGGCGACCGGGACCTTCTCGTTCCACGGCGACGCTCCGTCGGTCCGCGAACACATCCACCTGTGGGACGAGGAGGGGGCGGTCTACCTCGAGGGTCGCCAGTGGGGCTCGCGAACGGTCACGGAGATCGATTCCGATGCGGGGGAGTACGACCCCTACATCGACTTTCGAACCGAACAGAACCGCGCCGAGGCCTTCCTCGAGAGCGTCCGAACGAGCGAGGAGCCGCCGGCCACGGCTCGAGACGCCCTTCGGGTGACAGCGCTCACGGAGGCAGCCTACGAATCGGCTCGAACCGGAGAGCGAGTATCGATTTCGCTCGAGAACTGAGGTCGATATCGCGAGGATCACAGCCGGTGTCGTCGTCGCCGAACGGTGATGGTCGGGCGACTCGTCCCCGCGATTGATTCGACCCGAATCGGGTCCGGAAACGGCCACAAGAAGTGTCCGAATAACGCGGCCAACTCTCGGATCGCACGATGTTTACCAGCAGCTAATCCGGTTCCGAAAAACCGGACCCAAACCGACGTAGTCGGGCGGTTATGTGGTGTTTACTCTCGCACACGACATCGTCGAGAGGGCGGAATCGATTGGGACAGACGCCGGCGGTCGGTCCGTCGGCGAACGTCGGGTAAGAAACGCATAGCCGGTCGCGGCTTTCCGTTACAAGCCGGATAACTACAACTGGTCCTCGCTTTCGGTCGAGTATGATCACCTGCAGTAACTGCGAGACCGCCCAATTCCTGCAGATCACGCAGAGCCGCGTCTACTTCGAAGACGGCGAAATGATCAACGAGATCTCCGAAACCTACGAGTGCACGCTCTGCGGGGCGACCGGACAGTACATTTACGACGAGGACCACAACGAGGAAACCGTCACGGGCGACGTCGAACTCACGACGGAACGACCGAAGTTCGCCTGACAGCGCGACGGACTGGCGCGGTCTCGTTTGACGGATAGCCGCCGAATCGGTCTGTTGCTCGTCTCGTTCTGTGTTCGCGTGTCGGAGATCGGAGTCAGCGACTCGAGTCACGGGTCCGGATTTCGCCCGGCGATAACCCGCGCCGAACCGGCCACGTTCGGGGATCAGTCCCGATCCTGCTCATCGCCGACCGTGATCTCGTCGAGCCCCTCGAACTCGCGGCTTCGCTCTCGTTCCCGTTCCTGTAGCCGTCGGGTACGTTTCTCTCGCTGACCGGCCTGTCTGTGCTGTCGACGAGTGACCGCCGTCTGCCGGCGTTCGATATCCCACTGCTCGAAGAGGCCGTACTCGTTCATCGTCTCCATGCCCGCGAGGGCGGCTGTGAGTTTGAGCCCGACGAGCGGAATCTCCGCAACCGAAATGACCACGTCCGCACGGAGGACGGCCCCGTCCCTGAGCAGGACGTCGAGGACGTCGACGAGTGTCTCTTCGTTCTTTTGCGGTCTCATGATCGGGACTGATCTGCCGACTCGGAGTCACCACCCAGTTCCGGCGCGAACGTGTACGGCGGCCAGGGACCCGTGAACCTGACCTCGATGCCGTCGTTCGCGGCCACGCCGTCGAGCACCGAACCGACGGCCCCCTCGTCGTCCTCGTGGGCGAGCAGGGTGAGCCGACAGAGCGTCTCGCCGTCGGAGGCGTCTCCGGCGACTTCGTCGGAGAGCGACGCGCTCGGCGACCGCTCGAGTTGATGCACCTCTCTCGCGTGGTCGTCGAGTCGCGCCTGCAGGTCGCCGGTGATCGACTCGCGACGGGCCGCCCGCAGCTCCGCGAGCCGCTGGTCGAACTTCTTCTCGAGGAGGAACGCCGTCCCCTCCCCGGAGTCGTCGATCTGTGCGTCGAGTTCGGCCAGCCGCTCGTCGCGTTCGATCAGCGCCTCGTCGCTGATCGGGTCGGTTTCGACGACCTCCACGCGGTACTCCCAGTGGTCCGCCAGCCCGGACAACGCGCGCTCGAGCGTCTCGGACTCCTCGCGGAGCCACTCGCGGACACCCGCGTCGTCGCTCCGGAGGATCGTGTCGAACTGGAACGGGATCGGCGTGCCGAAGGCCTCGCCGGCCTCGTCGACCACCGTCTGGTGGCGGACGAGCCAGCGTCTGACCTGCGTGAGGTTCCCCGAGTCGTAGATGCCGTCGCAGGCGTGGACGACCGCGCCGATGCCGTCTTCGACGACGACCGAGACGGGTTCGCCGTCGACGCCGGTCGTCTCGAACGCATCGCCCTCGTCGTCAGCGTCGATCCGCACGATGCAGTAGAGGTATCGCCCGTCGTCGAACTCGGGAATGACATCGTCGTCGACGACCGTCTCCACGTCGTCCGAGTCGCCGGTCTCGAGGGCGTCGAAGCTGTCGACGCCGTCGACGTCCTCGAGTTCCTCGAGCCGATCGGATGCGCGGTCGGAGCTCACTGTTCGTCACCCCCGAATACGGAGTAGCCGGGTTTGTTCGCGACGGTGTGATCGCCGTGGAGCTGTTCGATTGCGTCGTTGACCAGCCCGTCCAGATCGCCGCGGAGATCGTCGACGCCCTCTTCAATCCCCTCGTCGTCTTTGAGCTGTTCGATTTCGGCCTCGATGGCCGCGAGTTGCTGGCCGAGCCGTTCGATCTCCTCGTCCGAGAGGTTGCCCGACTCCATGCGCCGAACCGCTTCGCGTTCCAAGGCATCGATCAGGATCTCGACGACCGTGATGACGAGCGTGACCAGTCCCTGGCGGGCGTCCTCGCCGTCGCCGACGTCGATCTGTTTCATGCGTCCTCGGCCTCCGCGTCCGCCGTTTCGGCGTCCTCGGTTTCGTCGCCCTCGTCGTCGTTACCGGACGCTCCGTCGGCGTCGCCGGACTCTGCTTCGTTCTCTTCCGCGTCGTCGCTGAGGAGATCGAATCCGCCGCTCGTCGGCCGCTCCGGGTCCGGTCGCGCGCCGACGTGTTCGGTCCCACGGTCGGGCTGTTCGTCGCTCTCGTCGGTCCCGTCTCCCTCGCTCGAGCCCGCGTCCTCGCCGTCGTCCGCCTCGTCCGAGAACTCCTCGCGCGTCTCGTCTGCGTACCGGTCGTCGGCAGTGATGTTGACGCCGCGTGTCGGATCGACCGGTATCTTCGGCCGATCCGTTTCGGCTAACTCGGGTTCGTCGACCGCCGCAGCGACGCGGCGCATGTCGGTTCCCTCTGGGAACTCGAGCCCGTACTTCGCCGCGGTCTCGAAGGAGGCGATGGCGGCTCTGACCTGTACGCCGAGCAGTTGGGTGTCGCCGATCGAGACCGCGATGTCCGCGTTGATGACGATCCCCTTGTCGAGCAGCATCTCGACGACTTCGGCGAGGTCGGCCTTCTGTCGACTCGGCTGGAAGTCGTCAACCATGGTTCTCACCTCCACAGTCGGTCGATTCCGCGTTCGCGTTCGAATCGGTCGTCTGGCTCACCCCGCGTCGTCCGGTCGTGTGCTGTGATAGATCACTCATTGTTGGCTCTCCGCTGTTTCTCCCGCTCGATCTCGAACCGGCGACCGTAGATGCGCTTCCGAGTGGGTGCCGTCGAGAGTTTGACCTCCTGTGGGACCGTCGAGTAGCGAGCGCCGCCGCCGAGGTCGCGGCGATCGGTCTGGATCGTCGACGCCGCGGTCGGGTTCCGCGAGTTCGTGCTCGTATCTTGGCGGCGCATCTTCTCGCGGTTCATCTCGTACAACTGCTCGAACTTCTCGTGGGTCTCGAGCAGCGCCGAGCGGAAGGCGTCGATCCCCTTCATCGCCTGCTCCTGGATCGCGACCTGGTAGGCCTCGGGATCCTCCGCGACGTTGATGTCGCCGAGCGCCTCCTTCGCGTCGCCCGCGTCCATCTCGATCATGTCTTCGTCGTCGTCTCCGATCAAGTCTCCGCCGTCGTCGTCGTCGGTAACGTCCGAAATCGCGTCTTCGACCATCCCGGCGTCCTCGCCGTCACCGAGCTCGTCCACCGCGTCCTGGAGTTCGCGTTTCTCCTGCCACAGATCGGTGAGATCGGTGGCGTCCCAGGCGTTGAGCAGATCGATCGCCCGAAACAGCTGCGTGAAATTGACGAGGTCGCTCGCACCCTGCTCTTCGTCCGCGAGTATCTCGGGAATGTCGCCAATCTCGATCGCCTCGAGCAGTTCGTCACCCTCGACGGCGTCGGGAAGGTCGGTGAGATCGATCGCCTCGAGCAACTCTTCGGTCTCTCTCACGACGGATACGAGCGTCTCGACGTCGCCGATCACCGATTCGATCGCACCGTCGTCGAGCAACTCTTCGGTCTCTCTCACGACGGATACGAGCGTCTCGACGTCGCCGATCACCGATTCGATCGCACCGTCGTCGAGTTCGTCGAGGCTCTCGACGCCGCCGAGCAACTCGTCGACGTTAGCGAGGGCGTCTTCCGCCTGGTCGACAAGGGCGTCGAAGCCCTCGTCCTCGCCGGTAGTCTGCTCACTCATCGTCGTCGCCCCCATCGCCGTTGTCCCCGTCGATCTCCGCGTTCGCGCCTTCGTCGGAAGCCGGCTTGATCAGGACGGTGAGGACGCCGTTCTTGATCGTCGCCTCAGCCGCACGATCCTTCCAGGGGATGTCGACCCGGTCGAGCTCGCTCCCCGAGACGGCGACGACGAGCGTCGAGTCGTCGAAGCCGACGGTGACGTCGTCCGGATCGGTGCCGGCCACGTCGGCGGTGACGAGCAGTTCGTCGTCGTGCCGGCGGGTCGTCAGGTGGCCCTCCGAGGAGGACGACCGCCGCCGCCGTTTTCGGGGCCGATCCGTATCGGAACTGGAGCGTCGATGTCGGTCGGTCGTCCCCTCGCTGGTGAACGACGTCCGCTCGAACCGCGACTCGTCGATGACATCGTCCCCCGAACGGACCGAGATGTCGTAATCGAGGACCGTTCGATCGCTCCGGCGGCGGCCCGACCTCGACCCGCTGTCGAGGGACTCGAGGGCGGACAGCAGGCTCGAGAGCCAGTGCGTTCCCCCGTCGTTCGCTTCGGGATCGTCGGATTCCGGCCCGGCATCCGTTCCGGACACCGAGACGCCGATTCGCGATTCGTCCGATTCCCGGTCGTTCGGACGTCGATCGGCCCCCTCCTCGTCGACTTCGGGTTCGTCGGACGGAGACTCGTCGCTCGAGGACGAGTCGTCGATCGGGACGTCCGTCGAGTCGTCGTCATCGACGGCATCGGAGCCCTCGTCGTCGGAGTTCGCGTCGTTAACGGCCTCGTCGTGCTCGTCGCTCGATTCGTCGCGTCGGTCGTCCGGATCGGAGTCCTCTACAGTCATTACGATTTTACCTCTACGCGGCCGCTCGCGAGTCGTTCGTGGACGTCGCGAGCGATCTCGATCTCCGCCTCGATCTCCTCCTTTCGGTGCTGGTACTCCTCCTCGGAGCGCTCGCCGAGTTCGTACAGCAACTGGTTCTCCTTGAGTTCGTCCTCGAGGCCCTCGAGGTCGTACAGCTCGCTGAGCGCCATCGTGTGCAGCGTGTCGACGATGCCGACGAACGGTCGAATCAGGAGGTCGTCGAGGATGAACATGGTTACTGTTGGGCGCCGATCTTGACGTCGACGAAGCTGTACGGTGCGAACGGCCCCGTGTACCGGAACATGAGGTCGTCGTGCTGGTCCTCGAGTTCGGCGACCGCGTCATCGAACGCCTCGCGGTCCTCGTGCTCGACGAGGTACGAGCGATTGAGCACGAGCCGATCGCTGAACAGGTCGTTCGGGACCGACTGGGCGGCGATGGACTCGAGTTCGTCCGCGACGGCTTCCTCGACCGCGTCGTCGTCGATCTCCGCGTCCTCCTCGCGGACGACCTTGAGGCCGAGTTCGATCCGGCCCTCGACGTCGTTCAGCGCGCGGCGAAACGCCGGTCTGGCGCCGCGAAGCACGTTCTTCAGCGCTCGATCGCTCTCGAAGGCCATCCCGAACTGCATCGGGACGATCGCCCGGCCGCCGTCGCGCTCCATGATCTCCCGGAGCACGTCGTCGTGTCGCTGGGCGTCCTCGTCGGTCTCCTCCGGGCTGGTGGTGTCGATATCGGAGACGACCGCGTTGAGACGACGGTGCGAGACCGTGTAGACGCGGTCAGCCCCACCGACGGCGTCGGTCTCGAACTCGACGGGATCGTCGTCCATCACGCCGTAGACGTATCGGTTAGTCATCGCTCGATCACCCGCGTGTCGGCGTTCGGCACCCGACGGCTGTCGCTCGGTACTCGTGCCCGCAGACGCGGGCGTGATTCGTCGCTGGTCTCGAGACGGATCGATCGGGATATCATGGGAACGGAATTCGACTACTCGCGGCGGGCCCGAACACACACCAGTCGAACGCGAACGGCGGTCACCCGCGGGTAGCCGAGGAACTCGTCACCTGAGATTCGACGGTCCGACGGGTTATCGTGGTGCTTGCAGTTGCAGCCGACGGTCCTGCCGAGGAATGTGGTAGTTGCGGGCGAGATCTCACTCGGTTCAGCGTCTGACTCGATTGAGTGGGGTCTCATCTGGTTTCGTCCGTGAATTCGGTGGACTGGCTTGCAGTCGCAGTGCAAGCCGTGTTACGAAGTCGGCGTGAACCTGTGACCGTATCATGGCAGCATCATCAGGTCGAAGACCCGACTCTTCGAGTCTCGCAGAGGTACTGGACCGGATCCTCGACAAGGGCGTCGTTATCGACGTCTGGGCTCGTGTGTCGGTCGTCGGAATCGAACTGCTGACGATCGAGGCCCGCGTCGTGGTCGCCTCTGTCGACACCTTCCTGCACTACGCGGAGGAGATTGCAAAAATTGAGCAAGCGACGGCAGAGGGCGATCTCGAAGAACTGGAGGAACTCGAGGTCGAACAGCGACCGGAATCGTCACCACAGTCCGCCGAATAACACCCCATGGCCGACGATTCTTCGCGCAAGCGCAAGGTCAGAGGGAAGAAAATCGCAAGCAGCCGCTCGAGTAAAGAGGGACGGCGAGCGAAAAAAGAACTCGCCAGAAAATCCTCGAGCGTGGGCAAAAAGAACGGCGACAGTCCCCTCTCAGACCCCGACGAGGTCGCACCCGAGCCGTTCGTTGAGACGGATGCCGTCGCATCGCTGCGAGGCAGAATCAACGGCTGGCTGCAAGCCGACCAACCGGTCCACCTGATCGGCCCGACGGGCTGTGGAAAGACGGCGCTTGCGCTGTCGGCTGCCGCCGAGCGCGGTCGGCCGGTCGTCTGGATCAACGGCGACGAATCCGTCGATACGGCCGCACTCGTCGGCGCGAACGCCGGCGGAGAGAGCTACAAGGAGAGCGACCAGTTCGTCAGCGGCGTCAGCAAACAGACGGAGATCGTCCGCGAGCGGTGGGTCGACAACCCGCTCTCAGTGGCCGTCCGAGAGGGTGCGACGCTCGTCTACAACGAGTTCTCGCGCAGCGATCCCTCCGCCCACAACGTCTTGCTCTCGGTGCTCGAGGAGGGCGTCCTCGAGCGACCGGGCAAGAAGGGTGCGGATCGATCGATCGACGTCCACCCCGAGTTCCGGATGATCCTGACCTCGAACGACGTCGAGTACGCGGGCGTCCACCGCCAACAGGACGCGCTGCTCGATCGATTCGTCGGCGTCCATATCGACTACTACGACGCGGAGACCGAACGCGAGATTGTCAACTCGCACGTCGATCTTTCCGAGGAAGACATCGAAACGATCGTCGAGACGACGCGAGCGCTGCGCGACGAACTCGATATCGTCGTCGGCACGCGAGCGGCGATCACGGCCGCGAAGGGGCTCACCGTGTTCGACGACGGCAGCGAGAACGGCGAGTTCAAAGACGAGTTGTTGACCGAGGTCTTCATGGACGTGCTAGCGCCGAAAATCGCCGGCGAAGGCCCGGACGACGTCGCACAGCTCAGATCGCAGATCGCCGAAGCGCTCTGAGGGGTCGACGACCACGACACCAGACACGAAACCGAGAATAGGTTCACTACACACCAATGGCCGAAGCCGATACCCACCAATCGACGGACCAGTGCAAAGCGCTCACCGACGACGGCGAGCGCTGTTCACGGCCGGCCCGGGACGACGGGTTTTGCTACCAACACGACGAGAGTGATCAAACTGTGAGCGATAGTCAGACAGCCGAGGCAGAACAGGACGAACAGGACGAACAAGAACACTCCGAGCAGGAGCCCGAGAGCCAGGAGTTAGGGACGGTCGACATGACCGCCGACGAGAAGACCGATCCCGACGACGTCGACGTCGACGTCGAGACCGACCACGACGAAATTGCGGGCGTCCTCGCGGTTCGACGCACCGTCGAATCGACGGCGGGCGAACTCATCGGTCGGGAGTTCGACGCGGTCAGCGAGATCGCGCCAACCGACGACGGCTGGCGCGCGGTCGTCGAAGTCGTCGAACGGCGGGCCGTCCCCGACACGCAGGATATCGTCGGACGCTACGAGATCGAACTCAACGAGGACGCGACCGTCCACGGCTACCGTCGCCTCGACCGGTATCGTCGGGGCGACACGGCCACGTTCGAGTAACGATCGTCCGTTCGTCGCGACGGCTCCGTACGCCCTGTCTGTGGCCACCGTGGCCGCTCGAGTCGCGGGTATCGCTCGAGTCGCGTTTGGTCCGTCGGTACTCTTCGACCGAGCGCGTTCGGCCCGACTATTTCGTATGGCTGTATAGGGTTTATCGACCGCCTCGAGGCATTGCCCACGCCATCGAAGCGCAACGCTGAGGATCCCTCTTCACGTGGGTTCGATGACAACCCGTGACTGGCCCACCCGTTCACGGCGTCGATGTCGACTCGGAGACCCGGTGTGCACATTATCACACCGACCGTGACGTCGTCGCGTTCAGCTTCGACTGCTGTGAGGGGTACTATCCCTGCTTTCGGTGCCACGAGGAGACCACGGACCACGAAGCGGCTCCCTGGCCCCGCGAGCGCTTCGACGAGTGCTCGGTACTGTGTGGGGCCTGTGATACCGAACTCACCGTTCCGGAGTACCTCGAGGCCGACCATCGCTGTCCGTCGTGTGACGCGCCGTTCAACCCTGGCTGTCGCGCGCACGCGGACCGCTACTTCGAGGTCGAGGAATCCGTGGAGTAACAGTCCGAGCGCTCGCTTTCCACCCACTCCACGCCGGAGATCTCGAACCGCGCACCACCATCAGCACCCGTAGCCACGGTACGGTTCCAGCCGTGAGCGGCGACGATATCGCTCACGATCGCGAGTCCGAGCCCGGTGCCAGCCGGGACGGTGGAGTAGCCGCTCTCGAAGACCGATTCCCGTTCGGCTTCCGGGATGCCCGTACCGTCGTCTTCGACGTAGAATCCGGTTCCGTCCTCGAGTGTCCCGCCCGTCACCGTAAGGTCGCCGTCCTTGTGTGCGGGGTCCTGCCGAGTTTGCGAGGCGGGGTTCGTCGAGCCGTGCTCCACTGAATTCCGAAACAGATTCTCCAGCAGCGCCTGCAGGCGGGATCGGTCGGCCCAGATTCTCCGGTCGAGATCGAGAATAAGCGTCGCCCCGCCAGTCGCAACGTTCTCCCAGCTCTCCCGACACAGTTCGGAGAGCGAGACGGGTTCGGGATCGCGAACAGCCTCGCCCTGACGGGAGAGGGTCAACACGTCGTCGATCAACGCGTCCATCCGATCGAGCGCCACGGCGATGTCGTCGAGATGCTCGTTATCGCACGATTCTCGAGCGAGTTCGAGTCGCCCTTCGGCCACGTTTAACGGATTTCGGAGGTCGTGGCTGACGATGCTCGCGAAGGCGTCGAGGCGGTCGTTTTGCCGCCTGAGGACCTCCTCGCGCTCGAGTTGTTTGACGACGCTCGCCGTGTGACTCACGAGCAGTTCCGCGAGCTCGATGTCCTCCGTATCGAACGTGTTCGGAGTGGTGCTCACCGCCTGAAAGACGCCGCGGTCGCCGATCGGGACGCTGATCGCGGAGCGGTACGTCGGCTTCGCCGGATCCGTTTCGTCGTCCGGACCGACGTCGGCCACGACGGACGACTCGCCGCGCTGGTACGTTTTCCCGGCGAGACCCTGATCGATCCGCATTCGTCGACTCCCGTCCGGCTGTGCGCCCGCCGAGACGGCGTAGGGGACGAGCCACTCCCCCTCGCGCAGTATAACACTGCACATGTGGAACTCCAGGATGTCGGCCGCCGCCGCGACGGTTCGCTCGCAGACTGCCGTCACCGTTTCTTCAGTCTGAAGCGTCGTCGCAACCTTGTGTAGGGCTTTCAGGGCGGACTGGCGCCGTTGGCTGCTCTCCTCACTGCCGTCAACGGCGTCGACGATCCGAGTCGCCAGCATTTCGTACCGATCCGTTCCGGCGGCTCGCCGCAGGTAGTCGGTGACGCCGGCGGAGATCACGTCGCTGGCGAGGGCCTCGTCCCCGTTCTCGGTGAACAGAACGACCGGTAGGTCGGTGTCTTCCGCTCTGACAGCCTCGAGAAAATCGATCGCGTCGATCTCGGGCGTATCGTGTGTACTGACGATGCAGTCGATATCGGCGTTGGTGAGGCGCTCGAGCCCGTCGTCCACACTCGTCACCGTCTCGACGATGAATCGGTCGTCTGCGCGCTCGAGACCGGCCGCCGTTTCGGTCGGCGCGGTATCGGCGTACAGCACCCGGATCGAACCCCCCATGGTACTGTCAGCGGCTTTTACCGGAAACCGTATAAATATATTGACAAATAAGCGAGCGCACCGAGATTGGATAATCGATTTCGTACCGCTGATTCAGCGTTTCGACCGGTTTCCGCTACGCGGTTCGCCCTGAAATCTACTCCCAACCGATTCGGTTCGGATGTCGGCTGCTCGAATCGGGTTCGAGCCGACTAGCGTCGGGTAACGGAGCTCGGAAGCTCAGTCGTCCGCGGGAGCCGATGCCGACGACTCTGCCGAATCCTCTTCGAGCGACTCATCGTCCGAATCCAGTTCTGTCGTCTCATCCCGGCGCGACCGCTGCCGCAGCGCCGACGATCCCGGCGCCGCCGAGCAAAACGGCGACGAGACAGATGAACGGCCGACTCGCGACGGACGAGCGGACGGACATGCTATTCGCCGCTCTCTCGGATGCCGATCGTAGTACGTCTTGTCCGTTGTCGAGACTATCTCGTTCTCGTCCCGTAGTCGAGGATGGCCGAACGCGGTTGATCCAGCAAGCTATTTCCGCGTCCGAAGCCGGATTTCGGGTATGGATCCGGCGCTTGGCCCTCCCGAGGCGATGGCCGAGAAACGCGACGAACTGACGCCCATGATGGCGCAGTATCACGATCTCTGTGCGCGCTACGACGACGCGATCGTCCTCTTTCAGGTGGGGGATTTCTACGAGACGTTCTGTGGTGCAGCCGAGCGGACCGCGAGGCTGCTCGAGATCGCCCTCACGAGCCGTGAGGACAGCACTGGCGAGTATCCGATGGCCGGCATTCCGATCGACAACGCCGAATCGTACGTCGAGACGTTGCTCGAGGCCGGCTACCGAGTCGCGGTGGCTGATCAGGTCGAAGAACCCGGCGAGTCGCCGGGCGTCGTCGAGCGTGCGGTCACGCGCGTGGTCACGCCCGGGACGCTCACCGAGGACGAACTGCTCGCGAGCGACGACAACAACTTCGTCGCCGCGGTGGCTCGAGGGCGCGGCTCCGGTGCGAAGAGCGACGACCCCGAACTCGCGCTCGCCCTGCTCGACGTCTCGACCGGCGACTTCTTCGCGACGAGTTCGACCTCGAGCGAGGCTATCGCCGACGAAGTGAGCCGATTCGATCCCGCCGAGGCCGTCGTCGGCCCGAACGCGCCGACCGATCTCTTCGCCGAGCGCTGTATGGTGACGCCCTACGACGCGACGGCGTTCGACCGCGAGCGCGCTGGCGAGACCGTCTCGCGGTACTTCCGGAATCCCGACGCCTTACTCGCGAGCGACGCCGAGATTCGGGCCTGCGGCGCGGCACTCGCCTACGCGGAGTACGTCCGCGGCGGCGAACACGAGGGGGAGCGCGATACGACGCTCGAGGAGGAAGCGGAAGGCGGTGAGAACGACACCGACGCCGACGATTCGGACCGCAACCGCCTCGAGTACATCACTCATCTCACCCGCTACGATCCCCGCGAGTACCTCCTGCTCGATGCTGTCGCCATGCGGAGCCTCGAACTGTTCGAGCCGCGAGCCGTGGAGGGCCGCGAGGAGGCGACGCTCGTCGGCGTGCTGGACGAAACCGCCTGTGCGCTGGGCGGCCGAACGCTCCGCGACTGGATTCGACGGCCGCTGCTCGAGCCCGACCGAATCGAGGCGCGGTTGGACGCCGTCGAGGAGTTGACGGCGGACCTCCAGACGCGGGAGCCGCTGCACGACCGACTCCGGAACGTCTACGACCTCGAGCGGCTGATCGGTCGCATCTCTCGCGAACGGGCGAACGCGCGTGACTTGCGCTCGCTCCGGGACACGCTGGCCGTCGTGCCCGAGATTCGCGAGGAGATCGCCGACGCCGACTGTACGCGGCTCCAGGAGCTTCACGGGAGCCTCGACCCGCTCGTCGACGTTCGCGAGTTGATCGACGATGCGATCGTCTCAGACCCCCCGATCGAGATCACCGAGGGCGACATCATCGCACAGGGGTACGACGACGGGCTGGACGAGCTTCGCGCGACCGCACGGGACGGGAAGCAGTGGATCGACGACTTAGAGGACGGCGAGCGCGAGCGAACCGGAATCGATTCGCTGAAAGTTGGCTACAACTCGGTCCACGGCTACTACATCGAGGTGACGAATCCGAACCTCGAGTCGGTCCCCGAGGACTACCAGCGCCGACAGACGCTCAAAAACTCCGAACGGTTCGTCACGCCGGAGCTCAAAGAGCGGGAAGATCAGATCGTCGGTGCCGAGGAACGCGCCGACGAACGCGAGTACGAACTCTTCTGCGAGGTACGTCGCGAGATCGCCGCGGAGGTCGAACGCGTACAGGGACTCGCCGACGCGCTGGCGACGCTCGACGCGCTCGTCTCGCTTGCGACGGTCGCCGCGCAGTACGATTACTGTCGGCCCGAACTGCTCGAGCGCGACGAACGAGCGGGTCTCGAGATCGACATCGACGGCGGCCGTCACCCCGTCGTCGAGCGTACCCAGGAGTCGTTCGTCCCGAACGACGCGACCCTCACGAACGCCCAGCGACTGGCGGTTATCACGGGACCCAACATGTCCGGGAAGTCGACCTACATGCGACAGGTGGCCCAGATCACCCTGCTCGCACAGGTCGGGAGCTTCGTCCCCGCGAGGGCGGCGCGACTCACCCCGGCCGATCGGATATTCACCCGCGTCGGTGCCAGCGACGACATCGCGGGCGGCCGCTCGACGTTCATGGTCGAAATGGACGAACTCGCGACCATCCTGCGCGAGGCCGACGAGCACTCGCTGGTCTTGCTCGATGAAGTGGGTCGGGGCACCTCGACCGCAGACGGCCTCGCCATCGCACAGGCGATCACCGAACACCTCCACGATATCGTCGGTGCGACGGCGCTCTTCGCGACGCACCACCATCCGCTGACCGAGTTGGCGGACGATCTCGAGGCCGCCTTCACGCTCCACTTCGAGGTCGAGCAGGTCGACGGCGAGGTCGTCTTCCACCACGATATCGCGCCGGGGGCGGCGACGGGCTCCTACGGGGTGGAGGTCGCGACGGCCGCGGGCGTTCCGGCCGACGTGGTCGAGCGCTCGAGAGAACTGGTCGCAGACGCTGCCAGTGACGGGACTGCGGACGATGACGACGTGCCGATCGACGCGGAGGCGACCGACGAGTCGACGACGGCTACAGCGAGTGCCGACGGTGGAGACGTGCCGACCGACATCGCGGCCGAACTGCGGGCGCTCGATCTGGCTCACCTGACCCCCGTCGAGGCGCTGACGGAACTGGACCGATTGAAGCGATTACTCGAGGAGTGAGACCGACGCTTGTGTAGTTACCAACTGAAACGGTTTACACACCCGCCTGATTGGAATATTCTGCTGAAGATGGGGTGCCGATCCTTCCTAACACTGCTGTATTAGAAAGATTAATTATTATTTTCCCGAAAGGTCTGAGGATGAGACGGCATACTCAGTCTGACGATGACGATACTGATGGCGATGGGACACTCGAGCAGCGGACCAACGAACTCGTAGAGGCACTCAACGAGAACGGGTTCGACGATGTGTCCGTGGATAAACTCGATGCCGATCATCCCGAGGGCGAGTACATGTTCATCACGTTCGGGACCGAACTGGACCGTTCAGACGGCATCACCGGCAAACGGGCCAAATTTGAAGACGGTGAACCCGCTGCACTGATCACTCTACGGAGTGAGGATGATACATACGGGATCACGGTTGGGTACGGTACCGAACGCGGATATAACATTGAAGACCAATACGCGATCGTAGACACGTCCTCAGAGGCCGTCCAAGCCGCAAAACACTGGTTCGAAAACGAAGCGTGATCGTCCCTGGTCACCGCTACCCGCTGTCAGTTCTTCTGTGGTAGTGATCTCGACTCCATGTGCAGCACGTATACCGATACCAGATGTCGATCACGTTCACTCCGCAGGCGGCTCGAGCGGAACGAACTCGAAGCCGTGATCGCTGAGCAAGCGGGTGGCGCGATCAGTGACGGAGGGGGCGACGAGAAAGCCCCGAACCGCGGCGTCGGCGTGGAGATCGCGCTCGAGTGCGTCGACGTACCGGCGAAGCTGGCTCACGGCGTCAGGGCCGACGCGTCGACGTTTGAGTTCGACGACGACGCTCCGTCCCGCCGCGTCCTCGCCGTAGATGTCGATCGCCCCCGCGGGCGTGTCGCGTTCCGTCGCGAGCGGAGTGAAGCCGGTCTCGAGCAGGGCGGGTTCGTCGAGTATCCGCTGGCGGAGGTCCTCTTCGGTCCCCGAAAGAGCGAGTTCGTTTTCGTCCGCGCCGAAGAACGTCGAGACCTGCAGGACCTCCTCGAAGCGAACGCACAGCCGTTCGTCCGGCGTCGACCGAACGCTCTCGAGGATCAGTTCGGGATCGCTTTCGCCGTCGGCCCCACCATCGCAGCGAACGTCGTGGTCACAGCCCGGCGGCTGCCAGTTGACCGGCTGTTGTCCCTCGTCGGTGTGGACCAGCGCCGCGCCGTCGGGTTTCAACATCACGTGGCGGTCGCCCGCCTCGAGCGTGCTCGAGGCCCGGCCGTCGTAGTCGACCGTACAGCGGCCGAAGACCGTTACGAGGGCCTCGCGCTCGAGGCCGTCGGCGATCGCCTCGCAGGCCGCCTCGAGGGTGGGCTGCTCGAGGGTGACCGCCTGCGACCGCTGCGTCGTCGGTGTCCCGGGTGTCACTACGACGACGTAGCTCTCGCACGACCAAAAGGCGTCCGGACCGGGAACGGGCGGGCTCGCCCGCTCCACCTATAGGAGCCACTGAATATCACTGCACACCCGATCGCAGGATGGCTATGCGATCGGTGTGTACATCGTTTCAGTTGTTACTATATTGACCGAGTCACGTGGAAATGCGTCGCGAATCACGAGGGTTTATTCGCGCTCGTCCCCGAAGCCGCCACGATGACATCCGATCCAACCCGACGCCGCGTGCTGCAGTTATCCGGTGCCGGTGCGACCGCATCGATCGCCGGCTGTACGAGCATTTTTTCGGAATCGGAGGAGGAACTCAGCGCGGATGCAGAGCCCGATATCGATCCGTCGGAGGGAATTACGGCGATCGTCCAGCCCTCCGAAGAGGCGTTGATGGAGGCCCAACAGGAGGTCATGGCTGACGTCGAAGACGGCGAAATCGACCAGCAGGAAGCCCAGCTCGAGATGCAGGAGCGACAGCAGGAGCTGTTCATGTCGCGGTCGATCGAGTTCGAAGGAGCGATGGTGGACACCAGCCTCTCGATCGAGGCGGCGATCGGCGAACACGGTGCGTTCTTGCTGACGGGGTCGGACGACGGGCTGATCGATCTCCTCCGCAACAACGACGTCGAAGCGTTGCTTCCCGGCGAAGAGTACGAGGAGGCACTACAGGCCTACAATGAGGGCGGTGCTGAACCCGAGCCCGAGCCCGAACCCGAACCGGACGAGGAAATCGACGGTGAGGATTCCGACAGCGACGATGACGCTGACGAGGACGAAGAGTCCGACGCGGACGACAACGGTGAATCCGACGCGGACGACGGATCGGATAGCGACGACACCGATGAAGAACCAGACGACGCCGACGACGAAGAGTCGGACTGATTACTCGACGCTGAACGGACTCTCGCGTTCGGTCCAGTTCCAGCCCGGAATGCGTTCCTGGAAGCCTGCCGCGAGTGCGGCCTCGCAGTCGTCGACGCCCGCGTTCTCGTCGCCGTCGCCGTGAACCTGCAGGTCGGCGTAGTGAAACGTCGCCTCGCCGAGCGTCCGCAATGGTTGCGTGCCGGCAATCGTCGCGGCGAGTTCCCGGCCGATGATCTCGTCGACGATGAAGCCGGGATAATCGCCCTCGACGTCGAGATTACGGAGAATTGCGACCATGGCGGCGACGTTGACCGCCAGATCGCCGTTCGCAAAGACGATGTCGACCTCCTCGAGATACTGACCTTCAGTAACGTGGTCGACGTCAGTATCGAAGATGTCGCCGAGATCATCGCGGACGCCATTGATTATCGGAACGACCGTCTCGACCCGTTCAGCGACCCAGGTACGCTCTTTCCCAACGCGCTCCGGTGTCAGGTGCATACCCCCCGTTCGTGCCGAACGGCCCTGGGTTTTGCGAAGGCTTATATACGACGCAAAGAATAGCGTCGAATAAGCGGGTTCTCCCTGGAATCTTCCCGCACGAACCAGGACAACCGTTCTGGGAGCGTGTTTGTCACAGCACGGTACAACGCGATGATCCGGGATACTGGACTGCAGACGACCGACGTTGTTTCAGAACCACAGCTCTCGACGATGCAGTCGGCGCGTGGCGGTTTTCGCGCGGCCACTGACTCGAGGGCTGGATCCCGACTCCCCGTATCCTGTTGGACATCCGCCCCCCGGCGGCGAGTTCACGCAAGCCACAATTGGCGATTATGAGTACTGTAGAGCAGCAACTCGACGATTTGAAAGCAGAGATCACGAGCGAGCTACCGACCGATATCTCGGTCTCCTCGGTGAAGTACGAAGGCCCCGAACTGGTGGTCTACACGCGTGACCCGAAGAAGTTCGCCCAGCAGGGCGACCTCATTCGCAAACTCGCGAGCAAACTCCGAAAGCGGATCACCGTTCGCCCGGATCCGAGCGTCCTCTCGCGGCCCGACGAGGCCCGCGAGCAGATCATGAACGTCATCCCCGAAGAGGCGGGGGTCACGGATCTGGACTTCCACGCCGACACCGGCGAGGTCGTCATTGAGGCCGAGAAGCCTGGCATGGTGATCGGCCGTCACGGCTCGACGCTCCGCGATATCACGAAGAACGTCGGCTGGACGCCCGAAGTCGTCCGGACGCCGCCGATCGAGTCCTCGACGGTCTCGAACGTTCGGAGCTTCCTCAAGCAAGAACGTGACGAGCGACGCGACATTTTAGAGAAGGTCGGCCGGCAGATCCACCGCGAGGAGATGTCAGACGACGAGTACGTCCGGATCACGACGCTCGGCTGCTGTCGCGAAGTCGGTCGCGCCGCCTTTATCCTCTCGACCCCCGAGACGCGCATTCTCATCGACTGCGGAGACAAACCCGGCGCTGAGGGCGAGGTACCGTACCTCCACGCGCCCGAGGCCCTCGGTGCGGGTCCACAGACCATCGACGCGGTCGTCCTCACTCACGCCCACCTCGACCACTCCGCGCTCATCCCGCTGCTGTTCAAGTACGGCTACGACGGCCCGATCTACTGTACCGAGCCCACACGAGATCTGATGGGACTGCTCACGCTCGACTACCTCGACGTCGCGGCCAAGGAAGGCCGCGCGCCGCCGTACGAGTCGGAGCAGGTTCGCGAGGCGATCAAACACTGCATCCCACTCGAGTACGGCGACGTCACCGATATCGCGCCGGACGTCAAACTCACCTTCCACAACGCGGGTCACATTCTGGGCTCGGCCGTCTCGCACTTCCACATCGGCGACGGTCTCTACAACGTCTGCTTCTCGGGTGACATTCACTACGAGGATACGCGGCTGTTCAACGGCGCGACCAACGACTTCCCGCGGGTCGAGACGCTCGTCCTCGAGTCGACCTACGGCGGTCGCAACGATTACCAGACCGATCAGCAAGACTCCGAAGAGAAGCTCAAAGAGGTCATCACGGAGACCTACGAGAAGGGCGGTAAAGTCGTCATCCCCGCGTTCGCGGTGGGTCGCTCACAGGAGATCATGCTCGTTCTCGAGCAGGCGATGCGCAGCGGTGATATCCCTGAGATGCCGGTTCATCTCGATGGAATGATCTGGGAGGCGACGGCCATCCACACGACCTATCCGGAGTATCTACGCGACGACCTCCGGGATCGGATCTTCCACGACGACGAGAACCCGTTCCTCGCGGAGGAGTTCAACCACATCGACGCCGGCGAGGAGGAACGGCAGGAGGTCGCCGACGGTGAACCCTGCATCATCCTCTCGACGTCGGGGATGGTCACCGGCGGTCCGATCATGTCCTGGCTCGGCCACCTCGGCCCCGACCCGGACTCGACGCTCGTCTTCGTCGGCTACCAGGCCCAGGGAACCCTCGGTCGCCGCATCCAGAACGGCTGGGACGAGATTCCGACCAGCGAGGTCGGGGCGATGGGATCGGGCGGCAACGGCCGCGGCACCCTCTCGCTGAACATGAACGTCGAGACGGTCGACGGCTTCTCCGGCCACGCCGACCGCGCTGGCCTCGAGAACTTCGTCAAGACGATGAATCCTCGACCCGAGAAGGTCCTTTGTGTCCACGGCGACGAGCGGTCCACGCAGGATCTCTCCTCGGCGCTCTATCACGACTACAACATGCGTACCTTCGCGCCGAAGAACCTCGAGACGTTCCGGTTCCTCTAACCGCCTCGAGACTGTCTCTCACGGTCGAGATTTCTTCACAGTTGCCTGCGAGTGCCGGCCGCAGGCCGCGACAGACGGCCGTTGCGGACCGCTGTTTCGACGCCTATTCGGAGCCGGATACCGTTCGTCCGATCATGAGCCGATACGCCGTCTCGCTGGCCGTGGTCGCGATGCTCAGCTGGGGCGTCTGGACGGTGATCGCGAACGAGGCCACTCGAACGATCGATCCCGAGCTCGCGATGATTCTCTCCTACTCCGCCGCCGTCGCCGTGGCCGTCGGCTACGTTTCGGTGTTGAACGACCCCGTCTCGCTCGAGCGAACGGGCGTGGTGCTCGCGCTCGCTGCGGGAGTGTTCGCCGGGATCGGTGCTGTCGCGTTCTACATGGGTCTAAACTCCGGGCGAGCGGGGATCGTCACGACCGTCTCGGCGATGTACTTCATCGTCGCCGTGGTCCTCGCCGCGATATTCCTCGGTGAGTCGCTCGCACCGACGGATCTGCTCGGGATCGCCTTCGCGATACTGGCGGTCGTTCTCCTCGCGAGCTAGCCCTCGTTGCGTTCGCCGAGCGCTCGTTACGCGTCGTCGTTGTGGCTCCGGTCGCCCTCCCACTGCTCGTCGTGAACGAGTTCCTCGACCGCGAGGCGCTCGCGCCACCCCTCCTGTTGGAGCACGGGTTCGTCCGGAAAGCCGTCTTCAGGGTAGCCCAGACAGAGATAGGCAACCGGCTTGACGTGGGGTGGAATGCCCAGCACTTCCTGGACCTCGTACGGATAGAGCACACTCACCCAGCCGACGCCGACGCCCTCCGCGCGGGCGGCCAGCCAAAGGTTCTGAACCGCGAGACACGTCGAGTAGACGTCCGTTCGCTGCATCGAACTGCGACCCAATACGTGGGGTGCCCCGCGGGTCGGATCGCAGGTCACGCAGATATTGATCGGCGACTCGCGGATCCCCTCGAGTTTTAGGGCGGCGAAGTCGGATCGGCGAGGCTCCTCGTAGCCCTCGCGAGCGGCCGCGATGGCCCGATCCGCAATCTCGGCGATCTCGGTTTTCGTCTCGTCCTCCCTGACGACGATCAGATCCCACGGCTGTGAGAAGCCGACGCTCGGGGCGTGATGGGCGGCCTGAATCAGTCGCTCGAGGATGTCCTCGGGAATCGGATCGTGCCGAAACCGGCGGATATCACGCCGAGCGTAGATCGTCTTGTAGACCGCGTCTCGCTCGGTCGCCGTAAATGAAATCATTGGTTCAGTAGATAAAGTACGATTGTATAAACGCAGTGATCGGGGCGAGCAACGATCGATACCGAGCAGTTGCAGCGACTCGAGAACGTGGCCCCACTCGCTCGATATCAGTCGCCCGCTTCGGGTGCCTCTGTCGGATCGACGACCTCGTTCGTCTCGGGGTAGACGCCGACCTGGTCGCAGAGATCACCCATGGGACAGGCGTCGGGGTCCTCAAGACAGGCCGGTTTTCGCGCCGTGCAGTACTCACGGCCGAACTGGATCGTTGCCGTGTGGGCGAAGCCACATTTCGCAGCGGGGATATCGCGCTCGAGAACGGCCCGAACCGCCTCGTGATCCGCGTCCGCGGGGGCGATCCCCAGCCGCCGATAGATTCGGTGAACGTGGGTGTCGACGGGAAAGACGCCGCCGCGGCCGCCCGCAAAGAGGAGGACGCAGTCCGCGGTCTTCGGCCCGACGCCGCGGACGGAGAGAAGCGTCGCTCGGACTTCCGAGGGGTCCTCGTCCTTGACGTAGTCGTCGAACGCAGTGGCGGAGCCAAACTCCTCGAGGACCCACTCAGCGGTGTCGATCAGCGTCTCGGATTTCTGGTTGTAGAGGCCCGCGCCGCTGATCGTCTCGGCGAGTTCGGACTGCTCTGCGTTCTCGAGCGACGCTGCGAGGTCGATGTCCTCGGCATTGTATCGCTCGATCAGCGCGTCGTGAGCCGGCTGGCTCGCCTTGTCGCTGGTGTTCTGGCTCAAAATCGTCCGAACGAGACAGGTGAAGGCGTCCTGTCCGCCGTAGGTCTTCTGCCAGTACAGTTCGCCAAGTCGATCGACGACCTCCTCGGTGCGGGTGTCCGCGGTCGCGGGATCGAACTCGGCCGCGACGCCGCCGCCCTCGACGCCGCCGCTGATGTTCATCGACGGTTCGCGATCCGACTCGAGGTCCGGCTCGTCGCTCATACAATCGCGTACGGTCTCGCGAATCAAAACCGCGACGGACGATTCCGCTCCCGTCACTCGACGCTAATCGTTACCGTCACCTCGGCCCCATCGGCCAGCGCGGCAACCAGGTCCCGGTCGAACCCCTCAGCCGCGAACTCGGCGTCGTTGACGATCGTTCGGTCGTCGACGTACTCGCTCGTTCGACCCACCGCGCTGCGCTCGTTCGTAAATTCGAGGTCGGGATCGCCCCGTCCAGTTACCGATTCGGTATAGCCGCCAGCCTCGATCGTGACCGTGATCGTCGCGCCCGAATCCTGGCAGGCTGCGACGAAGTCGGGGTCGAAGTCCGCTGGCGCGCGGTCGGCCTCAATCGCGAGAATGCAGTCGCCGGCGGGCGTGAGAAAGTCGTCGGTCGTAATTTCGAACGTGCTCGAGTGTTCGGCGCTAACGTGCTCGTGGCCGCGGGCGCGGATGATTTCTTCCATGCCCAGCAGTTCGTTGCGGGCCGGAAAACGGCCTCGAATTCGATCACTATCGGTGCGCCCACGTCACGACCGCGTCCGAAAACCGGTACGAAACTCACGAACGATACTACCGATCAGGATTCCGAACACGACGAGGAACAGAATCGGAACGATCCCGAGACGCCACTCACCAGTCAGAGAGCCCATCGCAGCGCCGACAAGGACGGCTAGCGCGGCTCCGCCGACTGCGAGGAACGCCAGCCCGAGTCGAAGCGGCGATCCGGTTCGTCGAGCGAGCACGTACTGCGGCAGCCCGATTCCGACGGCGAGGTAGATGGCCAGCCCGATCGGTGTCTGCCCGAGAATTGCGAGACTGTCGGTCACGACGCTGACGACGCCAGCAAGACCGACGGCGAGGAGGAGCGAGAGACCGACGACTCTCGAGTCGTTCATAACGGAAAGTTGTCTCAGGTGACAAAACCCGTTTCGATCGCTAACGGGGGACGGTGCTCAGACGAGGCTTGCGCCGTCGAACTCGCCGCGGCTGTACTCGACGTCCAGCAGATCGAGGATCGTCGGTGTGATGTCGAAGAGGTCAGCGTCGCCGATCGTCGCCTCGGGGTGGTCGATGTACAGCGAGGTGTCGTCGAAGCTGTGCATACCGTTTCGGGGTCCGGTAGTGAAGATGTCCGAATCGGCCTTGAAGCCGGATTTGAGGTCGAAGCCCTTGTTCGGGATCGCCACCAGGTCCGGCGCGATGTCGTCGTGATCGCCGCGGAACGCCGCCTCCTTCTCGACCACGCGCTCGACGACCTTCTTGCCGTCGGGGCCCTCGAGCGCCTCGAGGTCGGCCTTGAGTTCGTCGCGGACCTCGTCGTACTCGTCTTCGGGGACGCCCCCGCGCGGTTCGCGGTCCTCGAGGTTGATGTAGAACCGGCCGGGGATGAACGAGTAGGCTTTGGTATCGTCGGAGATGTCGCCCAACTCCTCCGGTTCGTCCGTGTCGAAAGACAGCCAGCCCTCCGCTCGGAGCCACTCGTTGAAGTGGACCTCGTAGTCGAGGCTCGTAAAGCCGTGATCGGAGGCGACGATCATGGTGACGTCGTCGGGCAGCACCTCGCGAAGCTTACCGATGTAGTCGTCGACCTTCCGATAGAAGTCGATAAACTCCTCTTTGTACTCGCCGTCGCGCTCGTAGTCCTTGAACAGGAAGTGGTTGACCCGGTCGGTCGTCATGAAGACGCCGAAGAACAGATCCCAGTCGTCTTCCTCGATGTAGTGTTCGAACGCCTCGAAGCGAGCGTCGATCGTCTCGTGGGCATCCTGAATAAACTCGGTCTTATCGCCCTGGTGGCCGAGTTTCGGGTTGACGTCGATTCGGTAGTCGAGCGTCTCGAGGTAGTCACGAACGTCGTCGGGGTACGCTGCCTTGTCCAGCCCCGGCGAGAGAAAGCCCGAGACCATCCGCTGGACGTTACGCTGGGGCGGGAACGTAACGGGGACGTTCATCACGGTCGCGCGGCGACCGTCCTCCTGAACGCGGTCCCAGACGCGGTCGGCCTGGACTTCTCGTCCCATCGGGACGTAGGTGTCGTAGGTACCGACTTCACGGTCCTGAAAGCCGTAGACGCCTGTCTCGCCGGGGTTCATTCCGGTCGTCAGCGACGGCCAGCAGGCGCTAGATTCCGGTGGGACGATGCTCGAGATCTTGCCCGCCGTCCCCTCGTCGGCGATCGCAGCGAAGTTTGGAAACAGTTCCTCGTTCTCCGATAGGAGACTGTACGGCACGCCGTCGACCCCAATAAATGCGACTCGGGGAGCTCCGTCGCCCCGCAATCGATCGAACAGACCCATGGACGGACGTAGTTCGACCGCATACAAGAAGGTTCGTTTCGAGACACTCTGCTGAGACGCCGTGGCATCCACTCACGCGTCTCTCCGTTCGCTCGCGTTCGAGTGCGCGCTCGTCGAGCTGACTCGAGTGCGCTAGGTAAACTACCCTACCCTACTTCGCTCACTCCATACGGGGTTCGCTCGTTGAGGGTAGCGTGAGACCAAAGGTCTCACTGACCATGCAAACGGGTGCTTCGCGCCCGTGAGCAGAATAGGGCTTTGATGTGGACTCCCGGCAATCAGTCGCCGGCAATCTGCTGATGACTCTTGCCGTTCACCGTCCCACCATTCAAACGCACGTTTACTGGTGTCGAAGGAAATCTCCGATTTCCTGACCATTGGAAAGCTCCGCTTTCCAAGACGTCTCCGCTCCCCGACGTGGGCGAGGAACGGAGTCTGTGCTGCCGTTTCCGGGCGTAGCGTAGCCCGATGTTCTTGGCGGCATTGTAATCCGCGTTGACCTCGTAACCGCATTTCTGGCAGTGGAAGTGTTCGCCGTCGCGGTTCGCTTCATGCGTAAACCCACAGTCCGTCCGAGAACAGCGTTGGGACGTGTGATTTGGTGCAACCTGCTTTACCGTGACGCCGCGTTCCGGTGCCTTGTACTTGACGTACTCGAACAGGCGTCGAAACGCCCATATGTGGTGCCACTTCGCCTGCGGGATGTTCTTAATGCAGTCCGTGTAGGACTCGTCATCCCAACAGAACTCGGCGGCACGGTTCGCGCAGTGAAGGAACTGTCGAGCGGATTCGTGGAGGTCGTCGCGGTGCTCATCGGGGACAATGAGTTTGACCGGCACGGTTCGACGCACCTCAATGTTTCAGATTACTACCTAACGGTACTTATAGCTCCGGGAGTCGGGTAGCTACTGTCGTGCGGTTGTGCCATCCTTCGTCGGTTTCTGCTTACGGGCCGTAGGCCCGTTCGCACGGCTCGAGGGATCTTTGATCCCTCGCTGTCCTCTCCGACCTACTCGCTCGTGGTTCGAGACGCGGAACGTCTCGTCATCACGAAAGACCCCCGGTCTTTCGAACGACTTCGCTCGCTCCTTGAGGTCGGAGGCTCCACCTCGAATTATACTGAACACGTCGTCGACTGGAGAACTCAGTCCTCATCCCCGTCCTGCTCGGTCGCCTCGAAGTTCGCGGGGACGACCGTCAGGTGGGCCATACCGGCACCGGATTCGGCTGCATCGTCTGCCGAAGCGGACGTTCGTGCGGACGGGTTGGTTGCTGCCATAACGAGTCTAGCTACGGCGGTTAGCCGCATAAAATTACCCATGCTCATAATGCATGAGCGGAACGGCCGAAGATAACTCTCGTGAATCCGATGGGTTTCGTGACCACAGAGTGCTGGATAGTCGGGCGTGAGCTGTCAGGTATGCCAGCTGACGAGAGACCCCGAAGTCGTACAGTAACGAGAAGCGGAGAGTTCTGGATGGCGATACAATCGTGGGCGTATCATCGTGACGATACACGTTGTGGTCCGGCGAGCGAACGACAGTGATCGCCGTGTCGGTCCGAAAAACGGCGCGTAACGAATGTTGGACGACTTCTAGAAGTTCTCTTCGTAGAGTTCCTGTGCGTGTTCGATCGCGTCGTAGGCGGCCTGTTTGTCCTCCCAGCCCTGGGTTTCGACTTGCTTTCCTTCCTCTAAGTTCTTGTAGCTCGAGAAGAACTCGTCGATCTCGTCGAGTTGCTGTTGGGTGATGTCCTCGAGGTCCTCGATGTGATCGTAGCGCGGATCTTCAGACGGGACGGCGATGACCTTGTCGTCCTGCTCACCGTCGTCGTCCATCTTCATCAGCGCGACGGGGCGGGCTTCGATGATACAGCCGGGGAACGTCTGATCCTCGACGAGGACGAGCACGTCGAAGGGGTCCTCGTCGTCGTAGTACGACTGCGGGATGAAGCCGTAGTCGCTCGGATAATGGACGTTGCTGTGCAGAACACGGTCGAGGACGACGCCCGGCACGTCCTTATCGTACTCGTACTTGTTGCGTTCGCCCTTGAGACATTCGACGACGGCGTAGATCTCTTCGGGTGGATTCGGTCCAGTCTCGAGGTCTTCCCAGAGATTAACCATGTACCCGAGGCTTCACGGCCGATCAAAAAGTATTTTCGTAATCGATGTCACCTTGGAGGTGAAGGTCATCAGGCACCACTGAGACGTGATTCGACCGAATTCCACCAGTATTCGGCGTTGCGGTACCCGATCTGCCCGCGGGCGATCGATGAATACCGAGAAATGGTTGACAAGTCTTAAATAGTCTGATGACATTTGCACAGGTATGTCAGAGGCACAATCAATCAGCGGCGATCAGAGTATTGCACGCGAACTTACCGCGTTCCAGAACAACATCCTCGTTATCCTCGCGAAAGAGCCAATGTACGGGCTGGCCATCAAGCGCGAACTCGAGGAGTACTACGGGACCGAAGTGAACCACGGCCGTCTCTACCCCAACCTCGACGAACTCGTCGATCTCGGTCTCGTCGAAAAGAGTGAACTGGACAAGCGAACGAACCAGTACTCGCTGACCGACGACGGCTACGACGCCGTCCTCGACGGCATCCAGTGGACGCTCTCGAAGGTCGTCACCGGCGACGACCGCGCTGAGGAGATCAGCGAGATCGTCGAGAACAGCTACTGAACGCGCGACCAACTCCACCAGACCCTTTTTATAGGCGATCAGAATACTCCGTCTCTTGAGGGCCGGGTGATTCACCGGACTCGTTGTTCAGGGACCGATACCCCGGCCGTCTCGTAGACGAGCGTGATCGACTCCTCGATCGCATCTCGCTGTTCGTCCGAGGGCCAGGCGTTTCGCACGAAATAGTCCGTCCGAAACTCCTGAAGCTCAGCGCCCGTCAGGTCCTCGATGCGTTTCGCGTAGTGGTTGCCCACGAAATCGGCGAGCAGCGCGGCGTTATCGCCGTGAACGTCGCCGTGGCGGTCGTTGACGCGTTCGACGAGGTCTCGATTGTGCGCTTCGATCGCGTCCCAGTCGTCGGGATCGGCCGTTCCCTCGAGTGGAACTTCGACGCCCCGCGAGATGTCGTCGATGCGGTCGGTTCGGATGACGCCCGCCTCGTCGTCGTGCCACTCCTCGGGATGGAGCACGAGCACATCGTCACCGTCGTCCTCGCGGATTCGATACGTAAAGTCGTGGTCGTCGAGCAGTTCGTCGCGTCGCTCGGCGTGGGCCCGTGCTTCGCCCTCGTCGGGGACGGTACGCTCGAGTCGCGTGAGCCGCTCCGCTTCGTCGACGATTTCGGCAGGAAGGTCCTCGTTCGCAGTGGTTTCCCCGGCATCCTGGGGCCTCTCGGACTCCCGACCGGAGCCGGCGGGCGGGTCGTTCGAATCGGACATTAACAGTCGGTACGCACTCGAGGGTTTTTCCCTTGCTGGTCTGCGAGTCGGCAACGACGATCCGCGCTCGACTCAGAGGGTAGAAGTTCATCGTGTCGCGGCGAAGAACCGAGACACGCTACAGAAGAACGGGTTTCGAGATCTCTGGTTGCCTACGATACTCCCTATCAGCCCTGATCCAACGCCTCGTTGGCGAGGTCGTCCGCGCGGTCGTTAACCTCCCGGGGAACGTGTTCTAAGGTCCACTCGTCGAACGCGGCGAGGAGTTCGTGGACGGTCACGCGTTTCTCCCGCAGTTCGGGGTTGTTGGTGTCGTACTCGCCGCGGACCTGCTTGACGATGAGTTCGGAGTCACCGCGCACGTGGAGTTCGTCGAACCCGTAATCCTTGGCAGCCTCGAGGGCCGCGATCAGCGCCTCGTACTCGGCCTGATTGTTCGTCGCGGTGCCGATCCGCTCGCCCCCCTCGGCGACGATCCCGTCGCCGCTGACGATCACCCAACCGGTCGCCGCGGGCCCGGGATTGCCGCGACACGCGCCGTCGAAGTACGCGTGTGCGCGGCCACCACCCTCGCGCAGTAGCGCCTCGATATCCTGCGGGTCTCCGCCCTGGATGACGACTTTGTCGTCGTACGCGACGGCCGTCGCGCCACCGCGGCTCGCACGCCAACGCTCGTGATCCGTATTTCCGGATTCGACCGTCACACCCGCTTCCTCGAGTCGTTCTCGAGCCGCCTCGACGTCGCACTCGATAACCGGCATTCGTGGCTGTTCTCGTCGAGAACCGGATAAAGTCTTTCCGGTTCCGAATTGTAAATCTCGATTTTGAAGCGCTGTATGGCCCTATTTCGGCATATTAGCATCGAGAAACCAGAGCGCCCACCAAGGATTTATATATCATGGTGATACTACTATAAAAGTGCGATGACACGGTCCACCCGCCAGCGGGAGCGAACGCGTGAGACGGACGAGACCGAGGATCAGGAAGGGGTGCGTGCCTGCCCCGAGTGTGAATCGGACAATCTCGTAAAGGACTCCGACAGGGGTGAGCTCATCTGTGAAGACTGTGGGCTCGTCGTGGAGGAAGAAAAGATCGATCCGGGTCCTGAGTGGCGTGCGTTCAACCACCAGGAACGACAGGAGAAGTCCCGCGTCGGCGCGCCGACGACCCAGACGATGCACGACAAGGGACTGACCACGACGATCGACTGGAAGGACAAAGACGCCTACGGCCGGTCTATTTCCTCGAAAAAGCGCAGCCAGATGCACCGTCTGCGCAAGTGGCAAGAACGCATCCGTACCAAAGACGCCGGGGAACGAAACCTGCAGTTCGCGCTGAGCGAAATCGATCGAATGGCGTCCGCACTGGGTGTTCCGCGCTCGGTCCGCGAGGTCGCCTCCGTGATCTATCGACGCGCACTCAAAGAAGACCTCATCCGCGGGCGATCGATCGAAGGTGTGGCGACGTCCGCACTGTACGCCGCCTGTCGCAAGGAAGGCATCCCGCGAAGTCTCGAGGAGATTTCGGAAGTCTCACGCGTCGAACGCAAAGAAATCGGTCGCACCTATCGGTACATCTCACAGGAACTCGGTCTCGAGATGCGCCCCGTCGACCCGAAAAAGTACGTCCCTCGCTTCTGTTCCGAACTCGAACTCTCCGAAGAGGTCCAGACCAAGGCCAACGAAATCATCGAGAAGACGGCCGAGAAAGGGCTCCTCTCGGGCAAGTCACCGACCGGCTACGCCGCCGCCGCGATCTACGCCGCGTCCTTGCTCTGTAACGAGAAAAAGACTCAGCGCGAAGTCGCCGACGTGGCCCAGGTGACCGAGGTCACGATCCGGAACCGCTATCAGGAACAGATCGAAGCGATGGGAATCCACGGCTAACTCGTCCGCTCACCAGTTTACCATTTTTGTGCAATCGATCGGAAGCCAGCACCTGCAGTGAGGAACGCGTCTCGATGGATCGTGTGACTACTCGTAAGTATCGGTATCGTCGGCGTCGCTATCGGCCGTGTCGTTGCCGTCTCCCTCGCCGATACCATCCGTTCCGTGGTTGTTCCGTCGTCGGTCGTCAGATGTCGGTGACTCAGTTCTCGTCGTCACTATCGTTGTCGCCGTCACCGGTTTCGTTGTCGTCGTCATCACCGGTCTCGCTTTCGTCGTCTTCGTTCCCGTCGTCAACATCCTCGGCGACTTCGATCGAGAGTTCGTCGATCATGTTGTAGGCGTTGTGCTGGTCGTCGCCGGCCTGTGCACAGAGGTCGTACTCTCCCGGTTCGAGGTCGAGTTCGATCTGGGTTACCCCCTCAGTTGGGTGGAGGTAGCCGCCCTCGAGCGGGATCAGGTACCCCGGATCGACACAGCCCTCGTCGACGATGACGTGGAGGTGTCCGGCACCGTCGTCGGGTGCGTCGGCCTCATCGTCATCGCCACCGTCATTGCCGTCGTCGGCATCGACCGCCTGCAGTTCGAAGTCCTCGATTTCCATCTCGATCTCGACGGGGGACGTCACCACGTCGCCGTCGTTCGGACTCACGACCTCGAGTTCTCCCTCCGGATTCTCGTGGTCGATGTCTTCGACCGGATCCTCCCCGCCGTTTTCCTCCTCGGGGCCGTCGTCCGCTTCGTAGTCCTCTAGCAGATCGCTTCAGCCTGCGAGCGCCACGATACCGGCTGTAACGCCCGCCGTGAGGTAGTTTCGTTTCCGTCGCCAGTCGTGGCCGGCAGTGGGCGAATCGGCGCAGCCAGAACGCGCAACCGACCCCGTCCGAAGCGTCGCCTCGCGTCGAAGCGGGACGAGAGAAGAACGAGCCGTTCCGCAAATCGTTCCAACCGCTCGTACTCCCCGATTGAGGACTCCTATACGTCGTCTTCGTCGTCCTCGAGATCGTCTTCTGCATCGTCTTCGTCGTCCTCGAGGTCGTCTTCTGCATCGTCTTCTTCGTCTTCTGCGTCGTCCTCGACATCCTCTTCGTCGTCTTCGAGGTCGTCTTCCTCGTCTTCTGCGTCGTCCTCGAGGTCGTCTTCTTCGTCCTCTACGTCGTCGTCCCCGTTGTCGTTACATCCAGCGATCGCAGCGAAACTGACTGCGCCGCTTAGTGCGATCAGTCGTCGGCGTGTGAGTCGGTCTGTCATGTCTCTCCACTCAGTACGGAGCGACTGATGGTCAATAGAATTCGGAGCCTAGTATCAGTAGCTGGGCGACAAACGGCTGTTATATCGGACTTGTTATGGTGTGGAAATAGGCTCGGATTGACTACGTTTTGATTAGTACACTTACGGGTTCGACTGTCGACCGTTTCAGCCGAAACCCGCAGTGGGCGTCGATCGATACGGCGTCCGAAAACGGGTAGTTACCTGCATCGTTGCAGCCTTGACCGTTTCACTCAAGAAACACGTAAACAGGGTCTGATACGTCAATCGCGTCCGACTCGCCTACTTTTCCTTGCCGACGCTGATGACCTGCAACAGCGAGTAGACCGGGACGCCCTCGAGTTCCTCGAGTCCCTGTTTGTCCGCGAGGACGACACAGGCGAGCGGCTCGCCACCTTCGGCGCGAATGGCCTCGATGGTCTCGCGCATCGTCGTCCCGCTGGTGATGGTGTCGTCGACGATGTAACACTCGCGGTCGCGGATCCCCGCGAAGTTCCGGCTGAACGTCCCGCCGAGTTCCTCGATATCTCCTTCCTCCCACTGGTGTTTCGCCGGGGTGTACGTCCCCAGATCCGTCTCGAGTTCGCGCGCGATGAGCGTCGCGATCGGACCGCCGGCTTTCTCGATACCGATCGTCAGATCGACGTCCTCGCCGTGTTTGGCGAGCATGTCGGCCATCGCTTCCGCGATCGCCCCCATCCGTTTGCTGTCCCGACCGATCGCGGACCAGTCGACGTGGATGTCCTGTGGGCCGCCCGCGGGTTGGGTGGTCTGTGTCGACTGATCCGTGGGCTCCGTCGTCGCGCCGCTGCGTTCGACGAGCCAGCTCGCCGTCTCCCGAGAGACGTTCAGTTCGTCCGCGATCTCCCCCTTCGAGAGCCCGCGCGCTGCGAGCTCGGCTGCGCTCTCGATCAGGTCGTCGACGTTTTTCATATAACTGGTATTTCGAGCGCCGTTTTTATAGAAGTTGCGAGGTGAAAACCCACGGCTTTAGCCGTGCTCAGAACGCTTCGCACGTCCCGGCCTCGAGTGACCCCTCCCCGGACGACTGGTACTGAAAACGATTATCTGCCTGCTCCCGCCTGTTGTACCCATGGAACGCTACGACCTCGTCTATCAGCTGTACGACGACTACGATACGGAGACGTTGCGGGAGTATCAGGCGTTCGTCGACGTCTTCCCGGCGGTCGACTCCCGCGTCGCGTTAGAACACTGGCAGGAGGCGAACGAGGAACTCGAGCGCCGGAAGAACGAAATTCGATCCGACTTCGCATCCGGCGAGACGTTCGCGGAGGTCGCCTCCCGAGCCAATCGAGATCAGGCTTTCACGGCGCTGGATCTCGAGGCCAAGTACGGCCGCGCGGTGAACGTACTCGTTTTGGACGTCGACGAGACGCTACGGTCGGCCGGCGGAACCGACAACGAGATTCCACGCGACACGCTTCACGAGCTGACCGAGTTCCACGAGGCCGGCGTTCCGATCGTCATCTGTACCGGACAGACCTTAGAGAACGTCAAAGGGTTCGCGATTCAGGGGCTGGGAAGCGAAATCGTCCACTCGGGCGAGCTCTCGATCGTCTACGAGGCCGGGACGGGTGTCTTCACGCCGGGCCACGGCGCAGAAACGAAACAACTCCTCTACGAAGAACTGGACGACGAGATCCGGGACGTCTTCGACGACGTGCGCTCGCGGGTACTCCCGGAAGCCCCCGAGGACCTCCGGCGGGGCTGTCACCTGCAGGGCAACGAGTTCAACGTCACGATGAAGCCAAACTACGAGACCGGCTCGACGAAGGCCAGAGAGACCATCGATACGGCGCTGGTCTATCTGATCGACCTGCTCGCCGACGCCGTCGGCGCAGCGCTCGAGTCGAACGACAACGAGAACGGTACCGCCGTGCTCGAGGACGAGACCATCGTCGACTGGACGCGTGCGTTCTACGCCGACCAGGACCCCGAAATTAGGGGCGTCCTCGAGAGCGAGGGGGAGTACCCCGACCTCGAATCCGACGCCGTTCCCGAGACCCTCGCCGACGTCCTCGAGCGGATCGACGTCGCCTACTACGAGGCTGACGCGGCTGAGATCGGCAGCCTCGAACTGAACAAGGTCGTCGGCGTCGAGCGAGCGTTCGACGTGCTGGACATCGACGACCCGTTTAGTCTCGTGATGGGCGACTCGAAGAGCGATCTGCGCGTCATGCAGTGGGTCGACGAGACCGACGCGGGCATCGCGGCCGCGCCCGAACACGCCTCACAGGACACCTTAGAGCACGTCCTCGAGACGGACGGACTCGTCTTCGACCGCGGGAAGAGTGTCGACATCCTCCGAACGGTGTACGCGCTGAATCGGTTGGCTCGTCTCGATTGAGACGATTCAACACTGTTGTCCCACTGAGACGATTCGACAATTACGTCTCACTGACCGTCATCGGCCGTGAGATGCTGTCTTAAACGGCTGGAACACAAAAGCCCGCTCATCAATCGAATCGGTGCGCTACCGAGTAGTAGCACGATCCAAGCGGGAATGTTACGGGCAGGCAGCGGCTCTCATCGACGAAACGCTGACGAGACATGCTTGCCACCCCGAAGCGCGGATCGGCGTGGTACTATGATACGATTCGAGTCCCGATCTACCGACGATAGCAGCACCGTTTATCAACCGGACTCGAGCCTGCTGTACGGGGTGATCGACCGATGACGACGATTGCAGAGCTCACGCTGTCGAACGACGAGTTTGCGCTCGCGAAAACGCTCCACAGACTGCCCGACTTGGAGCTTCGAGTCGAGAGCGTCGTCGCCGAGGGACCGACGCGAACGATGCCCCTCGTCTGGTTCTCGACCGACGATCCCGAGGACCTCGAGGCGGCACTCGATTCGGATCCGACCGTCGACGACTACCAGTGTCTCCTCGAGACTGCCGACGACGGCGAGTGGTTCTATCGCCTCCAGTACGGCGAGGACGTCAGCTCCGTCTGCGCGTCGGTCTACGCCAACGGCGGCACCGTACTCGACGCGCAGGTCACCGACGGCCAGTGGACGCTCCGACTGCTCTTTCCCGAGCGCGAGGAGCTTTCCGAAACCGTCTCCGCCATCGAAAACCAGGACGTTCGCGTCGACGTCCGCCGGATGGTCGAAGCCGGCCAGGACGACGATCTCGAGACGACGGCCGCACTGACCGAACCCCAGCAGGAGGCCATCTCCGAGGCCTACCGTCAGGGTTACTACGACGTTCCTCGCGAAATTTCGCTCGAGGAACTCGCGGACAAACTCGACATCTCCCATCAGGCGCTTTCCGAGCGGCTACGCCGCGCGAACCGCGTCCTCGCGAGCGAACAACTGGACGAGCCGTCGGGCGAGTTGGCGACCGACTGAAGCGGCGAGTACCGCCAGCACGGCCGTCCCTGCAACTGACGGCAGGAACGTATACAGTTCGGCACGGACCACTGCTATCTCGTTCCACGATCACGGCACTAACGATCCGCTCTCGTTGCACGGCGTCGTTCCGCCGACCGTCACCGCGTTTCGCGACGACGAGCCCGGCGATTACGGGACGACGGCCGCCCACGCCCGCTTCGTTGTCGACCGGGGCGCCCACGCCGTCTTTCCACTCGGTACCAACGGCGAGTGTCCCCTGTTGACCGGTGAGAAACGGACCGGCGGCGTCGAGTGTGTCGTCGGCGAGGTCGGCGGCGAAGTGCCGGTGATCACCGGCGTCGGCGCACCGAGTACGTACGAGCCCGTCGCGCAGGCCGAACGCGCCGGTATCGAAGGCGTTGTGTCCGTCACACCCTGCTACTATCCGATCGATCACGACGCGGCGCTCACCCACTACCGGCGCGTCGCCGAGAGCGTCTCCGTCCCCGTTTATATCACCCACATTCCGAGCAAAACGGGGAACGCGCTCTCCCTCGAGTTGGTGTAGCTCAGCGGGTGTCGTTCACAGCAGCGCCCGCGTTCGAACCCGTCCGGACAGAACGAGCGTACGTCCCTCGTCGTCGATCGAGAGGTCTTCGATCGTCGCCCACTGATCGGTAATATCGCGGTTCGACTCGACGTGGTCGCGGAGTTCGCCCGCGTCGGCATCGCTCTCGGTTTCGTAGAGGTAGACCTCGTGAACGTCGGTCATGTCGCCGTCGAACTCGTACGCGCTCGCTGACCCGACGAGTCCCAGTTCCCAGTCGTCGAGTCGGTCTTCGAAGTGCTCCTCGAGATCGTCCCGTTGCCGGTCCGGAATGTCGTCGATATCGCCGTACTGGCGCTCGATTTTGGATTCGACCGTCCGCGGCTCGTGGAGTTCGCCGCTCGCGAAGTGGGCCGATTCGAACTGCGCCAACAGCGCGTCGCCATCGTCCGTCTCGGACAGGCCGCCGACCGACGTCGTCTGGACGTCGATCGCCGCTTCGAGCGCCTCGACCGAATCGAGGGACTGGCTGCCGGCGACCCTGACGACGTACGACTCGCTGACGCCGAAGGCCGAGCCCTCGAACGCGTACAGATCGAATCCCTCGTACTCACCTTCGCTGGAAAGGTCCTCGTCTTCGGCGGACTGATCGTCGGCCCAGTCTTCGAGACTGTCCTCGACATCCGCGGGATCGAACGTACCAGCGAGCGTGCCGATATCGATCGACGCGCTCCGCTCGTCCTCGTAGGACTGGGTTCCGTCCCAGGTTTCCTGCGTGTAGGTCACGTCGTACTCCCACTCGACGTGCTGGGTGAGCTGCCAGTCGAGATCCGTGGCAGTCACGCCCGCTGTGCTTCGTAGTTCCGACCCCTGCTCGAGTGGCCAGTAGACGACGAGTTCTTCTTCGTTATCGAAGACCGCCTGTGGAACGACGGTGTCGAACTCGAACCCGGTCCGGTCGTACCCCTCGAGTTCACCGTCGTCGTACTCGTCGGTCAGTTCGCTCTCGTCGAAGAGATCGGAAAACGAGAGATCAACGAGCCAGCGGTCGACCGCCGGTCCCGATGCACTGTCGTCGCCGACGACCGGAAGACTGCTCGTACAGCCGGCCAGTCCTGCAGTGCTCATCGCAACGAGTCCGATACCCCCGTTTCGAAGAAGCGTCCGTCGTGAAATGTCCTCTCTCATCACGCCTGAAGAGACAGTATACCTAAATAGTATTTCTGGCTCACTTGCATGTTATTGTGACGCACAAGTCGATCATCGACCCGCGACCGGCTCCTGATGAGTCTTCCTCGTTAGGACGGTGTCACTAACCCACGACTAAAGTCGTGGGCTTCCTCCTTGCATTTCTGTGAAATATCCTCCGCCATCGTGTCACCGACAATAGTATAGTTGAACTGCATTTCCGGTTCTTCTGTGTCTATGGTACTCTATTAGTGTCAAAAATTGAAGCGAGGTGGCCGCGGTAACAATTGTCATTGCAAGTCCTCGGATGGCGTTCGCAATCGACCCCGCTCTCGCGACCGAAGTCACTATTCGTCCACCGCTCGTATCACCAGTCGTGACCACGTACGATGCTGTCGTCTACGATCTGGACGGAACGCTCGTCGACCTCGACGTCGACTGGGGCGCCGTAGCTACCGACGTCCTCGAGGTCTACGAGCGCGCGGACGTCGAGCCACCGAGTCAGGACCTGTGGGAACTGCTCGAGACCGCGAGCGACGTCGGGTTGGAGGCGGACGTCGAGTCCGCCATCGCCGCCCACGAACGGACCGGTGCCGAGACTGCGCCGCGGCTGACCCACGCGGACGAGTTGGTCGAGCGGTCGGTACCTGTCGGCGTCTGCTCGCTCAACTGCGAGTCGGCCTGTCGAATCGCACTCGAGGAACACGACCTTCTCGAGACGGTCGGCGCCGTCGTCGGCCGGGATACGGTCGACACATGGAAGCCCCATCCGGAGCCGCTACTCGAGACGGTTCGGACGCTCGAAGCGGAGCCGGAAACGGTGCTGTTCGTCGGTGACTCGCCGCGGGATCGACTGACGGCAGAACGAGCGGGCGTTGCGTTCGAGTTCGTAGGCGACGGTTCCACCGGCGTTTGACGGGCGTGTCGGCTCCCGGAGCGGTTCCCCTGGCAGACTCCTTGAGCTACTCTTGCGTTCGCTTCGCGTACGCGAAGACGGCGACCGCCGTCAGAAACCAGATCGGGGCTCCGACGCGGATCGCGAACTCGGCTCGAGCGCCCCAACTCGGCAGATCGGCGTTTACCGAGAGTAAGGCGACGATCGGGGCCCCAACGAGGATCGTGGCGACGAAGGTGACCTGCATCACCCAGCCGTAGTCGACGCCCTCGGGAGTGCTCGTTTCGACGGGTTCTGGCACGACCGACAGTGGCAACCCAGCCCTCTTAATTTCTCCGTGTTCGGCGCTCCGGTGCGTCCGATCGGCCGTCACTTCGCAGAGTCCCGTCCGCGAGTGGGGTCGCGTGGTCTCGAGTCCGCTCCGCGGGCCCGGTCGAAGAACGGTGGCATTTAATCGCCGGCGACGAATCTGTGGGTATGGCTACCGTGCGGGATATCAGAGAGAAAGCAGGCGACGAACCGATTACGATGCTGACGGCCTACGATGCGCCGACGGCTGGAATCGTCGACGACGCCGGCGTCGACATTATTCTCGTCGGCGACAGCGTCGGTAACGTGGTGCTCGGCCACGAGACGACAGTACCCGTCTCCGTCGACGGGATCGCCCACCACGTCGGCGCGGTCTCACGCGCGACGGAAGACGCGCTGGTCGTCGCCGACATGCCGTTTCTCTCCTTCGGCGTCGACGAGAAAGACAGCCTCGAAAACGCCGGACGGATGCTCAAAGAGGAGGGCGCGGAAGCGGTCAAACTCGAGAGCGGCCCCCACACCGTCGAGTTAACCGAGAAGATGGTCCAACTGGGTATTCCAGTGATGGCTCATCTCGGCCTCACGCCCCAACACGTCAACCAGTACGGCGGCTACCCCCGGCAGGGAACCGATCAGGCGGCCGCCGAGCGGATGCTCGAACTCGCGGTCAAGCACGAGGAGGCGGGCGCGTTCTCGCTGGTACTCGAGCACGTCCCCTCGAATCTGGCGGCCGAGATCACCGACGCGCTGGACATTCCGACGATCGGCATCGGTGCGGGGCCCCACTGCGACGGGCAGGTGCTCGTCTTCGACGACGCCGTCGGCATCAGCGAGTGGACGCCCTCCTTCTCCGAACAGTTCGGGAACGTCCGCGCCGAAATGGAGTCGGCCGTCGACGACTACGTCTCAGCGGTCGAATCCGGCCAGTTCCCCGCCGACGAGCACAGCCACGAGGAGAGCGACCTCGAAGATATCTACTGAACCGCGGCGGTTCAAGCGTCGCTGTTACGCTCGTGTCGCCCAGCGGTTCGGGGGTCGTCTTCGGCGTCGAGACGCTGCCGGCCACGGTGCGTCTTCCGCTTGTGTCGAGACGCTGCCGTCGCCGGACGACCCCTCGTCGCTTCCGTCGGTTGGCGTCACTCCTCGGTGAACTCGCCGTCGTTCTCGTACACGATATTCAGATACTCAGCGACTGCGGCGTTGAACGCCTCGGGTTGCTCGACCATCGCCAGATGTGCGGCGTCCTCGAGACTCGCGATCCAGGCGTCGTCGATCTCCTCGGCGAGGTATTCGTGGTATCTCGGCGGCGTCAACTTGTCGTACTCGCCGTGGGCTGCGAGAACGGGCCAGTGGATCGCCGACAGTTCCTCTCGGACATCGAACTCGTGACACGTCAGAAAATCCCGATGGGTGACGGCCTGACCGGTCTCGCGGAGTTGTTCGATCGACTCCTCCCGAAGCGCCGGGTCGGGATCGTGAAAGAGTCGATCCGGCCCGTGGAGGAATTCGATAGCGCGCTCGAAATCGTTTTTGAGCCAGTCGAGAAGATCCTCGAGGACGCCGAGTCGTGCGCCGGTCCCCGCTAGCACGGCGGCATCGACATCGGGGTCGCGCTCGATCAGGAGTTGCATGACGACGGCACCCCCCAGCGAGTTGCCCACTAAAACCCTGCTCTCGGTCGCCTCGACGACGGCCAACACGTCGTCCGCGTACGCGGAGAGCGTCGTATAGCCGGGTTGGGCATCGATATCGTCGGAATCGCCGTGACCGCTCAGGTCGAGCGCGACGACGGGGTTTCGGTCGGCGAGGCGATGCTGGGCGGACCAGACGTCGCTCGACCCGCCACTCCCGTGGACGAAACAGATCGGTGGGCCGTCTCCGCCGCGGTCGGCGACGTCGTAGGCCGTCTCTCGGCCGTGGTGTGTCACTGTCTCCATACTCGTTCGAACGAGGGGTGACGGCTTAAATTCTCGAGAAGCGTCGAACCGATTCGGTTTCCCGCTCAGTTCGCCTCGAGTCCGAATCAGTGTCGGTCGATCGACGGCATCGAGTGCGCGCACAGTCCGGTCGACCCGAGCCCTGTTCGTTGAGGGAACTCGTCGTCCAAATCGGCCCCAAATCTACTGTGAACTACGAACAATGTTCTTTCTCCGAAAACGGTGCCGTCTGCGCCTTAGTAGCCGACAGGTTTATATACTTGTAAGGCTTACCTTGGGTTAGTTGAAGCATGACACTCGAACAATTCACCCGGAACGAGGGGCAGTTAGCACGCCAGTACCAGTACGACGACAGTGCGGTGCTGGCCGTCGACTTTGGGGGCCACGAAATCGAGGCCACGGTCGACCTCGTCGACGACACGGTTATCGTAGTCGCTGACGACCAGCAGTACGAATTCGATCTGCCCGACGGTGCAGACGACGCGCACACGTTTATGAAAAACGGCGTCCTCACTGTCGAGCTAGAAGGTGACCTATGAAACTCACAGTTAAACCACTCAAACAGAAGGACGCAGGGCGTGGACTGGCCGCGATCGACCGCGTATCGATGCGCGAGCTCGATCTCGAGAACGGCGACTACATCGTCATCGACGGCAAGGGCGACAGCCAGGCCGTCGCGCGAGTGTGGCCCGGCTACCCCGAAGACGAGGGTCGCGGGATCGTCCGCATCGACGGTCGCCTCCGACAGGAGGCTGACGTCGGGATCGACGACCGCGTCGAGATCGAACCCGCGGACGTCAACCCCGCCAAATCGGTCACCGTCGCGCTCCCCCAGAACCTCCGCATTCGCGGGGATATCGGTCCGCTCGTCCGCGACAAACTCTCGGGACAGGCCGTCACCGAAGGCCAGACCGTCCCGTTCTCGCTTTCGTTCGGCCCGATGGCCAGCTCCGGCCAGTCGGTGCCGCTGAAGATCGCGAGCACGTCGCCGTCGGGCACCGTGGTCATCACGGACTCGACGAACATCGAGATCTCCGAAACGCCGGCCGAACAGGTTAGCTCGGGCGGCCCCGGCGGCTCCGCCGAGGGCGTTCCGAACGTCACCTACGAGGACATCGGTGGCCTGGACAGCGAACTCGATCAGGTCCGCGAGATGATCGAACTGCCGATGCGCCATCCCGAACTGTTCCAGCAGTTAGGGATCGAGCCGCCGAAGGGCGTCCTCCTGCACGGCCCACCGGGCACGGGAAAGACCCTGATGGCCAAGGCCGTCGCCAACGAGATCGACGCCCACTTCGAGACGATCTCCGGACCGGAGATTATGTCGAAGTACTACGGTGAGAGCGAAGAGAAGCTGCGCGAGGTCTTCGAAGAGGCCGAGGAGAACGCCCCCGCAATCGTCTTCATCGACGAACTCGACTCGATTGCCGCCAAGCGCGAAGACGCCGGCGGCGACGTCGAACGGCGCGTGGTCGCCCAGCTCCTCAGTCTGATGGACGGGCTGGAAGAACGCGGCCGCGTCACCGTCATCGCCGCGACGAACCGCGTCGACGATATCGATCCCGCGCTCCGCCGCGGTGGCCGATTCGACCGCGAGATCGAGATCGGCGTCCCCGACAAGGGAGGGCGAAAGGAGATCCTGCAGGTCCACACCCGCGGGATGCCGCTCGTGGACTCCGTCGATCTGGACCACTACGCGTCCAACACGCACGGCTTCGTCGGCGCCGACCTCGAGAGCCTCGCTCGCGAGAGCGCGATGAACGCGCTGCGTCGCATCCGCCCTGACCTCGACTTAGAGGAAGACGAGATCGACGCCGAAGTACTCGAGTCGCTGCAGGTCACGAAGGGTGACTTCAAGGAGGCGCTCAAGGGCATCCAGCCCTCCGCGATGCGCGAGGTCTTCGTCGAAGTCCCCGACGTCACCTGGAGCGACGTCGGCGGACTCGGCGACACCAAAGAACGGCTCCGCGAGACGATCCAGTGGCCGCTCGACTACCCCGAGGTCTTCGAGGCCATGGACATGGAGGCCGCCAAGGGCGTCATGATGTTCGGCCCGCCGGGCACGGGAAAGACCCTGCTCGCCAAGGCCGTCGCCAACGAGGCCGAGTCGAACTTCATCTCGATCAAGGGCCCCGAACTACTGAACAAGTACGTCGGTGAGTCCGAGAAAGGCGTCCGAGAGATCTTCGAGAAGGCGCGGTCGAACGCACCGACCGTGATCTTCTTCGACGAGATCGACTCGATCGCCACCGAACGCGGGAAGAACCAGAGCGACTCCGGCGTCGGCGAACGGGTCGTCAGCCAGCTCCTGACGGAGTTAGACGGGCTCGAGGAGCTCGAGGACGTCGTCGTCATCGCGACGACCAACCGTCCAGACCTGATCGACAAGGCTCTGCTCCGACCGGGCCGCCTCGACAGACACGTGCACGTCCCCGTCCCCGACGAGGAGGCGCGCGAGAAGATCTTCGAAGTCCACACCCGCAACAAACCGCTGGCTGAGGCGGTCGACCTCGAGTGGCTCGCCAGCGAGACGGAGGGCTACGTCGGCGCCGACATCGAAGCGGCCTGCCGCGAAGCCTCGATGGCCGCCAGCCGCGAGTTCATCAACTCCGTCGATCCCGAGGACATGCCCGACTCCATCGGTAACGTCCGCATCAGCAAGGAGCACTTCGAACACGCGCTCAACGAGGTCAAGCCGAGCGTGACTCCCGAGACGCGCGAGCAGTACGAGGAGATCGAAGAACAGTTCCAGCAGGCCGAACCGGCCCAGGAACAGGATCAGCTCGGCCGCACCTTCCAGTAAGGGCGGCCTCAAGCGATCGGGAGCGAACTGAGACGCTGTCGATTACCGCGGTGTGATTTTTTCGGACGACTCGAACTCCCCGAAGAGCGGCCGGGCTATCGATACTAATTCGAGGTGTTCGAGCACCCTGTTTCGGGTCACGATCAATCGTCACCAATGGGAGCGGAACTCAGACCGCGCGACACGAACGGACGGCACAAACTGAGCGTCGGTTACGACGTGAGTTCGACCGACGACTCCGCGAGGTCCTCGAGAACCTCCTCGGCGTGTCCCTCAGGGGTGACACCCTCGTAGACCGTTTCGATGGAGCCGTCCGGACCGACGACGTACGTGTTTCGGAAGACGCCGTCGAAGGTGTTTCCGAACATCTGCTTCTCGCCGTAGGATTCGTAGAGCGTCGCGACCTCGCCGAGTTCGTCCGAGAGGAGGTCGAACTCGAGGTCGTACTCCGCGGCGAACGACTCGAGGTCCGCGACCGGGTCGTCGCTGATGCCGACGACGTTCACGTCGCGGTCGTCGAACTCAGCGAGCGCGTCGTTGAACGCGGAGGCCTCCGTGGTACAGCCGTCGGTGTTCGCACGCGGGTAGAAGTAGACGACGAGTCGCTCGCCGTCGAAATCTGAGCGGCGGACGGTCTCGCCGTGCTGGTTGGCTAGTTCGAACTCGGGTGCTTCGTCGCCGACGTCGAGCATGGCCGTCTGTTAGCGAGGGTCGATGTATGCGTTGTGGTTTGGGGACGACCTGGTTTCGGATCGATACTCGTGTTCGGTACAGGCCGGGGTGTTACCGGAGCAGCTACCTACCTCTCGGATAGGCGTCAGAAACGACCTGCTGAATATAGAGGATTAGTGCAGCAGGCCAGCTAGGTTTGTTTCACACCGGGAACAAGGATTCGGCTGCTCAGTAGATCTGCAAATAGAGCACAACTCTTATTATCAAGGTACAATTATTTTCTTCAATGAGAATTGATAAAGTTCATTTAACTCTTATTGGCCTCCATATCACGATTCTCGGTGGATTCCTCCTGATAGATGACAATCTCACTTGGCAACTGTACGGTGGATCGAGAGCAGACTTACCTGTTGTTTTACTCTATGGAGGACTCCTTCTGACACTTGGATCTCTCGTGTTATACATAACATCCGAACCGACGGAAGAGAGTCGATAGTTAGCCTGCACTGGTTGATCATCGTTTTCGTAAATCGAGTCACATACCGTGGAACATTCGCGCTGTGTATGCAGCACGACGCTACAAACATCACCTGAAAATGGTAGAGACTCTACCGGTTAGTATGCGAACTCTGTGAGCACAGGTATGAGAAGCGATTTGGGGGAAATTGTGGAAAGCACCGCAGCCAGTGTGTACAGCCCGCTCGAGCGAATTGGACATTCGTAACAAAACAGGTACAGAGATGCTACTCGAGCGATTCGGCGGCTTCCTGTTCGAGCAACGGCGTCGCGTTCTGCTCGGGCAGGGTGACGATGTCGTCCGTCGAGAGCGAGTACTCGCGATCGTCGACACCGAGAATCGAGCCGATGTCGCGGGTGATCTTGACGGTGACGCGGTCGATGTCGGTATCATTCGCACCTCCGTCTGAATCGCCGCCGGCATCGTCCGGCGGTGCCGGAGCCGCCTCGGACGGCGTCTCGGGATCGTCGATCTCGGGTCCGTCGCCGCCCATGACGTCCGCGGGCGTGACGCCGCTCGAGCCGTCAGACCCCTCGACGGCCGTCTCGCCTCCGTCGGCTGCGGGGGCCGAGTCGCCGTCGGCCGGCGCGTCCTGCGGTGGCACCGGTGGCGCGTCCGCTGGCGCGGCTTCTGGGACCGACGGTTCGGAGTCGTCGATCGGATCGACGGCCGTGGGGTCGCGTCCGCCAGTTGTCGGATCGAGATCGCCACCGGCGTCGGCTGCGGGATCGGATCCGCTGCTCACACTGGTTTCAGCTTCGGTCTCGAGGCCCTCCAGCACGTCTAGCACACGAGTCTTGTTCGACGAAATTCGGTCCACGAGGTCGTCGAAGAGGTCGGCCTCCTCCGCGGTCAGCCCGTCGTCGTTGGCCGGCATCCCCGCCGCGGCGAGGCTGGCCTGCTTGACGAGTTTGCCCATGCGCCGCTCGTAGATGGCCTCGACGACGTCCTTGGCAGTCTCGATCTCGTCGGTGAGTCGGCTCACTTCGGGCGACGAAAAGGGATCGTCGGCCTGTTCGGCGACGCGGTCGCGTTCGTCCTCGAGATCGGCGATGTACTCGCCGACCTCCTGGTAGAACGAGGGGCGCAAATTCTGGAGGCTATCTTTCTGGCGCTCCTTGCTCTGGACCGAACGCAACTCGTCTAAATTCATTCTTTCTCCTTCTCGGCGCGGCCGCGTGCCATCAGGAACACGGCAACGTACTCTGGTAGTGACTGGTCACCCTCCGTGACCGTAAAGCTATCCCCACCGAGTTCGACCTCGCCGCCGCGGGTCACGTCGACGGTGATCTCGTGGCCCTGGAACGTCTCGGGGACGGCGTCGTCTAAGGGGTCGAACTCCGCGATTTCGTCCCGTTCGAGGCGTACCGTCTTCAGTCCGCTCCCGCCGTGGAGGCTCCCCGGCAGGCGGATGAGCCGGTTCGTGTCGGTGGTCACCGGTTCGTCGATTGGCGCGTTGTCACGCTCGACCGCCTGACTGGCGAACCGTTCGGCTAACTGCGAGACCGCGGTGTGGACGGTGACGTTGCCAGCCTCGAGCTGTTCGCGGTTGTTGCGGGCCGCGTTGAGCGTCGCCGTCGCCTTCCCCTCGCCGATGCCGTCGAACTCCTGGAGGCGGGCGAGGGCGTCCTCGTCGTCCATCGCGAGCAGGTCGTCGACGAATGCCATCAGGTGGTCGTGGGTTCGGGCGCCCCAGCCGCCGTCGATCTCGAGCGTTCGTCGCTCCGTCGGCGTCTTTCGCCCGAGTCCGGCGACGGTCTCGGTCTCGATCAGTTCCTCATAGTCCATCCCGATGCCGCGAACGTAGTCCACGATCTCTCGGCGGTGCTCTCGGTCGAGATGCAGGACGTTCTCGTCGCGGACGTGAACGTGATAGCCGCGACCGCCCGAGAAGACGAACTCGAGTTCTTCGAAGCCGAAATCGTCCTCCAGGAACTCGATCAGTCGGAACAGCGCGTCCTTACACTTCGCGAGCATCTCGGCGTAGGAATCTTCGCCGAGGGTCACGCTCGGCAGGTGGTCCGCGTCTAAGTCGAAGACGAGGTCCGCGGACTGCCAGTCTTTCGCGTGCATCGAACTGGCACCGGGATCACGGAACCGTCCCGCCGAGAAGTAGACGTGCTGTGGCCGCTTCCGGACGAGAAACTCCGAGAGATCGCCTAACTCGAGGAGCGACCGGTGGCGGACCATCGTCGTATCCGGCCCTTCGGTCCAGGGGATGTAGCCCCACTCACGTTCGTTGGCCGCGGGCGGCGGCGTGATCTCTGTCCGCCGGTAGTGATCACGAAATCGACCGCGAAGATAGGCCCTCGTTCGCTCCTCCATGCGTCTCGAGTAATCGTGTGTGCGGGGGTATAATCCTGCCGAATGGCTCGACTCCGAACGCAGCTATTTCCGTCTCCTGGTCGTCCGTTAGGATGAACCGATGCTCGGATCACTGCACATGGGCTGGCGCCACGTCCTCTTCGCGAACTGGCCGGTCGATCCGGCCGTGGTCGAGCCCCACCTCCCGGAGGCGCTCGCGCTCGACACCCGCGACGGGAAGGCGTGGCTCTCGGTCGTCCCGTTCACGAACATCGACGTCCGGCCGCGGAGACTTCCCTCCGGCGTGGGTATCCCGCTCCCCGAACTCAACCTGCGGACCTACGTGACTCACGACGGTGCGCCAGGCGTGTACTTCTTTAGCCTCGACGCGGACGGACTCCTCGCGGTTCTGGGCGCTCGGCTCTTCCACTATCTCCCGTACTACTACGCCAGCATCGACCTTCGTGGAGAAAATGGTCGCATTCGATTCACGAATCGCCGTCGTCATCCGGGGGCCAGACCGGTCCGGTTCGACGCAACCTACGGCCCGGTCGGCGACCGGTACACCGGCGAACCGGACACGCTCGCTGCGTTTCTCACAGCGCGCTATCGCTACTACACCGAAGCCCCGGACGGAACGCTGCGCTACGCAACCATCGATCACGAGCCGTGGCCGCTGTACGACGCCGCCGTCGAAATCGAGACCAACACGCTCTTTCGCGCGAACGGGTTCTCGACGCCGGAGTCGGACCCGGTTCACTTCTACAGCCCCGGCGTCGAGACGACTGCGTCCGGGAGTAAACGGACGAAGTAACGCGCGAGCGTCGATTCGAGCGTGAGATCGAATCAGTGGCCGCCAGGCGCCTCACGATCCGACCTCTCGGTTAACAGTTATCCGACTGCACAGTGTACTCACGTGACAGACCAATGGCTCCGTCACTCGATACGGTACTCGACGACGCCGACCTGGAGAACGACCTGATCCAACTGTTCGTCTCGGAAGCGGTGCGCGCCGGACTGGAGACGCCGTTACGTGACCCCATTCTCGAGGCCGTCGGCGAGACGATCGGTGAACCGCTCGACGAACGACGCGACGACGAGCCGACTGCGGACGACAAACTGACCGTTGACGAGGAATCCGATACCGGCGACAAAAGCCGGCTCACGATGGCCGTTCAGGGGTTGCTAGTCTTCATCGTGATGTTCGCCGTGTTGTACGTCGCGTTCAGGCACCTACTCGGCGACGAAGCGGAGTGAGACGTAAAACGCCGACGGTATTGGTGCCCTGCACGCTCGATCGCCTGTTCCGCGACTCGCGATGGTACGGGACCGTCCCCCTCGGCTATCTTTTCGACCGACGAATAACGCTGTTTCAACCCCACCTGGCGACCGAAGTCGCCGTTGTCGCCGTGATGGTCGATATAGAATTGCCGGCCACCGTCCCGTTCGTCGGCGGTTGTCGTCCATCAGACCAAATTCCAAATGTCTGCGACGAGAACGGCCAGAATAATCAGATTAACGGCAATACCGGCGGACGCGACCGTCCAGTCGAGTATCGTCAGTCCCAGTGAAAACAGCGTCACCGCGACCAACAGCCGCCGCCACGAGTGCCAGTCGACGAGAAGCGCGCCAGCCGACGCGACGAACCCGACGGCGGCAACCCCACAGAGGAGGCCATAGATTCGCATCCCGCTATCGCCCACGTCGATCGCACCACCGAGCAACGTCGTCTTGTAGGGCAAGTCAGCGACCGTCGCGAGCTCGAGGTACACCGCGACCCCGAGCAAGTGGACGAGTCCGTGGGCCACGAGGACGAACGCGAACAGGGACGTGAGGTATCCGGCCATAGACTCGTGTCAATTCGCACAGTTATCATTGGGAACCGTGTTATTGCCACGGGCACGGTCACCATTACTGGCTACTCATTTCGGAATCGATTTCCTGACAACGAAGAAACGTACTACGGCTATTTCTCCATCCGCGACGTAGCTAGTTGTATGCCTACGTCACTCTCCTCCCGTCGGCTTCCGACCAGCCAACTCCTCCTCGGAGCATTAGTGGTCCTGCTAGGCGTCCTGCTCTTACTCGAGACGACCGGCGTTTCGCCGACCCAGAGCCTGCTGGTTTACGTCCCGTCGCTGTTCGTCGTCGTCGGCGTTTGGGCGCTCGTCCAGAGCCGATTTCGCAATATCGTCGGTCCGATCGTCCTGATCGGCGTCGCCGGCGCGTGGCAACTGGTCACACTCGAGTACGCGACCGTCGACCAGGTCGTCGTCTTCTGGCCGGTGTTCGTGATTGCCTTCGGTCTCTCGATCATCACCGGCCAGTTCCGATCGCGGGTTCGTGCGACCGACGACGCCTTCACGTCCGCGTTCGCCGCGTTCGGCGGCGTCGAGAAGCGAAACACCTCGAGGACGTTCGCCGGTGCCGATCTGACGGCCATTTTCGGCGGCACCGAACTCGATCTTCGCGATACGGAGATCGAGAGCCGACCGGCACAGATCAACGCCGTCGCGCTGTTCGGCGGGGTCGATATCATCGTCCCTCGCGATTGGAACGTACGGATGGATGTCCTCCCAGTACTGGGCGGAGCCGCCGACGATCGGCCACGCCGTGAGGGGGGTCACGACGAACTCGATCTCGTGGTTACCGGCTTCGCCGCGTTCGGCGGCGTCTCCGTATCGGACTGATCTGCGCTTCGCTGCCCGCCAGCCGACTGCGGTCCGTAAACTGTGATGGATCGATCTCGCCGGTATCGAACCGTCGCAACGACTCGTTTTCGGGTCCCTGTCGACATCGGCCGGTCGTCAGGCGCGCTCGATGGATCCGGATCACTAGGACTCGAGTTCCGTTTCGATCCCGTCGGCCGCTTCGATGCGCTCCGCCAACCGCTGGACGAACCGGGCAGCGGGTGCACCGTCGACGACATCGTGGTCGAACGTCACTGTGAGGCTCAGGAACTCTCGAGGGACGATTTCGTCGTCGACGATCCCCGGCTTCCGTTCGATTCCGCCGACCGTGAGCTGGAGGGTATAGTTCGTCGGGCTAACGCCCCAGCCGCCGCCGGTACCGAACATTCCGACGGACGTTACGGCGACGGTGCCCGCGATGCGTTTCCACCGCCGGGGAAACAGCTGCGGAAGACGCCACAACTGCCGCCGGATGGGGCCGGGTAACCGGAGACCCAGAGCGGCCATTCCCGTCTGTCGTCCGTCGTCCGGATCCGTCTGGGCCGCTCGTATCTCGTCGTGGATCGACTGCAGTGAACGCCGATTGGCTGCCCTGATGACGTGTGGAACCCCGATCTGTTCGCCGTCTATCTGCCGTTCGACGAGGACGTTCACGTCGACGTCGTCGAACTGGACGGTCCGACCTCGCCAGTCTCGGTACGCCTGAACGTGCGGATGGGCTTCGATGGCTCGAGCCAGACAGCACACGAGAAACGCCGTGAACGAGAGACGCTCTCCCGTGTTCGATTCCCGGTCGCGAATGCGCCGTTTCGCCTCGGTGACGTCGACCTCGACGAGTCCGTGAACGGTACTCCGCCGACCGGCCATTCGCATGTAGTCGACGGTGCCTCGACGCTGGAGTGAACTAGTCTCGACCGTTACCCCGTGCTCAGTCATGGGTGTGTTAGGTTGGCACGGGACATACGCCTTGGTCCTCGTGGCCGTTCCGCTGAACGACGGGTACGAGTCTGCTCCGGATCACCCCACGATGGCCGGCCTCACGTCGGACGTCACGGTCGAAGATATCGCGATCCGGAACGGGAACGTCTCGAGCGCCGTCGACGAACCGTCCGAACGATGATTCTCGACACGTTCGCGGAGAAAACGCGCTCGCGGAGAAAACGCCCTATCACGGAACTCGACGGCGACCTCGAGCCCGAGTGCGGCGAGATTATCGACCGGATCGCCGAGGAGATGGCACCCTCTGAGCGCTGCCGGACCCAGATACGAGAGCGATCTCCGGTTGACCCGGACGGAAAAACGGCCGCTCTACCGACGCATCAGTTCCGAAATCTTGTCGGTGATGCCGACGTCGGAGCCGAGTTTCAGGTAGTAGGCGTCGCCGCCGTCCTCGTAGTAGTCGTCGATACGGCGTTTAATCTCGAAGCCGAGGTGTTCGTAGAACTGGAGGGCGTTCTCGTTGCTCGTCCGGGCGTGGCACGTGATCGTGTCGTGATCTTCGGCGACGCGGGCGACGAGCTGTTTGCCGATTCCCTCACCGCGGAGCTCCGGGGAGACCGCCAGAAAGAGAATGTAACCGTCGCGTCGAACGGCCGCGAATCCGATCAGCTCACCCTCTCGGACGTAACAGTGGACCGTCGACCGACGGTACGCGTCGGAGAAGAAATTGTGGCGCTGTTTGAGGACGCCTTCCCGCTCGTTGATCTCCTCTTTGAGCTGCCAGGCTTCGTCGACGTAGTCGTCACTCCCCGGCGTGACGACGCAGCTGTCGATGTTGACGCTCACTGTTTCACCCTACCATCGTCGTCAATATAATTCCACCGGCACTCGGCGATTCGTATCGTCAGACGAGTGACCCGCTTCGAGAACCGATCAGGTGATCGCCCGTCGACCAGTATGCATCGATGGGATCACCTGCCGATGAGAACGCAATCGGATAAAATCCTGCGCAACGAAACCGACGGGCATACCTTCCCCGTGGTCGAAGTCGTAGCCAGCAACTGATGACAGGAACGCAGGGCGGACGATTCGAACTCCGCGATCACACGGCCGACATCGCGGTTGCCGCGACCGGGGACACGCTCGAGGCCGTCTTCGCCGCGGTCGCCAACGGGCTCGCGGCCGCCTCGGCCGACGACGTTCCCGCCGAGACTGGAGACCGCTTTTCGCTCTCCGTAAGCGCGGAGAGCCGCGAGGCGTTGCTGTTCGATTACCTTGACGAACTGATCTACGAACGGGACGTGCGAGCGGCGTTGCCGGTCGGCCACCGCGTCGAGCGAATCGAGCCGTCCGGCGAAAACGGTGCGGGGACCGGGACAGCGGGTGCTGACGAGACCGAGTGGACCCTAGAGGCCAGTACTCGCGGTGTTCCGCTCGACGAGATCGACGCCCGTGAGGTGAAGGCCGTGACCTACTCGGAGATGCGTCTCGAGCGAGTCGATGCCGGAGCGTCCGACGAGGGCGACTGGGAGGCGTACGTCGTCTTCGACGTTTGATCTTCTCGGTCTTCGAACTCATCCGCCCTGAAACGCCGATTCGTACGCACAACTGGACGGCAGACGTGTTTTCACGCTCGCTACGGTACTCTCGAGACTGGATCAGAGATGCCGCCGAGTTTCGGAATTTTTCGCCGCGAGCATCGCCACCCCGGCGCTGATCGCCGAACTGTTCACCCGCGCCAGCGCCGGAACGGCGATCGCGATCTTCACGCTCACGCTGTTCGCGCTCCCGGACGATCCCGTGCTCGCCCACGGCGTGCTGTTCGGGATGGCCTCCGTCTTGCTCATCACGGGTGGCGATCCGTACGCCGTCGACGGCCACCTCGAGCGAGTCGCGACGGACGCCGACGAGCACGTGGAGACCCTCGCGACCAGCACCGAGTGACGCGCACGTCTCACCGGTCGAGTCCGTCGACGGACGTCGAGTACGTGTCGCCGAAGACGTGATGTTCGGTCGCCGAGACGCGGCGAAGCCGCCCGTCGACCGCGGCCTCGAGGCGATAGCCCGTCTGGACGATATCGTCCGTACACCCGCCGAGGCCGCCGCCGTCGTCCGCGGCGACGACGAGCACGTCCAGTCGGTCCTGTGAGGCCTCGTACTCGGCGTGTGCCAGATCGACCGTGCCGCACTCGCTCGAGGCGTACTCGACCGTTCCCAAAACCGTGACCGTATCGTCGTCGACCCTCACGTCCGGGTCGTCCTCGACCTCGAGTTCGGGATCGACGAGTTCGAACTCCGTCTGTACGCTCGAACCGACGAGCGGAAGCCGACCGAGACAGCCGGCAACGAGGCTGAGTCCGCCAGTCGCCACAGCCGCGAGCGCCGTTCGTCGCTTCATACGCCTCCCAACTCGAGGGACGACCAAATACGGATGGGGCGATCAAACGGCGACTGCGCCGCCGTGTATCGATCGCTCGAGATCGGTTTCGACCGTCCGGCGACAGCGATCCCGACTCGCGACGGCGGTGCCAGAGACGAACTTCTTTCACTGTCCGGCGTCGAGTTGTGCGTATGAGCAACACCACGTTCGACGCCGACGGCATCACGCTCGAGCAAGTGCGTGAGTACGTCTGGGAGATCCCACAGGAGGGCGAGATGCGCGTCCCCGCGCGAGTGTTCGCGAGCGAGGCGCTCCTCGAGCAGATCCAGGACGACAAGACGCTCCAGCAGCTCAAAAACACGACCCACCTGCCCGGAATTACCAACTACGCGATCTGTATGCCCGACGGCCACCAGGGCTACGGCTTTCCGGTCGGCGGGGTCGGGGCACTGGACGCCGAAAACGGCTGTATTTCGCCGGGAGCGGTCGGCTACGACATCAATTGCGGCGTCCGGATGATGCGGACGAACCTGACTTACGACGAGCTCCAGGGCAACGAGCGGGAGCTCGTTGACTCGCTATTTGCCAACGTTCCCTCAGGTCTCGGCGGCGGCGGCATCGTCGAAGCCGGCGTCGACACCGTCGACGAGATCCTCGCTCGCGGCGTCGACTGGGCCCTCGAGAACGGCCACGCCGTCGAAGAAGACCTGCTCCACTGCGAGGACGAGGGAATGCGCGAGGGCGCGGACCCGGAGAAAGTGAGCCAAAAGGCCAAGGATCGCGGGAAGAACCAGATCGGCTCGCTCGGCTCGGGCAATCACTTCCTCGAGGTCCAGCGCGTCACCGACGTCTTCGACGGTGACGTGGGCACAGCGTACGGCCTTGAAGAGGACCAGATCGTCGTCCTCATCCACTGCGGCTCGCGCGGATTAGGCCACCAGACGTGTAACGACTACCTGCGCAAGATTGAGAAGCAACACCAGGGGCTCCTCGACCAACTTCCGGATAGGGAGCTTGCAGCCGCGCCCGCGGGCTCGCAGCTCGCCGAGGACTACTACGGCGCGATGAACGCGGCGATCAACTTCGCGTGGGTCAACCGCCAGCTGATCATGCACCGCACGCGGCAGGTCTTCGAGCGGGTCTTCGACCGCTCCTGGCAGGAAATGGAGATGGATCTGCTGTACGACGTGGCGCACAACATCGCCAAAAAGGAGACGCACGTCGTCGACGACGAGGGGACCGAGCGCGAACTCTACGTCCACCGCAAGGGTGCCACCCGCGCGTTCCCCGCGGGCCACCCAGAAGTGCCGAACGCGTACCGCGACGTCGGTCAGCCGGTGATCATCCCCGGCAGCATGGGCGCCGGCAGCTACATTCTTCGCGGGGGCGAGAATTCGATGGATCTCACGTTCGGTTCGACGGCCCACGGCGCGGGGCGACTGATGAGCCGCACGCAGGCCAAAGACGAGTTTTGGGGCGGTGACGTCCAGCAAGAACTCGAGGACCAGGACCAGATCTACGTCAAAGCGCAGTCGGGCGCGACGGTGGCCGAGGAGGCGCCGGGCGTCTACAAGGACGTCGACGAGGTCGTCCGCGTCTCGGACGAACTCGGCATCGGCGACAGGGTGGCGCGGACGTACCCCGTCTGTAACATCAAGGGGTGACCGCAACGCCGGACCGCTCTTTGGTCGATACGTACGGGAGCACTGCCTCGAACTCGAGAGTTACTGCCGCGGACTCGAGAATCACTGCCTCAGGCTCGAGCGCTGATGTCGGGTACGACGTGGAGCACCGCAGACGGACCGCCGTCTGTCGGTTCCGGAGCGACCGCGATCCGTTCTGGGATCGCTCCAGAATACAGGTACAGCAGATCGTCTCACGAGTCGCGGAGGGAGTTACGCGCGATCGAGCGAGCGATCGATAGATCGAGTTCGTCGAACGTATCGTCTTCCTCGAGCGTCTCGAGGACGGTCACGGTCTTTCGTTCGCCATCGAGGATGCTATCGACGAAAGACGACTCGGGGGACCGGGTCGTACGGCCGCCGTCCCCGTCCCTTCGAGTGGTCGATGGCTCCTGATCCATTACCGGCGCTGCTCACGAAACAGCAATACCTTTTTCGAAGTGACCGAAATGAAACGGAGAAAATGGAGGGGCCAGTGACCGGCGACGGCGAAAAAAGGAACCTCGTGACCGGCGTTCGAGTACCGTGATCGAGATGAATTGTACGGAGCTTCGCGCCGAACCGGTGTTTCCACCACCGAGGCCGGCAAACGGCCCAAAAACCGGATACGCTGTCCGAATTTCATAATGACTGCAAGGCGGAAACCCGCGACTTCAGGCGCGGGAGGAAGCCGGCAACACGGACACAAACCACGCTCGATGGCTGGCCGACTCCCTCATCCAATCCAAATCAGTATAAATACGGGCTCTTACATATGAAGTACAGATGGTGGAGGACTCAGCCACTCGAACCGTGCCCGTCAAACTCGACGTGGACGAAAGTGCCGCTGACCTCCTCCACCAGACAACCGACCGCTTCCTCGACGCCGCCAACTACGTCGTAGACACAGCGTGGGAACCAGACTGGAAAATCACCAGCAAAACCAAACTCCACGACCTCACCTACTACGACGTAAGAGAAGACTCACCGCTTCCGGCCAATCTCGTGCAAGCCGCACGCAACCGAGCCGCAGAAGCCGTTAAAGGCTGTGTTGAACGCTGGAAGGAAGGGAAGAAAGCCTCGAAGCCACAGTTCACCTCACGCTTTGCCAGCTACGATGCGCGAACCGTTACCGTCAACGACAACCATGCAACACTCGCCACCATCGACGGGCGAGTGACCGCAGAGTTTGTTCTTCCCGACGAACAGCGTGACACGCCACACTCGGCGTACTTGTTCAACGATAATTACGAGGTGAACGGAGCTACGCTCCACTATGACGATGTTGAGGACTGTTTCTACCTCCACGTGCGGACAAAGCCCGCCGTGGAGAATGATGAGGCCGAACAAGGCGATTCCAAGCACGTCTCCGTCCTTGGTGTTGACCTCGGCATCACAAACATCGCAACCGCCTCAACCGGACGCCTCTGGAGCGGCGGTGAACTCACTCACTGGCACCGTGAGTACGAGAAGCGACGTGGCGACCTGCAACAGACAGGGACTCGCTGGGCGCACGAGAACGTTCAACGAGTCGGTCGCAAGCAGACTGGACGTTTCGAGCAGATGCTTCACGCAATCTCGAACGAACTCGTAGAGGAAGCCCTTGAGAACGACTGTACTCATATCGTGTTTGAGCAACTCAAAGGCATCCGCGAGCGCCTACCGCACGCGAAGGCGGTTCACAAGTGGGCGTTCCACCGCTTGTTTGAGTACGTCTCGTACAAGGCAGAATCTGAGGGGCTTGTGGTGAAGCAGATTAATCCGGCGTACACGAGTCAGCGTTGCTCGAAGTGTGGGTTCACCCACGAGGACAACCGCCCTCACAACAACGGACAGGACGATTTCGGTTGTCTGAAGTGCGGGTACGATGTTCACGCGGATTACAACGCCGCGAAGAATATCGGACTGAAGTATCTCCGCGACCAGCAAAAGTCTGGACGTGGAGGCGCACCCGTAGGCGTGCGCTTGAACAGCGGGATGTTGAACGTGAACGGCGAGTATTCGCCTACCGCTCTTAGCGGTTAGAACGGGAGTCCACGCTGAATGCCACGCCCTTCAGGGCGTGGTAGCTTACTTCGAACACAGTGTGAGAGTCGCCCGAAGCGAAGTCGTCCCGTACACGTCCACGTTACTTCAACCGAAACGGGTTGTCGTCGTCTTCATCGTCCGTGTTACCATCACCATCCTTGCTCTCGTACGGTTTTCGTGCCGTGATCGTCACCGTCGCCTCGGGATCGTCCTCGTCGGCCCACGGGCTATCGTACGCCGAAATCTCGAGATCCGTCACGTCCCAGCCCTCTGCTTCGATAAGTTCCACGAGGCGGCGCTGGTCCTCGAGCATGTCCTCGTCCATACGATAGCGTTCGACGGTCGGTCGGGTAGTTCTTGCGCCGACCGCTTTCCCCGCCGGGTCGATTAGAATCCGCTCGAGCCACGGCAACACGCGATTACCGCTCGTCGTCGGTTCCGACGTCGATGGCTTCCTGGACGAGCGTCTGATGGGCGCGCCGGAGTCGTTCGGAGAGCGCCTGATGGGAGATGTCGAGCTCGTCCGACAGCCCCTCCATATCCATGTCGCGGGGAATCTGGTAGTAGCCGCGATCGAGGGCCTCGACGAGCGTCTCGTACTGGGCGTCGGTCAGGCCGTAGAGTCCGTGTCTGTCCTCTTCGAGTTGGTGGATCTTCCGGATATCGACGGTCAGTCCGTGTTCGGTCGCGAAGTCGTACGTGCTCGAGAGCGAATCGCGTTCGGGGAAGAGCACCCGAAACCGCCAGTGGGTCTCCTCGACGCTCGCATCCAGGATCGTCGCCTGCTCCTCGGTGAGCAGGTGGATAATGACGGTGACATCGTCGACCCAGCTCAGCCGGTAGAGCCGCTCGTCGTCGAGGTCGGTAAGCAGTTCGTACTCGTCGACGCTCGGGTCGTCCGCAAGCGCGTCGTGGAGCGCTTCCAGCGCCGATTCGTCGCCGTCGAACCAGACGTACGGCATAATGTACTCGGGGTCGTACGCGACCACGCGCTCGATCTCGACGCCGACGGAATCCGTGGTCTCGAGCGACTCCCGGAGGGCAAACTCCTCCGCGGGGATCGTCAGCTCTGCGATCGTACTCATGACCACACCCACTACGCCCACCCCCAATAGTAATCGATCCGAAACCGGGATCGATTGCGTGCCTCAATCCTCCGAACCAAAATTGGCCGTGAGAGCTGCGCGGGTTCCGGCCGCGGACGAAACCATTATTGGTTACGTAGGGGCGGGAACACCCGTCGTGTTTAAGCGGATCCACCTGCAATCGGATGGTATGCTCACCGACGAGTTCGGGCGGGAGGTAACCGGGGTTCGGGTTTCCCTCACCGATCGGTGTAACTTCGACTGTATCTACTGTCACAACGAGGGGTTAGGCGACACTCGCGGGCCGATGGATCCCCAGGACGACGAGATGTCGACCGACGATGTCGTTCGCTTCCTCGAGGTCGCCGCCGAGTTCGACGTCGACGCGGTCAAGTTCACCGGCGGCGAGCCGATGCTCCGTCAGGATCTCGAGGAAATCATCCGACGGACACCCGATCAGATGGAGGTGTCGCTGACGACCAACGGCACCTTCCTCCCCGGCCGCGCCGAGGACCTCGTCGACGCCGGTCTCGAGCGGGTCAACGTCTCCCAGGACGCACTGGACCCGGAGGACTTTGCCGCCGTGACCAAGAGTGGGGCTTACGACAAGGTGCTTGAGGGCGTCGACGCGGCGCTCGAAGCCGGCCTCGATCCGGTCAAACTCAACATGGTCGTCTTCGAGCACACCGCAGGCTACGTGCCCGAGATGGTCGACCACGTCGCGGAAAACGAGGGGCTCCAGCTCCAGCTCATCGAGTACATGCCCGAACTGACGGGGAAACCGGAGTGGAACATCGACATCCAGCGCGTACACGACTGGCTGGCCGAGCAGGCCGTCGAGATCGAGCACCGCGAGATGCACGACCGAAAGCGCTACTGGGTCGGTGGCAGCGACGCGGAGGGCGTCGACGAACTCACACCGGATTCGCCCGGAATCGGCATGGTCGAAATCGTCGATCCAGTCGAGAACGCCGCGTTCTGTGCGAACTGTCATCGCGTCCGCGTCACCCACGAAGGCTACTTGAAGGGCTGTCTCAACCGCAACGACGACCTGAAACCGATGGGCGAGATGACCAAACCGGAGATCCGAGAGGCGTTCCGCGAGGTCGTCGCGAACCGAGTCCCCTACTACGGCGAGTACATGGTCAAAAACGGCGACGGCGAGTGGGAGCTCAACGACGAGTACGTCGGCGAGTACGCGGAGATCTGAGTCTCGACGCTTACGGCTGATTTTCCGGACAGCTCACCGATTTCGCGGGAGTCCCGATCGGTTCCCGATGGCAGACCGGTCGCGCCGTCTTCCGAGACCGACGACCAGCAGGATTGCGGCAAGCAACAGCAACACGGCCGCGGCGACCGGTTGGTTCCCGCCCGCAACGTAAACTGCGTAGCCGACCGTCCCCGTGAACAGCCCGATCAGGAGACTCGAGACGACGTGGACCGCCTCGAGTCTGTGCGTCTGTGCTTCGCGGCCGAGTTGGTCGCCGAGGGCGACGGCGCTGTGGCCCAGATCCCACGCGACGACGACGGCAATCGTCCCGATAACGGTCGGTTCGACCGCCGTTTGCTCGAGCCCGCCACCGACGATTCCGGCGAAGACGACGAGTGCGCCGGCGTCGAGCGTCGATTGACGCGACCGGACGAGTCCGATGGCGAAGATGATCGCACCGATGACACCGAACGTGATCGCGCTGGACGGTCCGACGGTGGTCGAGAGGACACCGACTGAGACAGCGACGGCCGCGACGATGCTCAGCAGAACGGGAGGTCGCCGAGTGACTCCCTCCCCGAACTCACCGTCGCCTCCGTCTTCGGTCATCGACGACCACCCGCGTGGCGTGCGAACACGGTATCCAGCGACTCGTCGTCGGGCCAGTCGACAACTGGAATCCCCGCTCGCTGGAGGTCGACTACTCGAACGCGACGGGCGACGCGCGATAGCTGTTGTCCGGCCGTCCGATCGGCCGTCGGGTCCGGGCTGACGACGGTCACCGGGTGGCCGTGGGCCTCGAGCTGTCGGGCGATCTCGACGGACGCGTTATCACACAGCGGCGTCAGGAAGACGACCTGACTGTCGCCGGAGAGTCGCCGGCGAATCGTCCGTAGCTGTCGGCGCCAATGGCAGTTGCCGTCCGGCGGGTGCGTCGCGAACTGGGGATGGGTTGCGAGGGACTCGCGAAACTCCACCTCGTGGTGGCGTCCCGATCCCGGTGCGAGCCAGCACGGATCGCTCGTCGACCGTTCGGTTGCGTCGCGACTGACCGGTCCGATCGCGGCGAGGCCGACCGATTCGCCCGTAGAGAGCAGCGACGTGCCGATCCGTCCCGCGGCGTCGACCGACCGATCGACGGCGTGAGCCGCGTCGGGCAGCGGCGCGTGGTAAGCGACTAGCCGCGCGTCGATCAGCACGATCACGCGAGCTGCTCGTTCCTCGTGGAACTCGAGAGTCGCGAGGTCGCCCGTCTTGGCGCGGCGGTTCCAGTCGATCCGGTTGAGTGGGTCGCTCTTGCGGTACTCCCGGACGGAGTGAATCGTCGTCCCGGAACCGCCCTCGGCGGTCCGTATTCGGCCGGCGTAGGCCGCCGTCGCGTCTCGGAGCGGCACCGCCGACGCGAGCGGACGCATCGACGGCTCGCAGACGATCGTCGTCTCGGCGCCGACGAACTGCTCGCGCTCCGTCGACCGAGAGAGGTCACGGGTGAGCACGAGCGCGGGGTCGAACGCGTGGCTCCCTCGGCGGGCTGTCACGGCGTACTCGAGCGTCACCGACTCCCCCGGTCGCAGTGCGGTTCCGAGGCGACTCGTTCCCTCCGTGACCGCCATCCCCGGGGGGACGCCGTCGACCAGCCGCAGGTCGGGCACGAACGAGCCGCTCTCGTTCGTGATCGTCAGGGTGACTTCGAGGTCGTCTCCGGGTTCCGGATCGTCGTCGCTCACCGCCCGCTCGAGGGAGATATCGAGTACCGGTGGCTCGGTGGCGTAGGCGAAGCCGGCGTAGCCGACGCCGACGACGCCGGCGAGGACGACGGCCGGGGATTCGGCGATGGCACCGATACCGACGGCGAGGAGCGCGACGGCACCGACGCCGGACCAGTGACCGGTCGGGCGAGGGCGACGGGCTGTAACGTCTTCGACCGAGTCGGTCGTCGTTCGGCGGTTCGACCGCGACCGAGCGTGCGAGACGGACGAGCGGCCGTACGTGGACAGTGACGGTCGGTCGCGATCGGCGATGGGGCGACCGAATTCGGCGGTCGGGCTCTCGGATTCGACACTGGAGTCCTCACCCTCGTCGGCGAACGGGTGGGTACTGACGGCGACGATCGCGGCGACCGCGTGTCGGACACCGGTCTGGTACCTGGTTTCGCCGGACCGGCTGACGAGGCCCGTGAGCCGCTCTCGGATCGACCGCGGCGGGAACTCCCTGGACTCCGAGAGGAAGGCGGCTGCCGTTCGATCGTCGGTCCACGTGCCGTCCTCGACGCGCCGGATCGACTCCTCGCCGGAGAGCCCCTCGAAGCGCGTCAGGGAAGCGATTGCAGCCGTCTTGAGCTTTGCAGTGAGCCGGTTGCTGTCGACGACGACGCTCGATTTCATCCCGCGAAACTCCTCGGCGGCGTCGGCAAGCGATCGACCGGGAACCGGGACCTCGGTCCGTCGCTCGGGGTCGGGCGTCCCGGCGTGATGGTGGTCGCCGCGTGCGCGGGAGAGTCCGACGAGCCCGATACCGAGCGCGACGAGACCGACGAAGACGATGGTCTCGCTCGTCAACGCGAGATCGAACACTCCGACGACCGTGCCAATCGCCGCGAGGAATGCGACACTTCCGAACAGGACCGCGATGCGAGCGGTGTTCACGGGTCGTCACCTCGAGAGCGATGCCGTTCGGCGGCCTTCGGGTCGATCCGATCGTCGCTCGAGTCCCCATCCGAAGCGTCAGCGTACTCGGCTTCGATCCGGCGGAGCACCTCGATCGCCCGGGCCTCCCGCTCGGGTGTAGTTGGCGCGTCCCCGTACCGGACATCCTCGAACAATCGCGTGAGTTCGTCGACGTCAGTGCGGTCCATTCCCGCGTCGGTCGCGGCGCGGGCGAACTCGCGCGGCGTGCTCGAGTCGGGTCGATCGACCTCGAGCGGCCGGGTCATCTCCTGCCAGGCGCGGTAGACCGCGTTGTCGAACTCGTCGGTCTCCTCGAGTCGGTCGGCCGCCGCTCCCGCGGCCGTCCCGACGGCGGCGGTCGTCTCCCCGTCGACCCGTGAATCGTCGTCCGCGAGATCGGAGCCGGACCGTCGATCTTCGGTCCCGCTGGAATCGCGAGAGAGGAACAGTCCGCCGAGGAAGATAGCCGTAAGAAGCGCCAGCAGGACGAACATCGGCCCGATGGATATCGGGGTCTCCTCTTCGGACCCGGACGAGCCGCCCTCACCCGCTCCGCCTTCCCCGCTACCTGAGAGCTGCTCAGCCGGTTCGAACTCGCCCGCGGCGAACGGCAGCACCGCCATCATGGCGTACACCAGCACTGCCGTAATAAACAGGACGACCAATCCGATCGCGATCAGTTTGACCGCCTCGCGTCGGTGGGCGAGGAGATACCATACGAGCGCGAGCGCGAAGACGACGAGCAACAGGATGATTAGGTATTCGAGAAACGCCGGGACACTTCCGTCGGCAGCGCTCTCCGGCGGCGCCGGTTGACCGACGCCGTCTCCCTCGCCGCCGCCGCTGCCACCGCCCGTGCCGTCGCCGCCGGTCTCGAGGGGCGAGCGGATGGTCGCCGCCACGAGCGCGATGGCGACGATCGCACAGGCCGCGACGCCTACTCGACGGAGGAGGCTCGATCGGGACACCAGTTGGCGACAGCTAACGGCCGTATGATAATAAATTGACCCATCGGACGCGGTGGGTCGGATCGAGGACAGGGCGTCGGTTGCAGCCGGTCGGACCCGGACGCGACTCGAGCGAACCGAGAGCGGCGACTCGCTGGTCTGCATTGGCGAGTCGACGGTTTCGCGTCGGTGAGCCGCCGGTCTGCCTCAGCGAGTCGCCGATCTATTTCGGCATCCCGTCGATCCTCGTCGGCGGGTTAGTCCGAACTCGCGCCGACCGTCTCGTCGTCCGCGTAGATCTCCTCGACGAGGTGGTCGTACCGATCTTCGATCTTCGAGCGCTTCTTCTTCATCGTCGGCGTCATCAGGTCGTTCGCCTCGGTGAACTCTTCGGGGATCAGTCTGAACTGCTTGATTGTTTCGTAAGATTCGAACGCCTCGTTGACGTCGTCGACGGCCGCATCGACCTGCTCGAGCACCCACTCGTCCTCGACGAGCGCGTCGATGTCGTCGGGGAGGGTGACGTCTTCGCTCTCGGCTCGACTCCGAAGCGCATCGACGTTCGGAACGAGGAGGGCCCCGACGAACTTCTCGCCGTCACCGACGACCAGGCACTGTTCAACGACGTCGACCGAGGCAAATGCGTCCTCGATGGGCGCAGGGGCGACGTTCTTCCCGGTCGAGAGCACGACGAGTTGCTTCGCGCGCTCGCGAAACTCGAGATAGCCGTCGGGGCGTTCGTGGACGATATCGCCGGTTCGGAACCAGCGGTTGCCGTCCTCGTCTTTAGTGAACGCACCCTCGGTCGCGTCAGGTTTGTTCCAGTATCCATCGGTGACGTTCGGCCCCCTGATTAGCAGTTCGCCGATATCGCCCTCGTCGTCAAAATCGTCGTCGCTGACGACCGACGAATCGATCTTCGTCTCGAGACCGGAGAGCGCCGGGCCGATGGTTCCAATACGCGTGTCCGCCGGCGGGTTCGTCGCGACGACCGGCGACGCCTCGGTCATGCCGTACCCCTCGTAGATGGGCAGGCCCATGCCGTGGAAGAGCCGGCAGAGCTCCGGAGAGAGGCTGCCACCGCCGCTGATTAGCGATTCGATGTTGCCACCCATGCTCTCGCGAATCTCCGCGAAGACGAGCTGATCGGCGCTCTCCAGTTCCCCCTCGAGTTCGTCGCTCGGCTCGTCGGCCGCCTGATAGCGGCGGGCGACGTCGACGGCCCACTCGAACACATCGGCTTTCGCCTCGTCCTGGGCGGCCCGTTCCCGGATACCATCGTACAGTTTCTCGTAGACGCGCGGGACGCTCGTCATGCTGTCCGGCGCGACCGCCGGCAAGTCCTCAGTGAGCGTCTCGGGGCTCTCAGCGTAGGCGACGCAGCCGCCCGCCGCGAAGAGCATGAAGTGGCCACAGGTGCGTTCGAAGACGTGTGCGAGCGGGAGAAAGGAGACGACCTGCGTCTCGTCGTCGATGGTTGGATCGTCCGCGTCTTTGTCCGGCCGCGGCCCGTAGCGCCGGTAGGTCTGATTGACGTTCGACCGGAGGTTTTTGTGCGTGAGCCGGACGCCCTTCGGCTGGCCCGTCGTCCCGCTGGTGTAAATCAGGCTCGCGAGGTCGGCGGTATCGCGCTCGTCGAGCCACGACTCGTACTCGTCGCGCTCGAATCGTTCGGCACCCCGGCGGTAGAGGTCGGCGAGCGTGAGGATGTCCTCGCGGTCCGCGTACTCGTCGCTCTCGAGGTCGTCGAGAACGACGATGAACTCGAGGGCGAGATCGTCTCCGACATCGAGGACGCGCTCGAGGAGTGTCTCGTTCTCGACGATGACCCCCGAGGCGCCGGGGTCGTCGAGCAGGTACCGAATCTGGTCGGGCGAGGAACTCTTGTAGACGGTCGTCACGACGCCGCCGGCGGCCAAGACCGCGAAGTCGGACAGTGCCCACTCCATGCGCGTGTCCGCGAAGATTCCCACTCGTTCACCGTCGGCGATACCGAGGTCACGAAAGCCCGCCGCGAGTCGGCGGACGAGTTCGCCCATTCGATCGTAAGTGATCGTCGCGTACTCGCCATTGGGGGCCGGCTCGAGCGGCGTATCGTCTCCACCACTGGCGATCGATCGGCTGTAGATGCCACCCTTGTATTGCTGAGCGGGTCGGTCGCCGTTTCGGTCGACGCTCGCCTCGAACATCTCGGCCAGCGTGTCGAGTTCGAGTACCGGATGTTCGAACGCGGCTTCGGCCTCGTATAGGTCCATGGCTATACTGGGATTTTCGATCCTATACTATAAATGGTGAGAGTTACGGGCGATCGAGAGTCGGCCGGGCCGAAGAGAGTCGCTTCCTGGCAGCCACCTTTCGTTGCGCTTAAGTACCCGTCGGGGGTAAATTCGGGTGCAATACGTGTAGGGGAGCAGTCCCCGAGTCCGGGAGGGCGATGATAGAGACACGGTGTTGTGGTAGCCAAGCGGCCCAAGGCGCATGGTTGCTAACCATGTGGCGTCAAGCCTCCGGGGTTCGAATCCCCGCCACAACGTCGGATATACTGGCGAACTGTCGTCAGTATTCAACACACGCTGGCGTGCTTTCGCCAGTTGCGTTTGCAACGCGCGCAGACCAGACAACCATACACGACACATGAGCGAGGAAGAACCTCAAGAACAACAGGACGACGAAGATCTTCGGTACTTCGTCCGCATCGGTCAGACCGACCTCGATGGGACGAAGTCCGTCGAGCGCTCGCTCTCGGAGATGAACGGTATCGGTCGCCGGACCGCCCGTCTCATCGCCGACGAAGCGGGTGTCGACCGAACAGCGACGTTCGGTCGACTCGACGACGACGTCATCGAGACCGTCGTCGAACAGGTAGAGAACTACGCTGACGAAGTACCCGAGTGGCTCGCTAACCGCCAGTCGGACTTCTACACCGGGGAGACGACCCACGAGATCGGCAACGATCTCCAGTTGACCCGTCAGCACGACATCAACCGGATGAAGATGATCGACTCCTACAAGGGCTCGCGCCACAAGCGCGGCCAGAAGGTTCGCGGTCAGCGAACCAAGTCCACCGGTCGTACGGAGGGCACCATCGGAGTCAACGTCGAAGAGATCCGCGAAGAGCAGGCGGAGGAAGCTGCCGCCGAAGAGGAGGATGACGAATAATGCCGCTCGGAACCGACACTAAACAGTACGAGACGCCGAACCACCCGTATCAGGGTGAACGGATCGCCTCCGAGCACTCCCTGCTCGACCGCTACGGACTCTCAAACAAAGAAGAGCTCTGGCGAGCACAGTCCGAGCTTCGCTCCTACCGGCGCGAGGCTCGAGAGCTGCTCGGCCAGGCCCAGGACGACGAGGTCGTCATCCGCCGCTCCGAGGAGTTCCTCGGTCGGCTCAAACGCGTTGGCATCCTCGACGAGGGCGACGAACTCGGCGACATCCTGTCGCTCGAGATCGAAGATGTCCTCGAGCGACGACTCCAGACGGTCGCCTACCGCAAGGGACTGGCGAACACGCCACAGCAGGCGCGTCAGTTCATCATCCACGGCCACATCGTGATCGGGGAGCAGCGTCACTGCATCCCGTCGTACGTCGTCGACGTCGACGAGCAAGACCTCGTCGCGTTCGACGAGAACAGCCCACTCGCGGACGATCTCCACCCGGAACGAGCGGAGGGACAATAACATGAGCCAGGACGACGACAAGTGGGGCGTTGCCCACGTACACGCATCGTTCAACAACACCGTCATGACCGTGACCGACCTCACTGGCGCGGAAACGATCGCCAAGTCCTCCGGTGGGACGGCGGTCAAACAGAACCGCGACGAGGCGTCGCCGTACGCGGCCATGCAGATGGCCGAGTCCATCGCCGAAGAGGTCAAGGCGGCCGGCATCACGGGCCTGCACGTTCGGGTCCGCGGCCCCGGCGGCAACTTACAGAAATCTCCCGGTCCAGGTGCACAGGCGACGATCCGCGCGCTCGCCCGTGCCGGCATCGAGATCGGCCGCATCGAAGACGTCACGCCGATCCCACACGACGGATCGCGCGCACCGAAAGGCAAGGGCGGCTACTAACCCATGACAGCAGAGTACGACGTCGAGTTCGTCGAACGCGAGGATCGTGACGCACGCTTCCTCGTCCGCGACGTGACACCCGCGTTCGCCAACGGTATTCGTCGCGCGATGGTCGCCGACGTCCCCACGATGGCGATCGATACCGTCCGGTTCGTCGAGAACTCGTCGGTCATGTTCGACGAGCAACTCGCGCTCCGACTCGGACTCGTCCCGCTGACGACCCCGCCGGAAGGCGAGTTCGTCGAGGACGACACCGTCACGCTCTCGATCGACGTCGAAGGGCCGGCCACCGCCTACTCGGGCGATCTCGTCTCGAGCGACGACCTCGTCCAGCCCGCGGACGACAACGTGCCGATCATCGAGCTCAAAGACGGCCAGCGCCTCGAGGCCGAGGCCGACGCCGTGCTCGAACGCGGAAAGAACCACGCGAAACATCAGGGCGGTGTCGCCGTCGGGTACCGACACCTCCAGCGCGTGTCGGTCGTCGACGACCTGCCGGAGTTCGAAGAGCAGGAGTCACAGATCGTCCGCGGTGTCATCGAGGACGACGGCGAACTCGTGCCGACCAGCGAGTTCGACCACGATCTCTCGAACCGATACCCCGGCAAGCAGGTCGAAGTCGAGGACGTCCCGAACGCCTTCGTCTTCCGCGTGGAGACGGACGGCTCCTTTACCGTCGAGGAACTGGTCACGCGAGCCGTCGACTCGATCGAGGCGCGTGCGACCGAACTCGAAGACGCAGTACAGCTGTAACGATGATTCATCGCCCCCACACCCACACGGACGCACGCCCGTTCGCCAGCGCCGCGAGCGACGAGACTGGTGCGGCGTCGTCCACTGGAATCGAAAGGGGTTTGAAGGGGCGACGGATAGACAGAAGTGCGAGCAGGGATAGCCAAGTCAGGTCAACGGCGCAGCGTTCAGGGCGCTGTCTCGTAGGAGTCCGCAGGTTCAAATCCTGCTCCCTGCATTTTTCCAGCTCGACCAAACGGAAGAGCTGTGAAAATGGAACGGCAGATTTGAGCCACGGGAGTCGAGCGGTTGCAAAACCGACCGTCTCCCGGCGGTTCAAATCCTGCTCCCTGCATCCACTTCTCAGCAGTCGATCGATCCGAAGAGACACGACCAGACGCGGTCGACGTCTCGATCGGTTCGATCGAACCGATATCGATTCCACGATCGCTCGAGGACGCGAGCACGTGCTCGCTCTCGAGCCCGCAGTATTTGGAGGAAACCAATGAGTAGCAAAACTAATCCGAGGCTCAACGATCTCATCGCCGAGCTGAAGTCGACGTCCCGCAAAGCGGACGCCGACGTCTGGCGAGACGTTGCGGATCGACTCGAGAAGCCCCGACGCACCCACGCAGAGGTGAATCTGGGCCGCATCGAACGATACGCACGCGAAGAAGAGACTGTCGTCGTTCCCGGCAAAGTGCTGGGCTCCGGCGCACTACAGAAGAACGTCACCGTGGCCGCCGTCAACTTCTCTTCGTCCGCAGAGACGAAGATCGATCAGGTCGGCGAGCCAGTACCGCTCGAGCAACTGCTCGAAGAGAACCCCGAAGGATCCAACGTCCGGGTGATTCGATGAGTATCGCAGAGTTCGACGCGGACGTCGTCGTCGACGCCGGGGACTGCATTCTCGGTCGCGTCGCCAGCGAGGTCGCACAGCGCGCACTCGACGGCGAACGCGTCGCGATCGTCAACGCCGAAGACGCCGTCATCACCGGCGACAAGGAGGATATCTTCGAGAACTACCGCACGCGCATCCAGCTGGGCTCCGACCGCGGACCCTACTACCCGAAGCGACCGGACACGATCTTCAAGCGCTCCGTTCGCGGGATGTTGCCGTACAAGAAGACGCGCGGTCGCGAGGCACTCGAGAACGTTCGCGTCTACGTCGGCAACCCGTACGAGGACGACGACGACCGCGAGGCCGAGATTCTCGAGGACACGTCGCTGGATCGCCTGTCGAACATCCGCTTCGTCCACCTGGGCGAAGTCTCCGATCAACTCGGTGCTAACGTCACATGGTAACGAACACGAGTGGAAAGAAGAAGACCGCCGTCGCTCGCGCAACCGTTAGCGAGGGCGAGGGTCGCGTCCGAATCAACTCCAAGCCGGTCGAACTGGTCGAACCGGAGATGTCCCGACTCAAGATGCTCGAGCCGTTCCGCATCGCCGGTGAGGACCTCCGGAGCGAGATGGACATCGACGTTCGCGTCGAGGGTGGCGGGATCAGCGGACAGGCCGACGCCGTCCGCACCGCCATCGCACGCGGCATCGTCCAGCACAGCAACGACGCAGAACTCCGCGACGCCTACATGGAGTTCGACCGGTCGCTGCTGGTCAACGACGTTCGCCAGTCCGAACCGAAGAAGTGGGGCGGCCCGGGCGCTCGGGCTCGCTACCAGAAGTCCTACCGCTAAGGTGATTCAAACATGATGGTACCGGTCCGGTGTTTCACCTGTGGCACTGTCGTCGGCGAACACTGGGAGGAGTTCGACGAGCGAGCGAACGAGGGCGACGAGGACCCCGAGAAGGTTCTCGACGAACTCGGCGTCGACCGCTACTGTTGTCGGCGCATGCTCGTCAGTCACACCGACCTCGTTGACGTCGTCTCTCCATACCAGTAACATGCAACAGGAACGTCACAATCGCTACGAGAAAGCACGCATCCTCGGCGCGCGAGCGCTGCAGGTGTCCTACGGCGCGCCGGTGTTGATCGAGACGAAGCAGACCGAACCGATCCTCATCGCCGCCGAAGAGTACGATGCCGGCGTCCTGCCGTTTACCGTCAAGCGGGGGTACGACCGGAAATGACGCGCATCACGGACGTTCGGCTGCGTCGAATCCTCGACTCCCGGGGCAACCCGACGGTCGAGGCCGACGTCATCACCGAAAGCGGCGGATTCGGTCGCGCTGCGGCACCCAGCGGTGCCAGCACGGGCGAGTACGAGGCCGTCGAGCGACCCGCCAACGAGGCGATCGCCGCGGCCCGCGAACGCGCCGTCCCCCGTCTCGTCGGTGAGGCCTACGCGGGCAACCAGCGAGAAGTCGATTCGATCCTCCGTGCCGCGGACGGCACGGACGACTTCTCGGAAATCGGCGCTAACAGCGCGGTCGCCATCTCGATGGCCGCCGCGAAAGCCGGTGCCGACGTCCTCGGCGCGCCGCTGTTCCAGCATCTTGGCGGTGCGTTCCGCGGCGAGAACTTCCCGATCCCGCTCGGCAACGTCGTCGGCGGTGGCGAACACGCCGCCGACGCGACCGACATTCAGGAGTTCCTCGTCGCCCCCGTCGGGGCGCCGAACGTCGAAGACGCCGTCTTCGCCAATGCCGCCGTCCACGATGCCGTCGCCGACCTGCTCGAGGAACGAGGCGTTCCGTCGGGCAAGGGCGACGAGGGCGCGTGGGCGCCGTCGATCGACGACGAGGAGGCGTTCGAGATCGTCGACGAGGCGGTCTCGCAGGTCGAAGACGAGGTCGGTTTCGGTATCGGCTTTGGACTCGACGTTGCGGCCGCCGAGATGTACGACGACGATTCGGAAACCTACGAGTACGAGTCCGAAGGCGTCAGCCGCGACACGGACGAGCAGATCGCGTACATCGCTGATCTGGTCCGTGAGTACGATCTGGTCTACGTCGAGGATCCCCTCGACGAGAACGACTACGACGCCTTCGCCGAACTCACCGACGAGGTCGGCGACCAAACGCTGATCTGTGGTGACGATCTGTTCGTCACGAACACCGATCGGCTCGTCGAGGGTATCGACCGCGGCGCGGCCAACAGCATCCTGATCAAGCCGAACCAGATCGGGACGCTCACTGACGCCTTCGACGCGATCGAACTCGCGACCCAGAACGGCTACGACTCGGTCATCTCCCACCGCTCGGGCGAAACCGAGGACACGACGATCGCACACCTCGCCGTCGCGACCGACGCACCCTACATCAAAACGGGTGCCGTCGGCGGCGAGCGAACCGCCAAGCTCAACGAGCTCATCAGAATCGCAGACGACGCGACATGACAGATAACGACGCAACCCAGGAAGGGCTCGACGCCGCCGAAGACGAGATCGACGAGGAGCCAGCCGAAGGGCCTGGCCCCGCCGCCGATCCCGAAGAAGACGTCGAGCCAGCCGAGGAACAGCCCGCCGACGCCGAGGCCGAGGAGGCCGACGCCGACGCAGAACCAGTGACCGACGAGGAGCCCGAAGACGAGGGGCCGACGCTCGACGACGACGTCATGAGCGACGAGGAGGCCGACCTCCTCATCCCCGTCGAGGACTACCTCGGCGCCGGTGTCCACATCGGTACCCAGCAGAAGACCAAGGACATGGAGCGGTTCATCCACCGCGTCCGGACCGACGGTCTCTACGTACTGGACGTCTCGAAGACCGACGGCCGGATCCGCACGGCCGCGGACTTCCTCGCGAACTACGACCCGGAACAGATCCTGGTCACGTCCTCGCGCCAGTACGGTCGCTTCCCGGCGGAGAAGTTCGCCGAAGCCGTGGGCGCTCGAGCCCGCACCGGCCGCTTCATCCCCGGCACGCTGACCAACCCCAAGTACGACGGCTACATCGAACCCGATGTCGTCGTCGTCACGGACCCGATCGGCGACGCCCAGGCCGTCAAGGAGGCCATCACGGTCGGCATCCCGGTCATCGCGATGTGTGACTCGAACAACCAGGTCAGTAACGTCGACCTCGTCGTCCCGACGAACAACAAGGGTCGCAAGGCCCTCTCGGTCGTCTACTGGCTCCTCGCGAACGAAGTCCTCGACAAGCGCGGCGCAGAGCCGTCCTACTCGCTCGAGGACTTCGAGAGTATGGTCTAACGCGTTCGAATTCGGATACTGTTCGTTTTTCGAGTGGACGACGAATCGGCCAGCGACTGCCTAGTGTAAATGCCGAGAACCGCTTTGAGGCCCGCTCGAGCGCGGTCAAGTTGGTAGACGAACAACAGAGTTACGTAGGAACCATGCCAACGGGAGGTATGTTCGATTCACTGTTCAATTTCGAAGAGGAGGCGATCCCGGTCCCGGTTGTGGTCGCGACGGCGGCGCTGATCGCGATTTTCGCGATCGGGATTCCGTTCCGCCTTATTGTCGGATTCTGAGTTGGAGGTCGTCGCCTGATCGACGATCGTTCGTCCACGCTGTTACAGGGGTTCGGATCGGACGGGCGGATACCGCACGTTACACTCGCATCGTCTGTTCGAGACAGCGCTCGTAGATAGCTCGGAGCCGCGCCCCCATCTCCTCGGTGCCGTACCCGGTAATTTGTGCCCTCCCATCCGAGGGTTCGGCGGTCTCGAGGACGGTCGCCAACCGATCACGGAGCGCCTCCTCGTCGTCTGCGATGGCGGAGTTCGAGACGTCGGCGAGCACCTCCCGAGCGAAGCCGACGTCGCGCGAGACGACCGGAGTGTTACAGGCGGCGGCCTCCTTGACCGTCATCGGGCCGCTCTCGAATCGCGACGTGAGCAGGACGGCGTCGGCCGCGTTCAGGTAGTACGGCACGTCCTCGTATGGCTCGTTGGCGACGGTCCGGAGGGTGATCTCTTCCTCGAGTCCGTCGACGACGCGTTTCGCCAGCGGGTAGTCCTTCTCCTCGCGCGACGGCGCGTAGGGGAAGAGGACGATCCGCTCGTCGCTCGTCCAGCCGACGCGTTCGCGGGCCTCGGCCCGTGGAATCGGGCGAAACTGCTTCGTGTCGACGGGGAACGGGACGACGTGGCAAGACCGGTCGACGCGGTCAGCCATCGCGTTCGAGGGAACGACGACCTCGTCGGCTCGAGCGACGAATCGTTCGATGAGCGACGCGTAGGAGTTGTCGCGATACTCGCCGCCCCAGAGCGTACAGACGACAGGTAATTCGGTCCGCGGGAGCGAGGACGCTGCGACGGCGAACGGAAGGGTCAGCCCGTAATTGGCGTGGACGAGGTCGTAGTCGTCGCCCGCCGCTCGGAGTACCTGGGGCAGGTATCGGGCGTAATCGACCGGCGTCCGCTGCTCGACATCGTCCTCGCGCGCGCGATGTTCGCCCGGAACGGGCAGCGTCGTCACCTCGACATCGACGGAGTCGAGTGCGGCAAGCTGGCTCTGATAGAAACTGCGCCAGTCGGTCGTGGTGAGACTCAGGACGCGGATAGTCGTCCTCATCGGTTCGAAATCGGCTCGTTGCGTTCGGTCGTTGCTGGGTCGGTCCCGATCCGCGCTTCCGTTGCTGGTTCAGGCTCGCTCCGCGCTCCCGCTTCCGGAGACGGTTCGTCGACGTCCTCGAGAAGCTGACTGAGCACGTAGCCGCTGACGTCGATCGTCTCCTCGAGGAGCGTCTCGCGTCGGCTCGCCCACGTCTCGGCGGCGTTCGGATCGCGAGAGAGCCGCTCGATAGCCTCGATACCCTCCGCTTCGTGACTCGTGTGAAACGACTGGACGAGGCCGTACTCTTCGAGTTCACGAAACTTTCCCATCTCGTTCGTCCCGGCGAACGGGCTGATTCGAACGGTCGGCGTCCCGAGAACGCCGGCCTCGAGGGTGGTCGTCGCGACCTCGCCGACGACGATGTCGGCGAACGCGAGCAGGTGGTGGAACGCCTCGGGCGGGACGGGGAGCGACTCGCCGCCGCTGGGGATCGATCCGTCGCCCTCCGCGGAGACGTACACCCGTCCGTCGGCCCCGAGCAGGTCGACGATTTCGCGACGGCCTTCGGGAGAGATGCCCGCTTTGCCGACGTCGTGGTTGCCGTTCCACGCGCCGAAGCGGAGGACTGCGTACCGTTCGTCGGGATCGACGCCGTTTCGTCGGAGGACCGACGGGTCGGGTTCGAATCGATCCGGGTGGAGGTACGCGAGTTCGTGGTAACCGGAGTACGTAGCGTGATTGTCGCCGTACTCCTCGCGGAAGCTCTCGGGCGTGTAGAGTGCGTCCGCGAACGGGAGTGTCAGTCGGTTCCCGGTGTTGATCGCCGTCTCGGTATCGATGTAGACGTGGCTCTCCGCGCCGACCAGCGTGGCGACGTGCGTCGCGGCGATACCGTGACTGCTGAGGATATACGCCGGGTCGATAGCGCGCGCCCGTCGGAGCAGTCGCACCTCATAAAATAGTTGCGTCAGTCCCAATCCGAGCCAGCCGTCGGGTTCCCCACAGAGCAGTTCGTGATCGATATCGTAGGCGTCGAGAAGGCGTCCAGCGACTCCCTTTTCGCGGGCGAACACGGACACGTCGTGTCCCGCAGCCTCGAGTTCGCGGACAACGTGCTTGAAGAAGTGGACGTTCGCCGCGTGCTGGATCGTGATGATGATGTCCATTCGTGCTAAGACGGATAACTCCACTCAGCTGACACGCATTACTATCGTCGTCATAGAACCGTACACTCGATCGAAACCGCGACGAGTATTGTCTAACTGCTGTATAGAACAGTTTCAATCGTGCTGATAGTACGGGAAGTGCGTCGGTGTTCGTCGCCTCGAGAGGCGTCGAAACTGTCGGGCAACGTCGGCCTGCAGGTGGTTTGTCGCGATGGCGAAACTGCTTCGAGCAGTTCAGCAACTGGTTCGGCCGCCGTGTCGAACGCGTCAGTCGTGGATTCGATTCCGAACGCGCCCGATGGAAGGCGACTCGTGGGTCCCGTTCGTCGAACTGGTTCGAGAGACGTTCGCCGCAGTTGTGTACTCGCCATCGAACTCGAGTCCGATTCGAGAACGCGCCGATTCGGTTCCGATAGCTCAGGCCGACACGAAACGTTACGAGGAAATCGCGATCAGTTCGTCCACGAGTTGGACTGCGTCACCGGCCGTCGACCCGAACACGAACGTCGTCGGCTCGATGCCGAACGCCCCCTCGTGATAGGCCACGAGCGGAACCCCACCCCGCTCCTCGAAGCGCGAACGGAGGTGGGCCCCACGATCTTCGTAGTCGGCGTCGAATTCGAGGGGTTCCAGTCCTCGTTCTCGGGCGGCCTCGAGGAGTCTCTCGTCGGTCGCGACGTTGGTCGCACCCCGAACGTCGGGATCGATCACGTTGGCCGCGAGGAGTGCCGTGGCGACGTGTTTCGACGCACCGAACTCGGGATTCGCGGGAATTTCGATACGGCGCCCCATCGAGTAGATTCGACCCGGAATCGCGGCGACGTCGGTCTCGTCCCGCGGATCGGGGAGACACATCCCGACGTTGGTGCCGACGTTCGGAACGTAGTCGGCCATTTCGGGAATCGCCGCGAGCGTTCGTGCGGCCGTTCGGACGTCGGCGAGCACGTCGCGTTCGGCCCGCACGTCGGCATCGAGTCCGCGAACGCAGAGGTCACAGCCGAGACCGCGAAGGGCGGGCATCTCCTCCTCGTGGAGTTCGCAGATCGGCCCGCGGTCCTCGAGACTGCGGACGAGCGCGAGGAGTTCGGCCAGCGCGTCGTAGCCGTCCATCTCGCCGCTCGAAAGCCCGTCGGCGATTCGGTTGACCGTGGCAACGGTTTCGGGATGCTCGCGAAACCGATCGTCGCCGCCGCTCTCGCCGCCGACGTACTTGCTGACGGCGGCCTGGGTAACGCCGAGGTTGGCCGCGATCTCCTGTTGAGTCATGTCGCGGTCGGCGAGACGAGTCGCGAGCATGGCCCGGACCGTCGGGAGAAATCGGTCGACGACGAGTTCGCTCGGCAGGACGAGAGACATACGACCGCGTAGCGCGGACACCGGCTTAAATCCGGCTACTGCGGCCGAACGAGCGCGCTCGAGTGGCCCTGCGGTCCGGGTTAGTTCCGTGCGGCCCGCCGGTCGGCGTCGAGCAAACTCCGGAGCCGATTCGCGACGAGTTCGACGCTCACGACGAGGACGAGGATCGCCACGATCGCCGCCATCACGCGCGTGTAGTTTCTGGCATTGAACGCCATGAACAGCGGGTAGCCGATCCCGCCGGCGCCGACGATGCCGAGCACCGAACTCTTGCGGGCGTTGATCTCGAGGTAGAACAGCGTCCACGCGACGTAGGCCGTCGTCACCTGCGGGAGTCGAGCGGCCGCGGTCGTCGCCAGCAGTCCGGCCCCGCTCGAGGCGACGGCTTCGACCGGCGCACGGTCGATCTCCTCCATCTCGTCGGCGAAGAGTCGGCCGAGGTCGCCGACCGTTCCCATCGCGATGGCGAGCGCGCCGGCGACCGGCCCGAGTCCGGCGAGGATCACGAACAGGAGCGCATAGACCATGCTCGGCACGGCGCGGACGCCGCCCAGGAACAGCCGTAGCGGGGCGTGGACGATTCTCGGTGTCACGTTGCCCGCAGCGAGGATCCCGAGACAGAACGCGAGCGGAAGGCCGATAGCCGTGCCGACGCCCGCGATGGCCAGGGTCTCGAGGGTCGCCGACGCCAGCGTTGAGCTGTCCGCCTGCAACTGTGCCCAGAGCTGTGCGGGCGCGAGCATCTCCTCGAGCAAGACGTCCCGCAGGTTCCGGCGGTGTGCGTAGAGGTACGCCAGATCGAAGCCGAGCCACCGTGCGGTCGCGATCACGAGGGCGAGCAGCCCGACGACGGCGCCGATTCTGACCGCGAAGCGGCGCCGCCAGCGGGCCTGAATCCGATCGAACTCCTCGTCGACGGAGGGATCCGCGTGAGCGGAGCGGTCGTCCACTCCGGAGTCGGGGTCAGCCACGGTACACCTCCGCGATTCGGTCCGGCTCCATCTCGGTCGCCGACTCGTCGACCGTGAGCCGTCCATCGGCGAGACCGAGATATCGATCCGCGACCTCTCCGGCCAGCCGCGGCTGGTGGAGACTGACGAGACCGACCAGATTCTCGCGGCGAACGACCGCGGCGAGTCGCTCGAGGACGGCGCGGGCGGTCGCCGGGTCGAGCGAGGCGACCGGTTCGTCGGCCAGCAGTACTCGCGGCTCCTGCTGGAGTGCCCGGGCAATGCCGACGCGCTGGCGCTCGCCGCCCGAGAGGTCGCCGACACGGCGGTCGGCGTAGCCGGCCAGATCGACCGCGTGAAGCCGTTCGATCCCGGCTCGCTTCGCCGCGGGCGTGTGCCATCCGAGTAGTTCGCGCCAAACTGGCTCGCGCGCGAGCCCGCCGTCGAGAACGTTCTCGAGGGTCGATTTGTTGTCCAGTAGTGCGCCCGACTGAAAGACCAGCGCCGCGTCGGTCGACTCGAGGGGTTCACCCGCGAGTCGAATCGAACCCGAATCCGGCCGCTCCAGTCCATCGATACACCGCAGGAGTGTCGTCTTTCCCGCACCCGACCGGCCGACCAGCACCGCGAGCGACCCGGGCTCGAGGTCGAACGAGACGTCGGCTACCGCCGCGACATCGTCGTAGCGTTTCTCGAGACCGGTGACGCTGAGCATGGGTGGTTACTCGTCGCTCTCGTTCCCGTCGTCACCGTCGTCGGTTTCGGCTCCATCATCGCCGTCGTCGGTTTCGGCTCCATCGTCGTCAGTTCCGTTGTCTTCGTCGTCATCGCTATCCTCGTCCTCGGCATCGTCGAGCGTCTCGATATCGACGCCCATCTCCTCGGCGATGTCGCGAACGTGGTCGTAGAGGTCCGGATCGAACTCGCCGTACTCGTCGACGCGGTGGTCCTCGAGGGCTTCCTCCGGCGTTTCGACCAGCCGGTCGGCGAGTTCTTCGCGGACCTCCTCGGGGGTGTCCGGTTTGGCAACGATCACGTCGAAGGGGATCGGATCGCTCTCGGCGATTTTGACGATCTCGTCGTCGTCGGGGTGTTGAAAGTCGCCGTAGGCCGCGGCATCGACGTGGCCTTCCTCGAGGACGCGGAGTGCAGCGTCGTGGCTCCCGGCCCACTGGATGTCGAAGTCCTCGGGGTCGGTCTCGAGGTCGCCCGCGTGCAGTCCCTCCTGGGAGAGCCGGTAGCGGGGGAACATCCCCCCGCTGGCCGACATTGGGTCGACCATCGCGATGGTTTTCCCCTCGAGATCCGCGATCTCCTCTACGTCGGTGTCGGTTCTGGTTGCGATGTACGTGTGATAGGAATCCGAGCCGTGCGACCAGTTGATCGCCAGCGGGTGGACGTCGTCCTCTTGGGCGAGGACGAAGATGAACGGCGAGAGATTCGCCAGTTCGGTATGGCCGTTGACGACGCTCTCGACGACGCCGCTGTAGTTCGTCGTTGGCACGCCGTCGACGCTGTCGACCTCGTCAAAGCCGTCCGCGAGCCACTCGAACGTTCCCGCGTACTGTTCCTCGAGTTCCTCCTGGCTCTGAAACGGCGGTAGGCCGAATTCGATACTGCCGTCAGCCCACGCGCCGACGGGGTGTTCGTCTTCGTCGATATCCGAGCCGGCGAAGCCGTCGAGACAGCCCGCTACACCTGCTGTGAGACTGCCTACTACTGCACCGAGGTACGTTCTCCGGTTCATAGACGGACTGGGTACCACTGCAGGTTAACACCCACGAATATTTGCCGGGAGAGTTAGCAAACTATCACGATCGGTGAGGAGTCCGGTCCGAGAAGATAGCTATTAACCGTCGTCGTGCGAACGGCCGGCCATGGCAGTCTCGAGCGCTCCCGGGAAGGTGTACTTGTTCGGGGAGCATGCGGTGGTCTACGGCGAGCCCGCGGTTCCGTGTGCCATCGAGGTACGGGCGCGGGTCGGTGTCGAGCAACGGGCGGACAGCAAACTGCGCATTCACGCCGAGGATCTCAGTCTGGATGGTTTCACCGTCGAGTACGGCGGAACGGCCGACGGGCCGCCCGATGTCGATGTCCAGGAGTCGCTGCTCACCGCGGCGATGGGGTACGTCGACGGCGCGATCAAGCAGGTCCGGGACGTCACCGGCGAGGACGAGGTCGGCTTTGACGTGACGATCGAGAGCGACATCCCGCTCGGTGCGGGGCTGGGATCGTCGGCGGCCGTCGCGGTCGCCGCGATCGACGCCGGCACCCGCGAACTGGGGACGACGCTCGAGACCGATGAACTCGCCGAGCGGGCCTACCAGACGGAGTACGAGGTGCAGGGCGGGCAAGCCTCCAGAGCCGATACGTTCTGTTCGGCCACGGGCGGGGCCGTCCGGGTCGAGGGCGACGACTGTCGCTCGCTCGAAGCGCCCGACCTCCCGATCGTGGTCGGCTTCGACGGCGGGGCCGGCGACACCGGAAAACTCGTCGCTGGCGTTCGCGGCCTCCGCGAGGAGTACGAGTTCGCGGCGGATACGGTCGAATCTATCGGCGAAATCGTTCGAAACGGCGAGGAAGCGCTCGCCGCGGACGACATCGAGGAACTCGGCCGATTGATGAACTTCAACCACGGGCTGCTGTCCGCGCTGGGCGTCTCCTCGCGTTCGCTCGATTCGATGGTCTGGGCGGCTCGCAACGCCGGTGCCCACGGCGCGAAGCTGACGGGCGCGGGTGGCGGCGGCTGTATCGTCGCGCTCGATCCGACCGACGAGACCGAGACGGCGCTGTCGTACACGCCGGGCTGTGAGGACTCTTTCCGCGCCGAACTCGCTGAAACCGGGGTGGAGCGCCTCGAATGATCGTCCTGAAACTCGGTGGGAGCGTCATCACGGACAAGGATCGACCCGAAACGCTCGACGGCGAGGCGCTCGAGCGGGCCGCCGCCGCCGTGGCGAGTACGGTCGAAACCGACGCGACGGACCTCGTAATCGTCCACGGCGGCGGCAGTTTCGGCCACCACAACGCCAGCGAGCACGGTGTCTCCACGACCGCGGGCACGCACGACGCGACTGCGGCGCTCGAGATCCACGGCGCGATGAAGACGCTGAACCAGTTCGTACTGACGCGGCTGCTCGAGCGCGACGTGCAAGCGATTCCGGTCCACCCGTTCTCGGCAGGCTACCGCGACGAGGAGGGGCGTCTCGAACTCCCGACCGGGCAGGTCGAGACGCTGCTCGCGGAGGGGTTCGTCCCCGTCCTTCACGGCGATATGATCGCCCACGCGGGGTCGGGCGCGACCGTGGTTAGCGGCGACGAACTGGTGGCCGAGCTGGCCCGCGACCTCGAGGCCGACCGGATCGGCCTCTGTTCGACGGTTCCGGGCGTCTTGAACGACGACGAGGCGGTCATCGAGCGAATTTCGGCCTACGAGGACGTCGAGAGCGTTCTGGGTGCCAGCGATTCGACCGACGTAACCGGCGGGATGGCCGCGAAGGTGCAGGCGTTGCTCGCACTCGAGGCTGAAGCGTCTATTTTCGGCCTCGAAGAGTTGGATGCCTTCCTCGGAAGCGACGAACCGGGGACGACGATCGACTAGCCGATTACTCGAGTCTCTGTTTCCGGTACTCCGCGGTAACCGTTCGCGTGGTCTCAACGGTTTTCCCGTCTAGTTCGTAGGTGACGTCGACGGATTCCGGTGTCGCCGCCGCGAGGTCGTCGATATCGATCGCTTCGCCGTGAACGGTCTCTCCCTCGGCATCGACAACTATCTCGACGCGAACGACTGTCGGTCGATCGGCGGGCTCTCTGCCGACGGATATTGGTCGACCGACGTTTTCGATCCCCAATTCGTCAGTCACGGCTTCGACTGCGGCTTCGCCCGCGATGTCGTTGGCTCGGATATGCTTCCAGCGGTCCCAGGGCGTCGTCGTAAACTCCAGGTCTCGATCGGGCGGCTTCTGTTCGTAATCGTCGGGATCAACGTCGCTCGAGGGCCCCTTCGAGGCGACATATCGAACCGCGTCTTCGTCCGGCAGGTACTCGACCCACCTGTCCCACTCCGCTTTCGTCGCCCTGATCGGCTCAGCTTGCCCGCCTTTCTGCGCGTTCTCGAGAGTTCGGTAGGCGGGTTCCGAGACATCGTCCGGTGGGTCGTCGGCGTCTTCGACGTTTGTTGACTCCGACTCCGGCTCCGTTCCGCCGTCGCCCAGACAGCCGGCGAATGCGACGGCACAGCACCCGACGACGACCGTTCGTCTGGAGGGCATGGTAGCACCAACCCAGTACAGAAGTAAATATTTTGAGGGTTTTCAGGACGGAAACGATCCGACAGCCAAATCGATCGAACAGGAAGAGCGGTGAGAGCGAGAGCCGAGTGTCGCTCTGATCAGTCGAACAGCACCCGGTCGAGGATCGGTCGCAGGAACGAGCCCCGACGCGTTTGCTTGGAGTGGACGAGCAACACCGGCTGGTCGATTGCCGCGGCGAGGCGATCGGATCGCTGTTCGATGACCAGATCGGGCAAGCGACGGTGAGTCACCGTACTCAGGATGACGATGTCGGAAGACTCGAGCGCCCGCGAGAGCCCCTCGACAGAGTCATTCGCTCGAACGATGGTCGACTCGACGGGGACCGTACAGAGGTCGTCGAGTTCGTCGTGGTACTCCTCGATCGTCTCGGTGAGCTCCTCGGGAGCGTTCTCGGAAACAGCGTAGCAAAACCGGATGCGTGCGCCGAGGACATCCGCCATCGCGTCCGCGAGTTCGACCTTGAGCGGATCGTTAAACGGGCTCCGATCCGTGACGATGGCGATCTCGTCGACCTGCACCCGCTGTTCGTGCTGGACGAAGACGACGTCGCAGGGCGCGTGGTCCATGATCCAGTCGGTGTCCCGACCGAAGAGGGTCCCGAGGCGGCTGGTCGCCTCCTGACGGGCGAGGATGAGGTCCGCGCCAGTTCGGTCGGCGAAGTTGACGACCGCGTGTCGCGTGTCGTGACTGACGATCTCGCCGACCTCGACGGGCACCTCGAGGTAGCGGACGAGTTCGTCGGTTCGCTCTTCGAACTCGATGTCGGCCTCTGAAACCTCCTCGGCGGCCGTATCGAGGGGCACCTGATCGGGGACCTCATCGAAACGGACCACGCGAATCCGTCCATTGCGCCGGCTGACGATCGGGGCGGCCATCTGGATCAGGGCGTCCTCCTGTTCGCGAGAGACGTCTTGCCGGATCGGAATCAGCAGTTCGTACTGGTCGGTAGCGCGGGCAGGTTGTGGGGAGTCCGCTCCTTCCTCGAGCTGTGCTTCGGTGTCGCGAACGAACTGCTTGCTGGCTTCGCGACGGGCGAGTCCCTTGGCAACGCCTTCGCGTTCGACCTTGTCCTTGGCGTACCAGCGAAACCAGACGAAGCCGAAGATCACGATCACGATCGAGCCGACGATCTCCTGAACGTCCATCTGAGAGATAATGAAAATTCCCGAGAAGATCCCGAACAGCTGGACCCAGGGGTAGCCCGGCGTGTGGAAGTCGGGGTTGTACCACTCGAGATCGCGTTCGCGGAAGGCGATCAGCGCTCCGCAGACGAGGATATAGACGAGAATTTGGAACGCGCCGGCCATCTTGGCGATCTCGTCGACCTCCTGGGTGGCGACGATGAAGATGATGATCGCACCGGTGGTGAGGATGGCGACGAACGGCGTCGAGAACCGGGGGTGGATGTACTCGAACTTGTCGAGGAAGAGGTTGTCGCGGCTGAGCGCGAGCGGGTAGCGAGAGGCGGTCAAGATCCCCGCGTTGGCGGTGCTGATGAGGGCGAGCAGGGCAGCGAGGACGATCGCACCGACGGCGAGCGTCCCGAGTGGGAGGCCGCCCCAGATCGTCACCTCACCGAAGAGGAGCTCCGTGGCCTCGGCCATCGGCTCCTCCGTGCCGGTCAGCGCCTCCCCTTCGACGACGCCGACGAGGACGAACACGAGTAGAGCGTAGAGAAAGGCCGTGGCGATCAGCGAGACGAGCAGGCCGAGCGGGAGGTTCCGGCCGGGGTTCTCGATCTCTTCGGCGACGGCGGCGACTTTCGTCACGCCGGCGTAGGAGACCAGCACGAGCGCCGTCGCGCTGAGGATCCCGTCGATTCCTTCGTCGAAGAAGCCGTCGAAGTTCGCGCCTTCGACCTGGATTATCGAGCCGGCGACGAACGCCGAGAGGATCGCGAGCATGACGATGACCATGATTAGCTGGAGCCCACCGGTCTGTTTGACCCCGAAGAGGTTGACCGCGATGAGCACGATCGCGAACGTAATTCCGAGCGCACGGACACCGGGTATCGTGAGCGTCGATTCGACCGCGGGAACGGCGAGATCCCACGTCGGAAGTTCGTAGACGAAGTTGATGTAGAACATACCGCCGTAGAGCGCGAGCGATCCTTTGAGCATCAGCATGAGCCACGTCCCGAGGCCCGCAATGGTCCCGAACGTCGGTCCAAGCCCGCGCTCGATGAAGACGTAGTCACCGCCCGCTTCGGGCATCGCCGTGCCGAGTTCGGCGATACTCAGTGCCGCCGGCACGACCAAAATTGCGGCGATCACGAATGCGAGGATCACGGCCGGTCCCGCTTCGGCCATCGCGACGCCGGGGAGGATGAAGATCCCGCTCCCAATCATCGCCCCCATGCTGATCGCGATTACGGCGAACAACCCCAGGTCTCGCTCGAGATCCTTCGTCATCGGGTGGGGCTTTCGGACGGAAGTTACAAAAGCTTCCCATTGAGGCATCGTATGTGTTTGCAACACATGCCGAATGAGAATCCGGAAGAAGATACGGCCGAAAGAAAATCATTTGATCAATTATTATGGTCAAAAATACTCGCGGAGAGACGGGTTCTCCCGACACGTTCGCCCGTCCTCACAGTCGGGATGCCTGAGGGACTCCGTCGGCGAATTACCGGTAGCTGGAGTGTTGGCCGGTCTCCCGCTCGTTTGGCCGTCGCAACCGGAGGCGACTAACCCACTGTGTTTTTAACACCCCGGCGTGTATGAGCCAGTAGCGAAACCCGCGGGCAAGTGCGTTCGCGGCCGACGGCGGTGCTGTCGGTCGATCGGCGGCGATGGCCGCCGCGAACGCATAGCGGGATGGCCGACGCGCTGCAAGACGCCGGGGCCGTACGACCGGGAGTCCGCGGACCGTTTCGACGAGAGTCCATCACGCGACTTTCAGTACAACGAACCATGGAAATCGAAATTGCAACAATTGGCGGCTACGAAGAAGTCGGCCGGCAGATGACTGCCGTCCGCGCCGGTGACGACGTCGTTATCTTCGACATGGGGCTGAACCTCTCGCAGGTTCTGATCCACGACAACGTCGAAACCGAACGGATGCACAGCCTCGATCTGATCGACATGGGCGCGATTCCGGACGACCGGATCATGTCCGACCTCGAGGGCGACGTGCAGGCGATCGTTCCGACCCACGGTCACTTGGACCACATCGGTGCCATCTCGAAACTGGCTCACCGATACGACGCACCCGTCGTCGCGACGCCGTTTACGATCGAACTCGTCAAACAGCAGATCGAAGGCGAACAGAAGTTCGGCGTCGAGAACGACCTGGTCAAGATGGACGCCGGCGAAACGATGTCGATCGGCGACAGCGGTACCGTCGAACTCGAGTTCGTCAACGTCACCCACTCGATCATCGACGCGATCAACCCGGTCCTCCACACGCCCGAAGGGGCCATCGTCTACGGGCTGGACAAACGGATGGACCACACGCCCGTCATCGGCGACCCGATCGACATGAAGCGGTTCCGCGAGATCGGTCGCGAGGGCAATGGCGTGCTCTGTTACATCGAGGACTGTACCAACGCGAACAAGAAGGGGCGCACGCCCAGCGAAAACGTCGCCAGGGAACACCTCCGGGACGTTATTTACAGTATGGAAGACTACGACGGCGGCATCGTCGCGACCACGTTCTCGAGTCACATCTCGCGCGTGACGAGCCTCGTCGAGTTCGCCAAGGATATCGGCCGGCAGCCGGTCCTCCTCGGTCGCTCGATGGAGAAGTACTCGGGCACCGCAGAGCGACTCGACTTCGTCGACTTCCCGGACGACCTGGGAATGTTCGGCCACCGCAAGTCCGTCGATCGAACGTTCAAACGGATCATGAACGAGGGCAAGGAGAATTTCCTGCCAGTCGTCACCGGCCACCAGGGCGAGCCACGCGCGATGCTCACCCGGATGGCCCGCGGCGAGACGCCGTACCAACTGGACGACGGCGACAAGGTCGTTTTCTCCGCCCGCGTCATTCCGGAGCCGACCAACGAGGGCCAGCGCTACCAGGCCGAGAAACTGCTCGGCATGCAGGGCGCCCGCATCTACGACGACATCCACGTCTCCGGCCACCTCAACCAGGAGGGCCACTACGAGATGCTCGATGCGCTCCAGCCACAGAACATCATTCCCGCCCACCAGGATTTGAAGGGGCTGTCGGGCTACGTAAGCCTCTGTGAGAGCGAAGGCTACCAGATGGGTCGGGATGTTCACGTAACGCGCAACGGTAACCTCATCCAGCTTGTCGACTGATATGACGACCCCAGAGGCACGAGAAGAGGCGGTGCTCGAGGCCGTTCGGAAGCGCCGCGAGCAGGTCAACGAGGCCATTCCAGAGGAGTTACCGATCCAACGACCCGAGCGGCTCTACGAGGCGTCGCGGTATCTGCTCGACGCCGGCGGGAAGCGACTCCGGCCGACGGTGCTGCTCGCCACGGGCGAGGCGCTCGTCGACGCCGAGCCGCTCAGCGAGGACTACCGCGCGTTCCCCACGATCGATGGGGAGCGCACGGAAACACGTTCCGCGGATAGTTCGAGCGGCCCGCCGCGAGACACGATCGACCTCATGGACGCCGCCGTCAGCGTCGAGGTCATCCAGTCGTTCACGCTGATCCACGACGACATCATGGACGACGACGACCTCCGGCGCGGCGTGCCGGCCGTCCACAAGGAGTACGACCTCGGAACGGCGATTCTCGCCGGCGACACGCTCTACTCGAAGGCGTTCGAGATCATGCTCGAGACGGGTGCGGATCCCGCCCGGACCGTCGACGCGCTCGGCATCCTCGCGACGACCTGTACGAAGATCTGCGAGGGGCAGTCGCTCGACATCACTTTCGAGAACCGAACCGATGTCACGCCCGAGGAGTACCTCGAGATGGTCGAACAGAAAACGGCCGTGCTGTACGCGGCATCGGCGTGTCTCCCCGCGATCTTGCTTGGAGCGGACGACGAGACCATCGACGCCCTCTACGGCTACGGGCTCGACATCGGCCGCGCGTTCCAGATTCAGGACGACGTCCTCGATCTGACCGTCCCGAGCGAGAAACTCGGGAAACAACGCGGTAGCGACCTCGTCGAGAACAAACAGACGCTGATCACCGTCCACGCCCGCGACCAGGGCGTCGACATCGAAGGGCTGGTCGATACGACCGATGTCGATGCGGTCACCGAGGCCGAGATCGACGACGCCGTCGCCCGGCTCGAGGAGGCCGGCTCGATCAGCTATGCCAACGACAAGGCCCGCGACCTCGTCGATCAGGGCAAGGCACGACTCGAGGTCCTGCCGGACAACGAAGCTCGCGAACTGCTCTGTCAGCTGGCGGATTACTTGATCGAACGCGGCTACTGATCGACTTCTCGCCGCTTTTCTCTCGAACGTGCTACTGTGCGTCTCGGAAAACGTACTGACGTATGTCTCGAGTCGAGTTCCTATCGTGAGTGCAGTTGAGCGACGAGCCGTCGGTACGGTGCGATACGCCGACACGATTTGCAGACTTTGGACACCTACACCGATTTGCAGGCTTTGAGAACCAGTTCCGGATCGTCGACGAGTTCGTGGATCGTGTGTGCGCCTTTGCCGTGGCCACGTCCCTTCCGCGTCTGCTCGATAATCGAGAGAAATGCCAGTTCGCTAAGCAACTCGCGAACCCGCCGGATCCGAAGCGGATCCGCACCTTCCTGTTGGCAGAGCACTTCGTAGGTCGAATAAATGTTCGACGTTGGGACCGCTGGGTCGTCCTCTGGAGCCTGTTGGGTCCGAAATGCGAGCGCCTGCAGGAGCAGTTTCGAATGTGGTGGCTGCTTCGAGATGAGTTCTGCCAGCCGATTCTGTTCCTCTCGAGTGTGAGCCTGGTTGACGTGATCTTCGGTGACAGTTTCTAGGCCGTTCTCGTCGGCGATCTCGCCGGCGTACCGGAGAATGTCGATCGCCTTTCGCGCGTCGCCGTGTTCTTTCGCGGCCAGCGCCGCAACTCTCGGGATCACCGAATCCTCGAGCACGCCGTCCTGAAACGCGTCTTTGCGTGACTCGAGAATCGCCCGGAGCTGGTTCGCATCGTAGGGCGGAAAGACGTAGTCCCGCTCGCTCAGGCTGGATTTGACGCGCTCGTTCAGCTCTTCCTTGTACCGGATCTTGTTACTAATCCCGATGATTCCGAGCGTGCTATCCTCGAGTTTTCCGGATTCGACGGCTCGAGAGAGCTGCATCAGGATGTTGTCGTCGCCGAGTTTGTCCACTTCGTCGAGAATGATGATTCCCACGTCGAACCGACTGTCGAGGACGTTCCAGAGTCGCCGATAGTACTCGCCCGTACTCAGACCCGACGCGGGAATCGTGACCCCCGTTATGGATTCGTCGTTGAGCTCGCGAGCGATCGTGCGAACGGCCTGGGTTTCCGTCGTGTGCTGGAGACAGTCGATGTAGGCGACACCGATCGAGACGTCGTTTTCCGCAGCGCTCGAGCGAAGATCCTTCGTGATGTACTTCGAGCAGAGCGATTTGCCCGTGCCCGTCTTACCGTAGATCAGGACATGATTCGGCGTCTGACCCTGTACGGCGTCTTTGAGCGCCTGTGCGAGGCTGTTGAGTTCGTCCTGTCGACCGATGATTCGGTCACCGTCGACGAGGTGGGAGATCCGCAGCAAGTCCTTGTTCGCAAAGATATGATTTTGGTTGTCGAAGAAGGACTCAGATCCTGACATACGTCGGGTTTGCTCGAGGTGGTACTTAACGCTACCTCCTCGGTGCCGGTGTAAACACACCGGAGTGCCGATGTAGATTTTGTAAATTGCCCTTTCAAAGCCTGTAGAACCGTTTTCACCACCCTTCGGTGCCAGTGTAAGTCCACCGGAGTTCCGATGTAGTTGTCGATTTCGGAACACTCCCACCCCGGAGTGCCGGTGTAAATACGCTACGAGCGTCGACGAGAAACGCTGAAACACTCGATTCAGAACCGCAGTCACGAACGAACACGACGGAACGGACGAGCGGTCGATCACACCCGATTCGGGTGGACACGTTGTGACCGATGTCACAATCTGGTTATCGTGACTCTCGTATGACCGATATCGTAGATGTGTTATTTATATGCTTTGGTAGCAGTCTCTCAGCAGCAATCAACGAATTCGGATATTCGGGCTAAACTGGCTATAGCGTACGTTTTCGGGCGACTTACATCGGCACTGCGGGGTGAGTCCGCTCGATCAAATCGGTCTGACCGACAGTATCGCCGGACGTGCCGAACGCACGTCCCGGGAACGCACCGAACGCACGCCCCGGGAACGCACCGAACGCACATCGCGGAGGTTTTGGGCCGGGACCGAGTACGTCTCGGTAATGGACGACGAGCTACGAGAGCGTGTCGAGCGTGAGGCGGAGAAACACGCGCTGTTGAACGCGGTCAAACACGAGAGCGACGCCGACGTTGGCGCGATCATGGGTCCGCTGATGGGCGATAATCCCGACTTCCGACCCCACGGAGACGAAATTCCGGGCATTGCCGGCGGCGTCATCGGTCGGGTCAACGACCTTTCCAACGAGGAAAAACGCGAGCGGCTTGAGGAACTCGCCCCCGAGGAACTCGCGGAGATCGAAGCCGAAGATGAGGAGGACGAACACGATCTCCCCGACCTCTCGAACGCAGACGATCACGACGAGATTCGGATGCGCGTCGCACCGAACCCCAACGGGCCGTGGCACGTCGGTCACGCACGGATGCCGGCCGTTATCGGCAGCTACAAGGATCGATACGACGGCTGGTTCTGCGTCCGCTTTGACGACACCGACCCCGAGACGAAACGCCCCGATCTCGAGGCCTACGACGCGATCCTCGAGGACCTGGACTATCTCGGCTTCGAACCCGACGCGATCTACCGGGCGAGCAATCGCCTCGAGACCTACTACGAGCACGCCCGTGAGTTGATCGAACTGGGCGGGGCCTACACCTGCTCCTGTTCGGGCGAGGAGTTCTCAGAGCTGAAGAACAGCGGCGAGCCGTGTCCACACCGCGACAAGGACGTCGACACCGTCCTCGAGGAGTTCGAGGCCATGGTCGACGGCGAGTACGAGAGCGGCGAGATGGTCCTTCGCGTCAAGACGGACATCGAGCACAAGAACCCCGCGCTGCGCGACTGGGTTGCGTTCCGGATGATCGACACGCCACACCCGCGCGAGGAGGCCAGCGACTACCGCTGCTGGCCCATGCTCGACTTCCAATCGGGGGTCGACGACCATCTGCTCGAGGTCACCCACATCATTCGCGGCATCGACCTGCAGGACTCCGCCAAACGCCAACAGTTCGTTTACGACTACTTCGACTGGGAGTACCCGGAAGTCCTCCACTGGGGGCACGTCCAGATCGACGCCTACGACGTCAAGATGAGCACCTCGACGATCGCGGAACTGATCGAGGAAGGCGAACTCGACGGCTGGGACGACCCGCGCGCCCCGACGCTCAAGAGCCTCCGACGCCGCGGGATTCGCGGCGAAGCCATCGTCGAGTCGATGACCGGTCTCGGCACCTCGACCAGCGACGTCGACCTGGCGATGAGCACGATCTATGCGAACAACCGAGACCTGATCGACGAGGAGACGGACCGGCGCTTTTTCGTCCGCGAGGGCACTCAGGTCCCGCTGGGTGGCAGCCCGCCGGACGAGGCGAATCCGCCGCTCCATCCCAACCACGAGGAGCGCGGCGTCCGCGAGGTCCCCGTCGGCGCGTCCGTGATGCTCGAGGAGGACGATCTTCCCCAGCGCGAAGAGCGCATCTGGCTCAAGGGACTGGGCTGTTTCCAGTTCACGCGGGACGTGCTCCAGTACACGGGCGAGGACATCGATGTCGTCCGCGAGGGTGACGTCGACGTCGTCCACTGGGTGCCGGCGGACGAGAGCGTCGCCGTCCGTATGCGAACGCCCGACGGCGATGTCCGGGGCCACGCCGAACCCGGTGTCGCTGACCTCGATGCTGACGAACTCGTGCAGTTCGAACGGGTCGGCTTCTCGAGAATAGACCGTCACGACGAGGACGAGACCGTCGTCTACTACACGCACGACTAAGGCGAAAAGCGACTGGTCGGTACCGAAAACGGTTACGTCTCGCCGGTTTCGTTCTCTTCCGCCTCCTCGATGAGCACGTCGGCTTCGGTGTCCTCAGACTCGTCGGTAGCTTCGGTGGTTTCGGTGTCCTCAGACTCGTCGATGGTTTCGGCTGCAGCGGTTTCGTCGGATTCCGTCTCGTCGTCACCGTCCGCGGTCTCCGCTGTCGGCTCGGGTTGCACAACGAGCTCGATTTCGCTGCTGCCACACTCCGGACACTGCTCCTGTTCGCTGAAAATTTCGGATCCGCAGTTTCGGCACCGATAGTCGGCGCTCTCGTCTCGAGCGGATACCGCCTCCTGTTTGAATCGCTCGACCTTCTCGCCAAGCCGCTCGAACATTCCCATAGTCGCGAGATGGGTCCACAGACAGATAAATTCCGTCGGTAGAACAAAAGAGCTGAATCCCGGCTCGAGCGACAGAGAGTGCCCGAAAACCACTATTCGCTTGCGTCACCGTCGCGGGAGCGCGATCGAACGAGTGAGTTGACTACGCTCCCGACGAGGGTCGACTACTCCGCCTCGAGCGTCACGTCCTGGTCCGTCATGCGGCCGAATCGAACGGCGACGTCCGTCTCGAGACGCTCGTAGCCCGCTTCCGAGACGTCCAGCGTGTACTGTCCGTGGGGGATTTCGACGGTGAACTCGCCAGCCTCGGACGTCCGCTCGATCATCGTCGATCGGTAGCTCCTGAATCGAACCATCGCATTCGGAATCGGTTCGCCCGCCTCGTCGGCGACCGTGCCCGAGACCCACCCGTCGGGGTGGATCGTCCGCTCGTCGTCGGGAAGTTCGACCAGCGACCGAACGCTCTCGTCGGCCTCGACGTACACCTCGTCGTAGCCGTCGCCGTAGCCGTCAGCGTCCGAGGCGCGAATCTCCCACCAGCCCTCGGAGACGACGAAGCCGCGTCGCCAGCGATCGTTGTCCGGGACCCGGCCGCCCGGCGCAATGGCGCTGTGTTCCTCGCCGTTCCCGTAGATGGTCACTCGAGAGTCGATCGTCGAGCCCCCGCTCTCTTCGATAACGGCGACCTCGAGTTCGCCCTCGCCCGGACCCCATTCGCGTCGGAGGTCGAAATCGGCGGTGACGGTCTCGCCGGCTCCGACGGTGATCTCCGCCGATTCCGCGACGTAGCCGTCGGTATCCACTGCGAGCGTGTACGTGCCGGGCTCGAGCCCCTGCTCGTACGAGCCGTTGCTCGTACTGTCGGTGTCGTGTTGGCCGTCGAACGTGACCGTGATATCCTCGACGGGGAGTCCCCCGTACGTGAGCCGACCCTCAACCCGTCCCGTCTCCTCGGACTGGGACGTGGCTCCGGCGACGTTCGTGGTGCCGGCAGTGGCGAGAAGCCCTGCGGTGACGAGACTCGAGCGCTGAATGACGGTTCGCCGATTGGGGTGCATGGGTTGCTGTGGTGAGCAAGCCGTGACCTCATCATATCTCTTCTGGAAACGGTCGTTTACAGGCCCGAGAACGTCTCTAAGTTGCGAATGTGACGATATAATTTGCGTCTAGTTGGCGACCGTCGGCGGCTCGAGTCCTTCCTCACTCGTCGCGCTCGAGGAGGTCGTCACCGGTGTCGACGATCGGATCGGCGACGACGCCGTCTTGCCGACCCAGCACTCGCGCGTGGGCGGCACAGACCAGCCGGTTGTCCGTCCACGGAATGTGGAGTTCGACGGCAGCGGGCCGGTCGCAGTCGTCCTCGGTGCAGTCCATAGGCGCTCTACGACGGCGGCCGACTCAGTGTTTGTGCTCCTCGAGCGAGTCGGATAGAGACGAGCGAGACGAACTGGAGGTCGAACCATCAGAACGCGAAAACGGCGAGGACGAAGACGAACAGGATCGTTGCCGTCAGCAGCGCCTGGATCGCCGTCGACGCGAGGGTGCCGACGGTCGCAAAGAGCGCGGACCGGGTGCTGTGGGCGGCGTCGCCGCGTCGAAAGTACTCGAGGAGAAAGACCGTCCCGAACAGGCCGACGAGCAGTCCGATGGGGCCGACGACCAGAAGCAGCGTGATGGCGACCACGGCAGCGATGGAGGTCGTCGCCCACGACGCGCCGCCGACTCGAGCCGCGAGCGAGCCGGCGAAGAACTCGGCGAAGAGCGTCAGTAACCCCAGAACCGTGAGCACGGCGAGTGTGATCGTTCCGGGTTCTGCGAAGCCGGAGTGCCACCAGTAGAGGTAGATCCCCGACAGCGAGAGCAGTCCGCCGGGAACGAGCGGGACGAGGGTCCCGACGATACCGCCGACGAGCAACGCGACTGCGAGGATCGTGATCGCATCGACCATATCGACCCCGACGGCCGGCCCGACAAAAGGCGTACGGTCTTCGGTGCAGTCGATGAGAGATCGGTCGGTACCTGGCGTGCAATTCCCGCGGCGTCGGTGGCCGGTTCCGACTCCCGTATTATTACGTACCGGCATCCGAACGACTGGATATGACGCAGACACGCGGAGCGATCATCGTCGGCGCGTCGTCGGGGATCGGCGAAGCGCTCGCACGACAGCTTGCCGACGAGGGGTACGAGATCGGATTGGCCGCCCGTCGAACGGAGCGAATGCGAGAGATCGGAAACGAGTTACCGACCAAATCGTACGTCGCGACGATGGACGTCACCGACACCGAGGACGCTCGAGCGGGCTTTTTCGAACTCGCGGAGGCGATGGGATCGGTCGATCTGGTCGTGCTCAACGCCGGCGTCGGTCCGTTCAATCCGAAACTGGACTGGGAGCCCGAACGACGGACCGTCGACGTCAACGTCCGCGGGTTCGTCGCGCTCGCAACGGCCGCGATGGAGTACTTCGAAACCGTCGGTCGGGAGGACCACGCGAGCGAACTCGACGGTCATCTCGTCGGAATTTCGTCCGTTGCGGCCCACTTCGGCGGCGGCGGAGTCCAGGCCTACTGCGCGTCGAAGGCGTTCGTCTCGACCTACCTCGAGGGACTCCGGGCCCGCCAGCGCGACTCGGACTCGAACGTCTCGATTACGACCGTCGAACCCGGCTACGTCGACACCGAGCTCTCGATGGGCGACTTCTGGGAGTGTTCGCCCGAAACCGCCGCGAAACAGATCGCTCGAGCGATTCGGACGGAGAAAAATCACGTCTACGTCACGCGGCGCTGGCGCCTCGTCGCGTGGGTCCTCGCTCTGACCCCCAACTGGCTGCTTCGCCGGCTGTTGTAGCGCCGCGGACCGCCGAAATCTCCATTGCCCCATGTCGGGAGCAGTCAGCGACGATCGTAATCCGGAGGCGATGCGGTCGTCGCGCTCACCCGTCGGCGAACCGACCTCGCTCCTCGAGCGCCGCGTCTCCACCGTACCGATCGACCAGCGGACGGAGCGCGTCGCCGAGCGCGCGCATGCACTGGCCGGTCGAGTGGTACCCGAGTCGCTCCGCGACGGCCGAGACGCCGCGAGCCTGGAGCGCGCGCAGCACGAGCAGTCGTTCCTCGCGTTCGGTCAGGTCGATTTCGACCGGGTTCTCGACGAAGTAGCGGATGATGAGTCGACGGAATGGCTCGGGATCGACGTCGAACAGCCCGGGACCGTAGGCCGCGCCGGCGACGACCCGCCAGTCGTGGTCGGATAGCTCGAGCCGCGGCGCTGCCGCGTCGTCGACGGACCGCAAGAGTGCACGGGCTACGTCGGGATCGAGATCCGACAGCGCGTCCGTACAGAGCGCTGCGAACCGCCGGGCGAACCAGTCGGCGTGGCGGTCGTGGAGGTCGGCTCCCGGCTCGGTCGTCGGGGCGAGCATGAGCGCCGAGTACTCGCCGCTGGCGTCGTTGCGAGTCGTCGAAACGTGGACCGTTCGGTAGCCGTTCTCGCGCCAGAACTCGAGCAAACCGGGCGTCGCGCCGAACCCGGTGCCGAGCCAGTCGATCCCCTCGCGGGGCCGTCGGTCCCGTTCGCCGTCCGAGACGCGTGGCGTCTCGCTCGAGAACTCCTCGCGGATACACTCGAGCAGCCGCGACCCCAGCCCGCGCGAGCGCACCGCGTGGTGGGTCGCGATGCGAATGACGCGGAGGCCGGCGGGTTCGCCCGCGGACTCGTCGCGCAACTGGCTCGTGAGCACGTCGGGGAGCATGTTCCCGCGAACGCGGTCTCCCTCGTACATCATCGTCCGCGTTTCCGGCGAGAGGTTCCCCTCGCGAGCCAGCAGGGCGACGCTGACGACGCGTCCGTTCCGGCTCCCGTCCCCCTGGGATTCGGTGCCGTCGCCGTCACCGTGGACCAGCGCGCGGGCCTCGAGGTTTGGTGCATCGAGCACTCGCGCGAGGTCGTTGGGCTCGGTGCGGTAGTGGGCGAGCACTAGCAGGCCGAACGCCTCCCGGAGCAGGTGTTCGTCTGCGAGCAGGTCGTCCGGCTCGAGTCGTCGGTAGTCGACCGAGTCTGGTGTCGCGTCCTCGACCAGCGACTCGACCGGCGGCCGGGCGTCGAGGAGCAGCGCGCGAAACGCCCAGACCTCGACGGGGTCGCCCGCGGCGTACCGGATCGGCTCGAGAAGCGTTCGCTCGGCCACCTCGTGATCGCTCCCGGCCAGTCGATCCCGGAACCGGACCGAAAAGCCGCGGCCGGCCCCCTCGTAGCCGTGAATCGTCGTCGCGAACGCGACGTTGTCGGCTTCGAGTAGCGACTCGAGCATCGAGACCGGGAGCGCGGCGGCCTCGTCGACGATGACGACGTCCGCGTCCTCGAGTTGGGCCACGGCGTCGGTCGGCTCGAGAAACCGGACACGGCCGCCGACAGCGGTCTCGAGCCGGCGAGCAGGGTCGACCGTGGCGTCGACGTCCGGGAGCGCCTCGCAGAGTTCCCCCGCGCGATCGAATAGTTCGGCCGCGTTCCGCGATTGGGGTGCGGTGACGAGGACGTCCAGTCCCGCCGCAGCCATGGCTCCCGCGGCCAGTCCTGCGGCACTCGACTTGCCGCGGCCGCGGTCGGCCTCGAGGACGACGGCTCCTGGCTGGGTGCGTTTGGTCGCTTCGGTCTCGTCGGTCGCGCCAGTTGCTTCGGTTCCCTCCAGCAGTGACTCGAACGCGGCAACCGCGTTGGCCTGGTCGCCGGTGAGACAGGCCTCGTAGGTTTCGGCGGGGAACCGCGTGTTCGTCGGTGCCTCGAGCGACGGTTCCTGCTCGCGGCTCGGGCGCGGTGCCGGATTCGTCAATCCGTCGTCGACGATTTGCTCGGCATCGAGGTCGACGATTCCGATTCCGCGATGTGCGCGAAGGGTTTCGACGAGTCGCCCTCTGAATCGCCCGGTAACGTCCGCGAGGGAGAACGGTGGCACCGCGAGTGACTCGTCGAACTCGCCGCTTCGGTCGGGCCAGCCCTCGAGCGGTGGCGTCAGCAGGACCAGCAGGCCGCCCCCGTCGACCGCACCGATGACTTTGCCGAGCGCGTTCGGTCGGAGTCCCTCGTGGGCATCGAGCGCGACGACGTCTCGAGTCGTTCCGAGGAGGTCGCTCGCGTTGGCCTGCGGGAGGTATTCACAGCGAAGGCGGTCGTCGGGACCGACGAGCGTCGTGGCGGTGATCGCGACCGGGAGGGCGTCGAGGATCGACTCGAGGGCGTCGTATCCCTCTTCCCGTTCGCCAGAGAGGACCAGCAGCCGTCGCTCGTTCGTTCCCGTCGCTTCGTCGAACAGCGATTCGGCGAGTCCGACGATGTCCGCGTCCATGTGAGCGGATTGGGGGACTCGAGAGTAATAGCCACCGGAGTACGATCGATGGGGCAGTCGCCTGGAAGGGTGATCGAGAGAAGCGTTCCGTTCGACGGCAATCGATACTCCGGACCACCGCGTACCGTGGGTTGATCGATAGTCTCGCACCACAGTCACGATTGTCTATATCCTGTCGAATCGGCCCGTGCGGACCCCTCTCACAGCCCCGTCCGTTTGAACACGCTTTTAAGGGGGGCAACGCTACTGGCGTAGTACACCCTACGCGGGGTTGATGATGCTCCTAGCCTCACAGGACTTCCGCCGGAATCAGTTCGGCACGGGTGCCCAGCACCCGGACGGCAGGGGAGCGCGAGCCCACGTGTAGGAGAGGTGAACAACCAATGTCAGTCTACGTAACAACCGACATCCCGGCCGACCTCGCAGACGATGCCCTCGAGGCACTCGAGGTCGCACGAGACACAGGACGCGTAAAGAAAGGAACGAACGAAACGACGAAAGCGATCGAGCGCGGCAACGCCGATCTCGTCTACGTCGCAGAAGACGTCTCCCCCGAGGAGATCGTCATGCACCTGCCCGAACTCGCCGACGAGAAGGGCATCCCGGTCGTCTTCATCGAGACCCAGGACGACGTCGGCCACGCTGCCGGCCTCGAGGTCGGGAGCGCCGCCGCGGCGATCGTCGACGCCGGCGAGGCGGGCGACGACGTCGAAGATATCGCCGACAAGGTCGAGGACCTCGACTGAGGTGATCAGAGATGAGTGCTGAAGAGGAAGAAAGCGGCTCTACGCCCGCCGAGGTCATCGAGATCGTCGGCAAGACCGGCATGCACGGCGAAGCCATGCAGGTCAAATGCCGAATCAAGGAGGGCGAGAACCAGGGACGAATCATCACCCGAAACTGCCTCGGGCCGGTCCGCGAAGGCGACGTGTTGCAGCTTCGCGAGACCGCTCGTGAGGCAGACTCCATCGGAGGACAATAACCAATGGTCGAGAAACGTACGTGCGACTACACGGGCGAAGAGATCGAGCCCGGCACGGGCATCATGTACGTCCGCAAGAACGGCAGTGTGCTCCACTTCGTCGACTCGAAGGCGGAGAAAAACTACAAGCTCGGTCGTGAACCGCGCGATCTGGAGTGGACCGAGGACGGTCGCCGTAACAAGGGGCCGGCCGAGGATACCACGCCCGCTGCCGAGGACGATCAAGACGAGGTCGCCGACGCCGAAGCTGACGACGACCTCGAGACCGAGGACGAAGCCGTCGACGAAGACGACGACGCCGAATCCGCCGGTGACGAGGACGTCGCCGAGGACGAGGATGTCGAAGCCGAAGCGGAAGACGACGGCGAGGACGAAGCCGAAGAGACCGAGGCCGAACAATGAGCGACCACGAGCGGACCTTCGTCATGGTCAAGCCCGACGCCTTCGCGCGCGGGCTCGTCGGCGAAGTCATCTCCCGACTCGAGGACCGCGGTCTCAAACTCGTCGGGATCAAAGTGATCAACATGCCCGAGGAGCGGGCCCAAGAACACTACAGCGAACACGAGGATAAGCCGTTCTTCGACGGCCTCATCGAGTTCATCACCGGCGGTCCGGTCGTCCCGATGGTCTGGGAAGGCCAGGATGCGACCCGTCAGGTCCGTCAGATGATCGGCGAGACCGACCCGCTCGAGGCCGCACCGGGAACGATCCGCGGCGACTACGCGCTGGATCTCGGTCGAAACGTCGTTCACGCTGCCGACCACGAGGACGATGGCGCGAACGAACGCGAAATCGCGATTCACTTCGACGACGACGAACTGATCGACTACGATCAGCACGACGCCGAGTGGCTCTACGAGTAGTACGTCGAGGCTCGTCTCGGCTCGAACGCAGCGATTCGCCCGATCGATTCTTCATTTTCTCGCGTCTAACGTACAGTCGACATCAAAAACAGACGGTTAAGAGCGACGACTGTAATCTCGTTGGCAGCGGCCACCACCCAGTAATTATACCGGAGATTATATTGTGGAGAATGTACATGTGTTTTTCTAGGTAGACGCAACATCTAATGGGACGGCTGCAGAAGAGACGGTTGGTGGTTTCGAATGGTAACACACGGTAGGTGGTTCGTGGATGCGTAAAACCGAGCGAGAGTCGACGAAGATCACGGCCGAGGTGACGCCGTCGCTCGATCTGATCTTCGATCTTCTCTCGAACCGCCGTCGACGGTACGCGCTTTACTACATGCACGACCAACCGGACGGCGTCGCGACGCTCGACGAACTCACGACCGCGGTCGTCGACCTCCAGCAGGCGGACTCGAGCCAGGAGGCAGCCATAGCAGATGAAGCCGACTCCGGCGACGACACCGATTTCGAGACCGACTGCGACCAGCGACAACTGCGAATCCGAACAGAACTGCAGCACACGCACCTGCCGAAACTCGAGGACGCCGGCGTTCTCGACCACGATCGACGCAGTGAGACCGTTCGATACTGGACACAGCCCTCGCTCGAGGAGTGGCTCGAGCACGCAAAACACAAGGAACTCTCGTAGACCGACGGCGACGACGTGGTCCCCCGGCCCGGCTGAAAGGTTTAACCCCCGACCCGTGGTGAGAGTACTGGTGGCGGCGTATCACGCGAGACGAACCACACGAGGGGAGTGCGATCGCCTGTGCGGCATGATACCGTTTCTCTCCTCAAAACTTAACAGGCGAGATGCAGATACAACACTACAGGTGAATTCCAATGACTGACCACGAACTTCCACCACTTCCGTACGATTACGACGCGCTGGAGCCATCGATCTCCGAACAGGTCGTGACCTGGCATCATGACACCCACCATCAGGGCTACGTCAACGGTCTCAACGCCGCCGAGGAGACCCTCGCGGAGAACCGCGAGTCGGGCGATTTCGGCTCGACGCCCGGAGCCCTCTCGAATGTCACCCACAACGGCTGTGGACACTATCTCCACACGCTGTTCTGGGAGAACATGTCGCCGAACGGCGGCGGCGAACCCGAGGGCGACCTCGCCGACCGCATCGAGGAGGACTTCGGCTCCTACGAGGGCTGGAAGGGCGAGTTCGAGGCCGCTGCCGGCGCCGCCGGTGGCTGGGCTCTGCTGGTCTACGACCCGGTTGCCAAGCAGCTGCGTAACGTTGCGGTCGACAAGCACGACCAGGGCGCACTCTGGGGTTCGCACCCAATTCTCGCCTGTGACGTCTGGGAACACTCCTACTACTACGACTACGGTCCGGACCGCGGCGAGTTCATCGACGGCTTCTTCGACGTCGTCAACTGGGACTCGGCCGCCGAGGAGTACCAGAAGTGCCTCGACCACTTCGAGTAACGTAGCTGCCCGGAAACGCGACGACTCGGCAATCTTGACGTTTTTTGACACACGTCCCCGATAGCCGCGCCGCCAGTCGGTCGCGGTCGGCGACATCGTGTGAAGCTCACACGCACTGTTTTGGTTCTCGGTGGTCGAGTGCTCGTATGGCTACGGAACGAGTCGGCGGCGAGGACCGACCGCTCGAAGGCACCACGAACGCTGATCGGGACGATAGCGATGGCGACGCGGACGGCACGGGCGGCGACCTCGCGGCCGCCCTCGAGGTCGCGGTCGACGGCGACGTTCGCTTCGACGAGTACACCAGAGTGCTGTACGCGACCGACGGAAGCATCTACGGCGCACAGCCAGCGGGCGTCGTCTTCCCGCGGGACAGGGACGACATCTGCTCTGCGGTCCGCGTCGCGGCCGACTACGGCGTCCCCGTTCTCCCCCGAGGTGCGGGCTCCTCGCTCGCCGGACAGGCGGTCGGTCCGGGCTGTATCGTCCTCGACCTGTCCCGACACATGGATGATATCCTCGAAATCGAGCCGGATGACCAGCGGGCCACCGTCCAGCCCGGGGTCGTTCAGGACGACCTCGACGACGCGCTCGAGCCCCACGGCCTCCGATTCGCGCCCGACCCAGCGTCGTCGAACCGGGCGACGATCGGTGGCGGGATCGGCAACAACTCGACGGGTGCACACTCGGTCCGCTACGGCATCACGGACGCCTACGTGGAGGAGTGCGAGGTCGTTCTCGCGGACGGCTCGCTGATTCGCACGCGGGACGTCGTCGTTGACGGTCCAGAGTGGGACGAGATCGTCTCGAAGGACGACCGCGAGGCGGAGATCTACAAAACCGTCCGCGCGCTCGTCGAGGACAACGCCGACGAGATCGAAGACCGATATCCGACCCTCAAACGCTGTGTCAGCGGTTACAACCTGCAGAAAGTGCTGCGGGAGAACGACGCGGGAGACGATGTCATCAATCTCTCGAAGCTCGTCGTCGGCGCGGAAGGCACGCTTGGCGTCGTCGTCGAGGCCGAACTTTCACTCGTCACCCGCCCCGAGACGACCGCGCTCGCGGTCTGCTGTTACGACGACCTGCTCGAGGCGCTGGCCGCGGTGCCCGAGGCGCTGTCCCTCGAGACCAGCGCAGTCGAACTGATGGACGATGAGGTGTTCCGACTGGCGGCGGAGTCGCCGGAGTACGCCGAGTACGCGGAGCCGATCCCCGACGGCACAGCGGCGGTACTGATGGTCGAGTTCGATTCCGAGATGGTCGACGACCTCTCGGCGGCACTGACGAACGCGACCGCACGGCTCGTCGACGAGGGAGCGGCGTTCGACTCGATCGAAGCGCTCGAGGCCGAAACCCAGGACCGACTCTGGAAGCTCCGCAAGGCGTCGATTCCCCTCCTGATGAGTATGGACGGCGATCCGAAGCCGTACCCGTTCGTCGAGGACGCCTCGGTGCCGCCGGAAGAGCTCGCAGAGTACGTCGCGAGTTTTCAGGAGATCCTCGCGGATCACGACACGACGGCGGCCTACTTCGCACACGCCGGCGTGGGGACGCTGCACATCCGGCCCGTACTGAATCTCAAGGACGGCGACGGCGTCGAAAAAATGCGTTCCATTGCCGAGGATGTCACCGACCTTGCGCTCGAGCACAACGGCGCGTTCTCGGGCGAGCATGGGGACGGGTTGGCGCGGACGGAGTTCAACCCGAAGCTGTACGGTCCCACGCTCTGGCAGGCGTTCAAGGACGTGAAATCCGCCTTCGATCCCGACTGGCGGATGAACCCGGGGAAGGTGGTGTACCGCGACGACGTGGGCGAGCGGACGGACATACGGGAACACCTCCGCTACGGCCCCGACTACGCCTCGCTCGAGCCCCAGACGACACTTGATTTCGACGACGACGGCGGCTTTTCCCACCTCGTCGAACTCTGTAACGGCTGTGGCACCTGTCGCCAGACCGACGGCGACGTGATGTGTCCGACCTATCGAGCGACCGAGGAGGAGATCGCGACGACCCGCGGACGGGCCAACCTGCTCCGGGCGGCCATCAGCGGCGAGATCGATCCCGAGGAACTCTACAGCGACCGGTTCCAGGAGGAGGTTCTCGACCTCTGTATCGGCTGTAAGGGCTGTCAGAGCGACTGTCCGACCGGGGTCGACCTCGCGAAACTCAAAGCCGAGGTGAAACACCAGTCCCACGAACGCAACGGGACGAGCCTCCGCGAGCGCCTCTTTTCGAACGTCGATCGGCTCGCCGCCGCTGGGAGCGCCGCGGCCCCGGTCGCCAATCGAGCGACGAAGCTGCCGGGCGCGCGGACGGCCCTCGAAAAGACCCTCGGAATCGCGTCGGAGCGAACGCTGCCGGAGTTCCGGCGGGAGACGCTGGTCGACTGGTTCGCCGATCGGGAGTCGACCGTCGATCCCGAGGCGGCCACCGCGGGGGTCGTCCTCTTTCCGGACACGGACACAAACTACTCGAACCCAGCTCCCGGTAAGGCCGCCGTCCGGCTCCTCGAGGCTGCGAACGTCCGCGTCGCGGTCCCCGACCTCGGACCGACCGGGCGGGCGGCCTACTCGAAGGGGCTGCTCGACGACGCTGCCGAACACGGCGAGGCGCTGCTCGACGATCTCGATCCCTACCTCGAGCGGGGCTGGTCGGTCTGCTTCGTCGAGCCCTCGGACGCGGCGATGGTGGTCGACGAGTACCGGTCGCTGCTCCCGGGCCGCGTCGACGACGAGCGACTCGAGCGACTCGTCTCGAACGCCTACGGCGTCTGCGAGTATCTCGACACGCATCACCTGGACGAACGGCTCCCGGTCGACCACGAGGACGCACGCGAGCGAGTGACCTACCACGGCCACTGCCACGAGAAGGCTCGCGGCGCGGACCACCACGCGGTCGGCCTGCTCAGACGCGCGGGCTACGCCGTCGACCCCGTCGATTCGGGCTGCTGTGGCATGGCCGGCTCCTTCGGCTACGAGGCCGAACACTACGATCTCTCGCGGGCCATCGGCGACCTGCTCCGCGAACAACTCGAGGCGAGTGCGGCCGAGGTGGAGACGGCGAACGGAGACGAGACTACGGTCGTCGCCCCGGGGACCTCCTGTCGCACCCAGATCGGGGACTTCGAGGCGTACGATCGGCCGCCGCATCCGATCGAACTGCTCGACGCGGCGGTCGCTGACGGCGAACGATTGCGATAGCGTACAGCGATTCCAGCGGAATGTACCCTCGGTGTGGTCTCGGCGGTAACACCACCCCGTGGCCCAACCGACGGGTCGAGAACGAACGATTTAGGCGTCCGAGACCGATAGCACCCAGTAGATGCCCGTTTCCAAGTCCGAGTTCGACAGTCTGCCGCCGTGTGACTTCTACACGCCCGCGGAGTTGCTCGAGGCCGACCAGATGTACACCGTCTACGAGATCGCTCGCCTCCTGCAGGGGCTCGATCCCGACGCGGAGATCGACCAGGGGACCGAAGACGTCCTGCTCGACTGGACGATCCCCTGGATCATGAACAACGCCGACGATCTCGTCGTCGCCGAACCGCGTTCCGACGACGAACCCGCCCATTACGGGCTGAAAGAGGAGGAAGAGGGCGACGAAACCGACGCTGACGACAGCAGCGGCGACGAAGCCGACGACGACACCGAATGATCCTCCTCGTGGTCGGTGCCGACCGCGTCGACGCCGGCAAGACCACGTTCTCGGCCGGCCTCCTCGAGCGAACCGGGGGCGTCGGCTACAAACCACGTGCGGGAAACGACTACTGGTTCGACCACGACGACTGCCGGTCGGCGCTCGCCGACGGCCGGCTCTACGGTAAGGACGCGAAACGGCTTGCACGGGCCGAAGCGCGCGGCCGCGAGCCCGAGCGGCTCAACCCGGTCCACCGCCTGTGGCGGCCCACGCCGGGCGGCGGGTCCGGACTCCTCGGAAGGTCAGATCGCGAGTTCCTCGTCGACCGCGTCGGTCGGCCGGGTGTCGACGGTGACGGGCCGATATTCGTCCGTAACGCAACCGCCGAGATTCCGGACGTCGTCGCCGACGCGCTCCCGCTCGAGGACGCCATCCCCGTCGAGACCGTCGGCCAGTTCAACGAACTCGCCGAGGAACGGTACGTCCCCGCGTTCGAACGACTGGCGGCCGAGATCGAATCGACCGACGTCGCCGTCGTCGAGTCCTACAGCGACATCGCCCAGCCGCTTCAGTCACTCGAGCACGCGGCGATCAGCGCCGTCGCGGCCGTCGAACCCGGCCGCGCGCGGATCTACGCAAGCGATCGGTACTGTCGCGCCTGCGAGATCGCCAGTTCGAGCCCGAAAGACGGCGCGCTCGAGAAACGCGTCCCGGACGTACTCGACTATCTCGAGCCGCTCGAGCGGATTCGGCTACCGGCGCTCGGCGGTGACGCACGAGACGATCCGGCACGGATCGCGCGGGCGTACGGGGAGGCCTACGACGCGATGCTCGAGGCGGCCCAGAGAGTTTGAGAACTGATGACACTGCTGAACTCCGGTTCCGACGCCTGAGGCCCGCTATCGGAAAGACCCTGCCTCGTTGGCCCCGTATTTCCCTCCTTCGAATCATCGATATCCGTCGATTCCGGTTCCAGAGACCGCAAATTCAGTATCAGAGGGGTTAAAACCACCCAGTGAAACAACCGTGTAATGAGACGACGAACGTTCGTCGGTGCAGTCGGTAGTGGGGCCGCGCTCGGACTTGCTGGGTGTCTGACACAGGATGACGACGAATCGAACGATTCGAACGGCGATCCCGAACCCGAAGATCTCGATCTCGAGGGGACGCTCGAGGTCGTCACCTACGAATCGATGATCGACGGTGACAACCCCGCCGGCCCGTGGCTCAAGGAGGCGTTCGAGGAGGAGTACCCCGACGCCGAACTCGAGTGGACCCAACTTCCGAGTCAGGGGATCAACCACTACATCCAGCTCGAGGGCGATATCGACGCCGACGTCTACGTCGGGTTGAACATCGACGACCTCGTGAGCGTCGACGACCGTCTCGAGGAGGGCGGGCTCTTCCGCGAACTCAACGCGGATCGTATCGACCGTTCGAGTCGGATCCGCGACGGACTCGATATGGGCGACCCGCACGACCGCGTGCTCGCCTACGACACCGGGTACATCAGCCTCGTCTTCGACGAGACCGAGGTTGATGAACCCGAGACCTTCGAGGACCTGACTGAACCGGCGTACGAGGACGCCCTGATCGCTCAAAACGCCCAGACCTCGGATCCTGGACAGGCGTTCTTGCTGTGGACGATCGACGCCTTCGGCGAGGACGGCTACCTCGACTACTGGCGGGACCTCCGGGAGAATGGCGTCCGGACCCTCGAGGACTGGTCCGAGTCCTACTACGGCGCGTACATGAACGAGGAGCGACCGATGGTCGTCTCCTACTCGACGGACCAGGTGTTCGCGAGCGCGGAAGGAAACGACCTCTCACGCCACCAAGTCGGCTTCCTGAACGACCAGGGCTACGCGAACCCGGAAGGGATGGCGATCTTCGAGGATGCCGACAGCGTCGATCTCGCCTACGAGTTCCTCGACTTCGTCCTCTCGAACGACGCCCAGGCTGAGATCGCCGAGCGAAACGTCCAGTTCCCCGCGGTCGAGGACGAGTACGTCGATCTCGACGACGAGTTCGATCAGTACGCCCACGTGCCGCCGGAGGCGGTGACGGTCGGCTACGACGACCTCCGCGGAAACCTCGACGAGTGGGTGGACGACTGGGCGCGCGAGTTCGCCAGCCAGTAACCGACGGCCGTGTCCGCTACAGGTCGCGTCGCACCGGGTCGCGTCCGCGCGTGGCTCGAGCGCCACGCAATCGGACTGACCGCGCTCGTGACGGCGGGAATCCTCGCCGTCATGCTGTATCTCCCCGTCGGCGTCGTCTTCGTCGAGGCCGTCCTCGAGGACGGAACGCCGACGCTCGGTCACTTCGCCGACGTACTGACGGATCCGTTCTACTTTGGGGCGCTCGCGGATGTTTTCGCGGAACCGCTGGCGGTCGGCACGCATCTCGGCTCGCTCGTGGGCTGGCTCGCCACGATTTCGATTTCGCTGACGCTCGAGTATCCGTTCCCCGGCATCGACCTCCCCGTGCCGTGGCTCGCCGTCGACACGCCCGGCGTTCGGAAGGGACTGTTCGGCTTTACGGCCTACCAGGCCGCGCTGTCGACGGTCGCGAGCGTCGCGCTCGGGTTGCCGGCCGCGTACGTCCTCGCGAACTACGAGTTCTACGGCCGGCGAACGCTCCGATCGCTGACGATCCTCCCCTTCGTCATGCCCGGGATTCTGGTCGCGGTCGGCTTCTACGCGATGTTCGGGCGAGCGGGGACGCTCAACGGGCTCCTCGGGACGGTCGGTCTGGGTCCCTACGCGTTCATCGAGACCAGTCCGCTGACGGTCGTCATCCTCGCCCACGCGTTCTACAACGCGCCGCTAGTCGCCCGGCTCACCGTCGCTGCCTGGGAGTCCGTCGACGCCCGAACCGTCGAAACGGCACGTAGCCTCGGCGCGAGCGAGCGACGGGCCTTTCGGGACGTCGTCGTCCCGCAGCTCGCCCCGGCCGTCCTCACCGGCGCGCTGTTGACCTTCATTTTCACGTTCATGACATTCCCCATCGTGCTCGCGCTTGGCGGACTGCAGCTCGCGACCGTCGAGGTCTGGATCTACGACCGCATCCAGCGACTCGACTACGCCGAAGCCGCGACGCTTGCGATCCTCGAGACGATCCTCTCGCTGGGGCTGACCTACGCCTACCTTCGCTACGAGTCCGCACAGACCGGATTCTCACAGGCACCGTCGCCACCGCCGAAGGAGCGACTCGTCCCCGACCTGCGGACCGCTCTCTCGCCGCGGCGACTCGCGATTTTCAGCTACGGGCTCGTCGCGCTGGTGCTCTTCGTCGGACCGATGGCGAGTCTCGTCGCCGGAGGTTTCACCGACGGCTCCGGCCTCACGCTCCGGAACTACGCGTTTCTGCTCGAGCGCCAACTCGAGGGCGCGAGTTTCCAGACGCTCCCGCTGCCGGCGATCCGGAACTCGCTGCTGTTCGGGGTTGCGACGCTTCTAATCGCCGTGCCGATGGGCGTCGTCATCTCGGTGTTGACGGCCCGTACCGGCCGCAGCGGGACGATCGTCGACACCCTCGCGATGCTCCCGCTCGCCGTCAGCGGCATCGTCTTCGGAATCGGACTCCTACAGGGGCTCGTGTTCGGCATCCCGCTGCCGGGCGGCTGGCGCTTTCAGGTGACCGGCGCTGTCGCGATCGTCATCGCGCACGCGGTCGCCGCCTATCCGTTCGTCACCCGAAACGTCTCGCCGCTGCTGACGAACCTCGATCCGGCGATGATCGAGTCCGCTCGCGCGCTCGGCGCTTCGCGATTCCGCGCGCTGCTGGACGTCGAACTCCCGCTGGTCGCGAACGGCATCGTCGCCGGCGCGGCATTCGCCTTCGCCATCTCGATCGGCGAGTTCTCTTCGACGGTGATTTTGGCCAGCGGCGGCGAGAGCTACACCATGCCCGTCGCCGTCGAACGCTACCTGGGCCGTCGATCCGGACCCGCGATCGCCATGGGGACGCTGCTACTGCTCGTGACGGCAGCGAGTTTCGTCGTCATCGACCGCGTCGGGGGGAGGTACGAACTGTGACCGAGCTCCGACTCGAGGGCGTCTCGAAACGCTACGAGACCGGGGCAAGCGAGACCGCGGCGGATGCGCTGCAAGAGATTGACCTCACTGTCAAAGACGGCGAGTTCTTCACGCTCGTCGGCCCCTCGGGCTGTGGGAAGACGACCACGCTCAGAACGATCGCGGGCTTCGAAGAGCCGACCGACGGGACCGTCTACTTCGACGACAAACCGATGGCTGGTGTGCCGCCCGAGGATCGCGATGTCGGCGTCGTCTTCCAGAGCTACGGCCTCTTCCCGCACCTGAGCGTCGCCGAAAACGTCGGCTACGGGCTCCGATTCCGGAACCCGCCCGGCGGGGTAAGCGTCGACGAGCGCGTCGCGGAATTGCTCGAACTCGTCGACCTCGAGGGAACGGGGAGCCGTGACCCTGACCAGCTATCAGGGGGACAACAGCAGCGGGTCGCTTTGGCCCGCGCGCTCGCGCCGGCACCCGACTTGCTCCTGCTCGACGAGCCGATGAGCGCACTCGACGCCCGCCTCCGGGAATCGCTGCGCCGCCAGCTCACGCGGATCCAGTCGCGACTCGATATCACGACAGTCTACGTCACGCACGATCAGGAGGAGGCGCTCGCGATTTCGGACCGGCTCGCGGTGATGAACGACGGCCGAATCGAGCAGGTCGCCTCGCCCCAGACGATCTATCGCGAACCAAACACGCGCTTCGTCGCCGAGTTCGTCGGCGACAACAACATATTCGAGGGGACGGTCGTCGCTCGAGACGCCGATCGATGCGTGGTCGATGTTGGCGGGAAAGCGGTCGAGGTTCAGTCGATTCCGGACGGCACGGATCGAGTACACTTTTGCGTCCGGGCGGCCGCGTTGTCGCCCACGGTCGAGCGGAATCAGTTTCCGATCTCCGTCGAGACCAGCGAGTTCCGCGGGGAGACCGTCCACGCGTACGGCCGATGGAACGGCGTTCCGATCGTGCTACAGCTCGAGGAGGTTCCAGCGGACGAGATCACCGTGGGGTTCGAGCCCTCGAGTGCGCACGTGCTGGAGCCGTGACGGTCTCGCGGTCGGGACGGGCTGATCGGGGCCGTCCGTGGCGTCGAGAGCGATTCGACGCCAGCAGATGGACGCTGTCTCGGCAGCCCGCCGCTCAGGCCTGCCGGGCCATTCTCGCCGACAGCTCCACGTGATCGTACGGGTTGTTCGTCACGCTCGGGCCGTGTCCCGTGTGCATCTCCTCGAGGCCCTCGTCGATCCGCTCGAGTAGCCGATCGATGCTTTCGATCAATAGCTCGCGGTCGCCCTCCTCGAGGTCTGTCCGGCCGAAGCTCCCGTTCTGGAAGACGAGGTCGCCCGCGAAGAGGATCCCCGCGTCGGCCGCGTAGAAACAGAGGTGATCGTTCTTGTGCCCCGGCGTGTGGAGCGCGACGTACTCGTCGTCGCCCAGTTGGACCGTCTCTTCGTCCTCGATGGCGTGATCGACGCCGTCGATCGAGGTGTCGTATCCCCACGTGTCGACGTCGAAGGCGTCTGTGACGGCCTCCAGGTTGCCGACGTGATCCCGATGGGTATGGGTGAGAACGACGGCGTCAAGATCGTCGACTCGCTCGCGGATAGCGCTGACGACGTCGAAGTTCGCTCCCGGATCGATCAGGACGGTTCGCTCGCCGTCGACGAGATAGACGTTGCTCGTGAACACCTGGACGCCCTGCGCGAGATTGGCGATCATGGCCGTGGCTACGCCATCGACTGGTTTGTGCGTATCGACACGCTGCGAGGAGTGGTATCTCCGCTCTGGGTCGACGACCTCGTGACTACTGCCAGCGGGTTCCGGTATTCACAAGCATTTTTAGCTCCGCCACGTAGTGGTAGACGAATGAACCGGTCGGTCTCCGTCGGCATCGTCGCCCTCGTCGTCATCGGTTTTCTCGCCGGTACCGCCGGTATCGGGGTTCCGATGGCGATGTCCGACACCGATGTCGGCGAGAGCGCCTCGTCTCAGTCGATCACAGCGACGCAGCCGACCGCTCAGGACTCGAGTGCAACTACCACGGTAGCCGACGAGTCGATCGCCAGCGACTCACAAGATTTCGACACGACGACGTTCCAGATCACCGTCCACGAAAACGGCAGCGCGACGTGGACCTTCCAGCACGAACAGCGCTTCGACGCCGAGAACGAATCCGAAGAGCGCGAGGCGTTCGAGGAGTTCGCCGAAGAGTTCGAGGAGGAAGAGACCGGACTGTACGAGCGGTTCGTCACGCAGGCCCAGCGGATGACCGACAGCGGCGCCGAAACGACCGACCGGGAGATGGAGGCGACGGGGTTCAACCGATCCGCGACGGTCGATGATCGCTTCGGAACCCGGGGGATCGTCGAGATGTCGTTCACCTGGAACGGGTTCGCGGAGGTCGAAGACGGGACCGTCGAAGTCGGCGACGTCTTCGAACAAATGTATATCGGCTCGGATCAGTCGATCGTGATTATCGCCGGCGACGGCCTCACGTTCGATCGTATCGGGCCCGAAGACGGGGCCCAGCCCTCACACAACACGCTCGAGAACGCCGACTCGGTGCAGTGGCAAGGTGAACAACAGTTCCTGGACGGCAATCCGCGCGCCGTCTTCGTCACGGACGGTTCGGGCGGCGAGAACGACGAGACTGGCTCGGCCGTTTCGCCGATCACGAACGGCGACGACGCGGCGTGGTACCTTGCTCTCGGCGCGCTCCTCGTACTGGGGATCGGTGGCACCGCTGTCTGGTACCGACGCCGAAATTCGGGATCCGAGACCGACGGTCACACGGCTACCGACGCCGGCGCCACGGCGCAGTCGAACGTCACATCGGCCGAGCAGACGGATCTGGACGCAACGGCGTCGTCCGCAGGCGAGAGCCACGACGAAGACTCGACCAACGGTGCCAGCCCGCTGGCCAACGAGGAACTGCTCACCGACGAGGACCGAGTCATCAAACTCATCCGCGAGAACGGTGGCCGAATGAAACAGGTCAACATCGTCGAGGAGACCGGCTGGTCGAAGTCCAAGGTCAGCATGCTCCTCTCCGATATGGAAGAAGAGGGAACCATCAGCAAGCTTCGCGTCGGCCGCGAGAACATCATCAGCCTCGAGGGGTTCGAACCCGAGGCGACCAAATCTCCATTCGAGGAGTGACGGTCGTGTCACCGCTCGAATCTGTGGTACGACGCAACAGTGACGGATCGAAACGGAATCCTTAAACTGTCCTCCGCACAACTATGTGATGTAGTACGCTCCGTTGGTGTAGTCCGGCCAATCATATTGCCCTCTCACGGCAATGACTAGGGTTCGAATCCCTGACGGAGCATCTTACCCCGCCGCCTTCTCGTGGTTTTCGCCGTGAACTAACCATAGGTAAACGTATGTTCACGGGCAATGCGATTCAAATGATGCATCGACCCCGACGCCGTCTTGCGATTCGGTTTTCTCGTGAGGCAATGCGGTTCACGGGGGAAAATCGACCGCCGTCTTGCGATCGGCGAAATCGAGGGGCACTCACCCAGGTTCCCACCTCGGAGGTCAGGCAATGAAAGACGCCGATCAGGCAACCGACCCCCTCGATCGGATCACGCTCATCCCTGGTCCAACTGAAGAGTTACTGAACGAACGACAGTACCTCGACTACCGGAGCGAGCGAGAACACTGTCTAGACTGGTTGTTGACGTTTGGGAAGGATCCCAAGACAGCTGACGGCTATGCTGAGACAACGGTCAGTAACCGAGCATTCCGGATGGACCAATTCTATCGCTGGGTCTGGGATCACGAAGGAGGGTACACGTCCAACCTCACTCACGACCACGCTGACAGATACTTGCGTCACTTAGCTGGTCAACAGAAGTCAAACGCGCACAAAAATTCGTGTCGGAAGGCCCTGATGATGCTCTACAAGTGGCGGCATCATCAACGAGGTGCGGACAAGTGGGAGCCAGAAATCACGTTCTCCCGCAAAAACCAATCAACGACACCCCGGGATTATCTGACGCGCGAAGAACGGACCGCAATCCGAGACGCGTCGCTGGAATATGGGAGCGTCCCGAGTCGTGATAGCGTCTACGGCGACGAACGAGACCAGTGGGTGGCGTATCTTGCCCAGCGGTTCGGGAAACCAAAAGCAGAGGTGACGGAAGCAGACTGGGAACGCGCGAACAATTGGAAAATCCCCAGCCTCGTTGGGGCAAGCCTCGATGGGGGACTTCGCCCGATCGAAGTTGAGCGCGCACGAACAACGTGGATTGACATCGACAACGGTGTCCTTCGAATCCCGAAAGAAGAGTCGTCAAAGAACACGGAACACTGGATCGTCAGCCTACAGAACCAGACCGTCGAGATGTTAGACCGCTGGCTGACGCAGCGATCAACGATCGAGAAATATGACGACACCGACGCTCTCTGGCTCACCAGAAAGAAAAATCCCTACCAATCCGCGTCACTTCGAAACCTACTCCATCGGCTCTGCGAGATTGCAGACATCTCCACCGAGAATCGACAGATGAGTTGGTACGCGATCCGCCACTCAACGGGAACGTACATGGCGCGCGAAGAAGGACTCGCTGCAGCACAGACACAGCTCCGTCATAAGTCCCCAGAATCGACGATGAAGTACGACCAAGCGCCAATTGAGGACAGGAAGAACGCGTTGGACCGAATGGGCTAGCTCTCCATTCCCAGGGGCGAAGTTAGTCCTCTGTTTCGTCGTGGAGAATTTGCTTCGTGATATCGACTCGGGATTCTGTAGTGTCGGGGATTACAGCGTCAATATGGACGCCTCCTCCATGTGTTGTGGTGACCGCAGAGGACGGATCTCCTGCGTTCTGTGCTGACGAAGTGTTCGCGTTACGCGTCGACGATGTAGTCTGTTCTTCTTCCTCGTAGGGGTTGTAATTTGGATCTGCTGCTGCCTTCGTTGCCTTCCGCCGTGTTTCATTGAGTCGGAGTTGAAGCTTTTCGACTGGGGTTTGGTTGTATCGCTCCTGTGTTGTTTCGAATCGTTCGTGACGCAACTGATCGTTAGCTTCTGACAGTTCTCCTTCTGCCGTGACGTTCCGTCCCATCGTTTGGCGGAGACTGTACCAGACAATCTTTCGATCGTCAGTTTTGATGCCTGCTTCTTCGCAGAGACTTCGAAGAAGATTACAGAGGCTCCCTGATTGGTAGGAGTTCCCCTCTCTATTAAGCCAGATCTTGTTGCTGCCGTCGTATTTACTGAGGTGGCGTCGTTCCTGCATCCATCCACTCATCGAATCCGCAGATTCATCACTCAGACCGACTTCTTCTTTTTCGCGCTCTTTACAGGAGTACTCTGTCGGGATTGTGAGTGTCTTTGTTTTCGGGTCGTACCAGCGCGTCTCGGCGTTTGCAATTTCGATCGGGGCTAATCCAGCATCAAATCCAACGGTCACCAGTGAATGGGTTTTCCCGCTCCAATCGGCATGGAGCCAGTCGTTCCGCGTGACATCTTCTTTCGGAATCCCGAGGCGTTGTGCAACGAGACCGTCAACCCGTTCTCGCTCGTTAACTGGTGTATCGTAGTACGATGGAAGCACTCCGTACGTTTCTGCTTCTTTGAACAACTTCCCTAATTCGCGGTAAGTGAACCGGTATGCGGACTCACCTTTCTCATCACTGAAGTTGATCTTGGGCTCCCATTCGTAGTCCATCGATCTTTCATAATACCGCCACTTGAAGTAACACTCCAGCGTGTCGGAGAATTTTCTCTTCGTTGATTCACCGTACTCTTCGTCTTTATTCTTCCCGCGTTGTTTTGTGATCTCTGCTCGGTCAATCATCAACAGAAGCGCGTCTGCGTGCTCATCTTCGATTTTCGACGGATCATCCGGTTCGAAATGTGTGATCGAGAGCCGATGAAGCTGATCGAGACGATTGAGGTAGTTCTTCGCCGTTGTTCTGTTGAGTCCGATTTCTCGCCTTGGATTCTTCCCCTCATTGATCATCCAATCGTGAAGGTCACTATACTTTCGCTGCACATCTTCTGCCTCATCACCGAGTTCTCTCCGCAACTCTTGAGTGATAGCAGCCGTTGGCTTTGCATTCGTCATTTGACGCAAACCGGCCTATTACCTTTTTAGTTAAAAACCCTCTCTCTTGAGTGATTTATGGAGTTATATTTCAATATTAAAAATTGAAGGAATTTATCGGTATATGCGCTCGTGGAGCTATCTATTGGCATATAGGAAACGTAGCGAATTAGCCGAACGGAATGGCCTCTAGAAAGGATCACTCAATCGTTTCAACAATGAATTCTTCAAAATCACAACACAGCGTCTTTCACCACGACTCTTTTTTTCACCTCCTCAAGACGAGTATCGGGAATCATCTCGGCGCTCACGATACAGGGACACTTGCCCTTGCTAACGCCCCCGGAGATCTGATCAAGTGTCCGTGCTGTCAACGTCCTCTTCGTAGTACTCGGCGGCTTCTTCAGCTGTTGAGGTTGACGTCTCGAACGGTTCGTCAGCGCCGTCCTCAATATAGAGGGTCTCGAATGTCTCGGGAAGAGAGTTCGCATTGTACGCGTATCTGCCGATAAGCACACTGATTACGATTCGTTCACCGATGAACTCACCAGCAGCGTACGCCGTCTCGTTAAGATCCTCATCCTCATCCGGGTCAGAGTACCCCTCCGGGTACTCAACCACTATTTCGGCCGTATTCCCGTCGTCAGTATAGCTGACGATCTCGCCTTCCATGTATAGTTCGTCGCCTTCCTCAGAGTTGTTTATCATCTCGATACCTTCGAGAAGGTTCTCAAGTGCCTCTTCATGCCGTTCCTCAGGAACATCTACCTCGAAATTGTACGTGTCAAGACCAACGTTGTCACTGCCTCCAGCATCTTGTGCGTCCGATTCGCCTTCGGATTCCGTGGATTCGCCGTCATCAGAATCGGTCTCGTCCTCACTGTCATCGTTCCCGTCCGTTGGTGACGTATCCAGACAACCTGCGAGACTGATCCCACCAGCGACCGCTAAGAGTGACCGTCGAGATAGCCGGCTTTGCATGCCTTCATACTGCTCGAATCTGAGTGATAAGTATTGGCAACGTAGGACCACTTGAGTCAAATTATATTTGATCAGTTGGAATCCGAGACCCAGTCTAGAAATCCCCTAACTGGGTTTCGATGACCGAAATAATTCGGCGAGTCGTGTGACCTCTTCATCAGGTAGAGTCCTCGGATTAAGCACTGGGGCCGCTTCAAGATCATTCGGACTGGTCGCGTCGAACCTCCGTCACGCGTCTTCGTGTAGTCACGAACGACGAGATCAAAGGGGTCACTGTTTAGAAATGCACGCAAGGCTTTCAATTTCGTTTCAGTGAACGTTGCATTGTAGAACGTGAATAGGTTGTTTATTTTAAGAGTTCGTTCAGAACAGCCTGGTGGGCAACGATATCGTAACACTGCTCGGGCGTATCGAAACCGTGTAATCAGAATACACTGTATTGGGACCATTCAATCAGTCGATGTGGTTGCGTGTGGTGAGAGGGTATACCAAGTTGTGGTGGCGTTATCAGCGTAGAGGGCGGTGAGGCTGAGTGTCTGTGTGGCGTTGATTGTGAATCGGAATTGGTCTGTTCGCCGATTCAAAGCCTTGTGCATCGAGAGGAATTTATCGACAGGGTAGGTGGCACGAATGGAGGTTCCGGTGAGTGTGAGTATGTCGTCTCGAGTCAGTTGAGAGGTCATACTGTCCGTGTCCCCAGTGGCTGTGAATTGAACCACCGGGTCACTGCGTTGAGTCTCAATGGTGATGGTTTCGCTGCAAAGATTAGCGGCGACGAGAGATTGTTTGAGGGGAGTAGACTCACTAGGAACGGTGAAGACGGCAGCAACAGGTTGAGTCGAGTCGTTCTGGGTGCGTTGGTAGATCGTATTAGGGTCGATACAGTCCGCGCAGTACGTTGAATCAACTATCGAAATGGTGAATCGGTCGCTATGTGGTGGGCTGGTTATCGTGACTGGAGCAGTAGACGAGAAGCAATGTAAAAATTCAGTTAGTCGGTCAACGTTGATACCGAAGGACTGTTCGCTGGGCGTATACGCAGTGCACGCCTCGGAAGGGATGGTCACAGTCACGCTGGCCGTCTTGTCTGTTCCGAGTGCATGGAGAACGAGTGCATCACCGTCAGCGTAGACGATAACTTCGTTAACCAGTGCAACGACTGGGGCAAGCGCGTCACGGAGCATTTTCGCAGAGAGGCAGGCGCGCATTGATTAGTTCTCTCGACCGTCTGCTTCTCTGAAGGCGACATCCCGGATAGCAGTGAGCAATTCTTGGTGCGTAACGGTCAACGGGAGGTTGTACTGTGGGGAGAGGACACGGTTGATCAGCGCATGCCAATTAAAGAACAGCATGGCGATGTTGGCGCAGTACACTCGTATCTTGACGTTCTTGGAACCACAGACGGGGTGGAAGTCGTGTTGATACTGGCGCATTGCCGTTTCGATCGACCAGCGATCATCGTACCGGGACTTAATCATCTCTACTGACACGTCCTCATCCGTCATGTCTGTAAGATACACCGTATGAGTATCGGCGCGATCATCAGCAGCAGTCTCTGTATTTGAGTCTCTGAAATGCACGAGTGTCTGCTGGCCGTGGAGGCGCTTCGGGAGAGCAAATGCGTTGGGCGCTGGCGTTGCGCTTGTGACGTTGAGTCCGGAACGGAATCCGCGGTTGTCTGTCGGGATCTCGCGTATGAATTCTTGAACACGGTTCCTGCGTTGGGCTTTGATCACCCAGCCATCGCCGATGTGTTTCCGAAGCGTCTCGATGACCGACCCGTCGTAGAATTCTTTGTCGCCGAACACGTGCCGGATGTGGGCGTAGGTGGTTGCCGTCGCAAGCAGGTCATCAAGAACGCTGTCATGCAGGTCCTTGCTCTTTACGAGGTTAACACCGAAGCACACACGTGCGTCCTTGGTGACCGCGATAAGCACGCCGTACACCCAGTCCGGTGTGGCATCTGTCGCTGATCGACGTTTCCCGATAGTCGCTTCAAGAGGGTAACCCCACCACGTGATGTCTACTGTGTCGAATGCGAGATCCAATGGGTTATCGAACAAACCGAGCGTTTCACCTCGCTGTAGTACCGAGGCGTTCGCTGCAGCGAACTGTGTCTCGATTTCATCAAGACGGAGTGAGTCTGATTTGATGTGTTTGAGCAAGCTCTCTCCCGTAGGGAGTCGGTCGGCATCGTACAGCCACGCTGCCGTGGTCGGGAGAGCAGTGAGACCAGTATTCTGGAGTGCACTGTGAGCGAGCACGCCGATGTATTCTTCCATGGTGTACGAGGCATTCTCTGCACGATCGAACGTGAGTGTCTCAGCAGCGTCCGAGAGTAAGACTTTCACCCAGTTTCGAATCGCCTCTCGGCGCGTCTCTGCTGATACAGGATACTTGTTGATGCTCGTTATTGGGGAAAGGTCCCAGTGTTCCATTACTTCCTCTGGGACGTGACGACAGTTCCGCCACACGGCGTGAACCGCGCGCTCGCTTGCATTCTTGATGGGGCCTGCCAGTCCCTCGTCAGCGAGTGTTGAGACACGCCGGTAGAACGAGGAGTCACTGGGCATCTCACTCAGTTCGATCCGACTTGCAATCACGGGGTGATCATCCAAATGCCGGGTGAGTTTCAGGATTGAGTTGAACCCCCACGCATCGTGTAAGAAGAGGGCGTAAAGGTACGGTTGCTCGATCGGAATTGCGGTTATGTCAATACCGACCGCATCGAGCGCGCGATCCGCGACAGCCAGCACAGCGTCGTCGAACGCTGCGGCGGGTTCGGTGTTTCTAATCTTCTTATCGTTGCGGGCAGCGAGTTGTGCAGTGAGGTGGGCCCGGTAACGTAATTCCTGCTGGTTTTCGACTGGATGCTCGACAGCAACGTCAGTATCACGCCCTCCGAGACCCACGTCATCATTGGTCTCGTCGCCATGACTGCCTGTGATGTCAACACTGTACGATCCATCAGCGTCAGTACCGAGATCGCAAGCGTATGCGTCCGAATGGGATATTTTCGCTTTTCCTGATTGGTGACTTGTCATAGTTCACGTCTGCTTCCCGCCCTCTCCGGGATAAGTACTTGCCCCGGGAGAAAATCTCCAAAGTTCACATACCATAGGGCATACTTTCCCTCACAGATCAGCTGTCACTCACCCCGTCGCACTCTGGCGATTTTACCCCCGTGAAGATTGGTAGATAATAAAACCTCGTCCCGAGAAAGTTATATTTCCTCTACACGTTTAGCTGCACTTTCCTTCTCTGAGCGGGATACTGGTCTCACAGCCGTGCTTGAGAAAATCCATGCATATTCCAGGAAACTTGTGTGCAAGTGGATACCTGACAAAGCCGGTCGATCCTAACAAGTTTATCCGCGTCACTCAGAGTCGTCAAGCCGGTCGGCGAGCGCGTCCATCACTTCCCACAGGAGGCCGGACACCGAGCGTGCACCGAACGAAACCGGCTCGTAGGTGTATGTGTCATCCGCGTCATCGCGCTCCTGATAATGAAGTAGTCCATCGACGTGGGGGTTCGGTTCACAGTGGAACCCGCAGTCGAGCCCGTCAGTTTCGCTGTAATGGATGGTGTAGTACGCCTGTATCGGAGTCCGCATCCAGGTATCGTTCGTACGGTCGGCCGCTTCGGGACCTGGTAATGGATCCGGGATCCACGTCACCCGGAGAGACGCAGTCTCTGCTGGGCGACCGAACCACGATGGATCGAGCGTGGCCCGTAATTCCCGGTACTCGTCCGGTGGTTCCCCCTCGATAGATCGAACGGCAGGGTGTCGAGCCAGTTCGCCACGTAACTCGCGCAAAATGCGGTGTCGATCACGACCCGGATCCGAACCCCCATCGAAGCGAACACGTCCTCGGGAGGAGTCAGGCGAAGCGCGTCGGTGGATGTCAGTGTCGGACTGGTTCTTCGACACGTCCCGGTCGCCGGTCATATGGTGACTGACGACGAGTCAGACGTCCAGGTGTCGTAGTTCTTGATCGCGTCCTGCACAAGCGAGAGCCGATACCGGGCGAGTTCCCAGTCGCTTGCTGCCCGCGTCAATTCGTATGCCAGCTCAGCAGAGACATCGTCCACAGCTGCTCGTTCACGGAGTGCGTCGGGGGAGTCAGCGTCATACTCGGCTTTCCACTCCGCGATATCTTCTTTCAACGCCACTGCCTGCTCTGAGAGTTCCCGTTTTGTCGTGTCTTCGAGTAACTCCCGGATGTCTCGGAGTCGCGTGTACAGCGGATCCGGATAGTAGTGGCGGACCCCGTCCTGCTCGGTCGCCATCACGACACCAAGATCGATGAGTCGACGTAGATGGTCCCGCGCAGTATTCGGAGAGACGGCTGCCTCTTCAGCGATCCAAGAGGCGGGTCGGGACTCCGAAAGCGTCATCGTGACCGACTTCACCCGATCAAACGCCGACGCGTGCTCCTTCCACGCCCCTACCCATTCTGGCTCGTCGCCGGACGCATTTTCGGGCGGCATACGCTACAGTAGCCGCTTGAGCATAATAATTCTACCCCACCTCAAATTATTGCGCACTACCTGCTAGTGTACTGGTCTCGGTTTCTGGCTGAATATCTCGTCGATATTGTCGACTTTGCTTAGCTATAACAGATGACCCAACTGGTTCGTCAACGCACGTCGTGGCGAAAAGGAAGGGTGAGAATGCTCATTACTTAACAGTAGCTGGTAGTACGGTTTCTTTATTCAGAGTTCTCCGTGAAAATCGCGGTAAGTACAGAGGATATAGAGAACGCCGTAGAAACGACTGCCGAGACGGTCGCGTCACACACTCGTTTTGTCGGCCCAGATGATCCTGAAGAAATCGAGGATTTCACCGTTCGAGATGGTGATGTTTGGGTAGAGGTGGACGAATGACGAGAACGAGATTTGTCCGCTGGAACGGAGACTGGCTGGAGATCGAGCCAGAGGTCGCTGGCGTGCTAAATGGTTGGGTCTTGGAAGACTGGGAAGACGACTCTCTGGGGTGGGGTAGGAGGTTTGACGACGTTCCGTATGCCTTTGATGAACCCGAGGACAGCGAGGCTGTAACGACAGCACGTGTCGGGTGGGACGTGCTTGCGGGAGACCCGATCGTATCGAATAACTCCCTCACATTGCCCGGCGATGCAACCTCTGGGATAGAAACTCCAGCGCCAACGACAGCCGGAACTTGGAGTTTTGAGTTTCAGTTCCAGACGATTTCCGACGGAACTGGCGCGTTCACACCAAATATAATTCGTGAAGACACCGACAATCGATGGCGTATTTCGGTCATTGAGAATGGTGGTTTAGAACTTCGGTATGACGAAGGCGGATCCACGTCCACTGTTGTTTCATCTACATGGCCTGTGGATACTGATCCTCATACCGTCTCCGCAGTACACGACGGGGATGGGAATTGGGAGTTGTTCTTTGACGGCGTTAGTGAGGGTACCGAAACGGAAACGTTCATGCCATCTAACCCTGAGATATTTGCGCCAATTAACACAGCCGACCACGACCTCGATGTGACCAGAATAGAGGTGTTCTAATGTATAGAATCACAGACGGTACGTTTAATCAACACCACTCCAACCACGGGGCATGGAACGCCGCGATTTCCTTGTCTCGACGGTCGGTGCAGTTGGTCTTTCGGGATGCTTGGCAACTAACCAGGAGGCAGAGGTAATGTCTGAAGTACTTGTCTCCGATGGGGCATGGTCAGTCCATCAACGTCCGCGCGCAGTCCGCGTTGAAGACACGACCTATGTCGGTTGGATGGACTCGCGTGGCTGGGTCGGTATCACGGCCTACGATCACAACGACGGAGCGACCGAATCAGTGAGGGTGTCTGACGAACTTGACTGGACAGACGATCACTCATCCCCTGCAATCCACGTCCGCGACGATGATCGATTGATTGTCTACTGGACCGATAGGGGCGAAGGGACAGAAAATATGGATTATGCGATCAGCGAAAACGCGCTGGATATATCGTCGTGGGGGAGTACACAGTCGTTCACGTCTGCCGACGTGGAAAACGTCGACTATCCACAGCCCGTTCCGTGGGATGGCGAGCTACGGCTCTATTACCGAGTCGGAGGCCACATTGACGGGAAATGGAAATATCGCGTGTCGACAGATGGTGGAGAGACCTACGGCAGCGAACAGGACTTTGTAGATTTGGTCTCGGAAGCCATTTACATCCACCCGTACCAGCATGAGGATCGATTACACTTCGCGCTCGGAGATCATCGTATGGATACGCCTGCGATCCGTCACTGGTATCTCGAGGGCGGTGACTATCACGAGAGCGACGGTACGGTGATACAGTCCGGCGATCAGGAGTTAACGGATGAGACGGAACTCACGCTGGTCTACGACGGCGAAGCCAGTGGGAACAATCCGCCGAAACAATACGATTTGATTTGTGATGGCGCTGGACGCCCTCACGTTGCGTTTACCGAGCACGTCGAAACTGGGGAAGGTGGCGGAGATGGAGACTATCGCGCTCGTTGGGCTAAGTGGGACGGCTCAGAATGGGTAATCGGAAGTGAGATCGTGGAGATGGGTGGCTCACTCCCCGAGGAACATTATTACGAGGGTGGACTCTCGCTGGACTCCCAAGACCCAACAAGGGTCTATGCATCCGTTGAAACCGATAACCGGAACTACCAGATACAGGAATGGTCGACCGACGATGATGGGGAATCGTGGTCGTCAAAAGACTTATCGCCAGCAGATGAGTCTGTAACTCGTCCGACGAAACGCGGTCGACCCATCAGCCCACGAGGCCACCAAAACGACTTGCCAGTTATTTGGTGGGCCGGGCGGTATGACCATTTCAATTACTCGCAGGGAAGTGGATACGACACAAAAGTACAGCGTCAAGATACGCCGACCGAATACGTCCGAGAGGGGAATAATTGGATCTACACCGATCACTCCTGACGCGGTTACTTAATACACCGGACCGGACCTTATGAGCTATGCTAATGACTAGTACTCAGCTCAAACAGATGTTTTATATGGTGACTGTCACACCAACGAGACATGAAGCTCTCGCGACGGGCCGCGATTGTGGCCGGCGCTGCGGTGGCGACGCTCACAGCAGGCTGCCAGAGGCAAGAGACAACAGACGATGGTCCGAGCGACCCCGAAGATTCCGAAGACCCGGAACCGGAAGAAGACGAGGATATGACTGACGGAACTTCACATCACTTCAACGAGGACAATGAACTGACCTCGCCGATTCGGATTGACGATGGCGATGTGTCCGAGAAGATCGATCCGGAGACCGGAGATCGCATCATTAAGCATGAACCGAGCAGCGAGACGTGGGGTTGGAAGTCGGATGGAGCATTTGTCACGAATGCAGTAGAAACGGACCAGGTCAGTGTAGGTGAGCAAAACAACGTCAAGCGGGTCAACCTTGACGACGGGCCGGAGGCAGTCCAAGACGCTCTCAGTACTATTGGTTCCAACGGCGGCGGAATCGTCCGTACATACGGGTCAGGAACCTATATTTGGGACAAACCAGTCACAATTGATCACAACAATGTTGAACTATGGGGTCCGGGACCAGCGGCAACGATAACACAGGGAGATGAACACGACGAAATATATATTCTTGGCATCCAAGGTGAAGAAAATAATCGTATCGAGAACTGTGCAATTAGATATGTCCATGTTGAGGGGGGCAGGACAGAGAATATCGACGTTGATTTCGCAAACAATTCGGAGGTGACGCATTTCATTTCCGAGAATTCAGGAGACTCAGACGATGCATTCGCGGGCAACGGTGACGGCGTTGATACTGATTACTGCGACAATATCTATATCGGCCACGGAATCACACGAAATTGTCGGCAGAGCGGGATTCATGTGTCGATGGGAACAACCAACTCAACCGTTGAAAACGTGTGGTCGTTTGACGATGCCCACAACCCCGACGGTCCCGGATCGGGGATTGACTTTCGGGGCGATGGGGTAGCGAATAATACCGTAAAGGGCTGTAAGGTGTTCGACTCTGAAGACTTTGGAATTGCAGACCTAAGCGACGGCCCAAATAAAATCGTTGACTGCTTTATTGATGGTACCGGGCGGGATGGTTTCAGGATTCAAGAGCGTGGCGAAGCTCGTGGGATTATCTCACGAAACGCTGGACGCTACGGTTTTAACGTCGATGGGGCAGTGAATGGAAAAGCAAGCAACATTCATGTTATAGATCCTGATGATCATGGGGTTTGGATCGTTAACGCAGATGGTTTTTCACTTTCGCAATCTTCGTTTGCTGCGGGCGACTCAACTGGGGACGGAGTTAGGATCAGTTCGGATGATGTGGAACTGTGGAGTGTCGATTCCGAAGGATTTGGCTCCGACTTCACCTGTGCGGGAGACAGATGCAAATTCGACGGTGTGATTGATGGTGGTCCACTCGGAGGGGATGATTTGAGCGAGTCGTCCGGTGCTGAAGAAGGGAATACTGCACTCTCTGACGATTCGTCTGCTGGTGATTCATACGTTCTCGCAGTCTTCGATGGATCTAGCTGGAAATACTATGATAACACAGACATAATCGCCCCATCCTGCATACGTAGTTACCGAATCGCCTATTTCAGTTTCAGGTGTGGAACTAAATAAAGAAGCGGTACTACTATCTACTGTTAACGTAGCGTGTCATAAATTCATTCATATTCGACAGTTAGGGTATGCAGTGAGCATCAAGAAGTCTGTTGCTCAGTCACTCTTAATCCGATGAGAGGCAAATACACAGCTATGGATGATGCTGACGCAGAGAAAATCAAAATATACGAACAGTATAGAGATGGCGAAATAACAGAGACAGAGGTGCGAGAATTGTTAGGTGATGACGTCGTTGATTCGATAGAGAAAGAAGTGGAAGCCTTTGAAGCGGCCATGAAACGCGATACGAGTGTCTTCCTTAGTAATGAGTAGACGCTTGTACTGATCACCGTCCGAATCCATGAGAATCATTCTATAACAGATTCTAACGTGCAACTGGCCTGGTCGTGTTAATTGGTGTTTGCGTGTTCCGGGCCGAGTACGCGCGCCCAGAGATCCTGTTTGGATCGTTTGCCAGTCCCGTCCTCTTTGTCCTCGCGGGCAAGTCCAGCAGTCAACTGCAGCAACTTGAACAACTCCATTACTGCTTCTTGCCCCAACTCGAGTACATCCGGCCCCATGGCGACGTGATGAACGGGTCGTGGATCCTCGTAAAACGTATCGTACACGTCATCGGTGATCCACTTGAGATCCTGCATCGACTTCGGAACGTCACCAAGAATCTGAAGGCCGGAAAACCTGGCTGAACAACGCGAGCATCGTTCCTCAATGTAACCGATTTCACAGCAGGTTTGGACAGAGATCAGACCCTGAGCCACCTCCTGAAAGTCATGGTACGCCTCCGGGGCTATACCCTGTTCGAAGAGTTTTTCATGATCAATATCTCTGCACTGTACCGATTCGGAATCGTGTGTGTTTGTCATATTCGCAGACGGTTGTAGTCTACACGCTATTTAAAAAGTAAGCCCTCAGCTGCTATTATTAGCCGATCAAATCGCCATAATACAGCAAACAACCAAGATTATCCACTTCAGATTCCCCCACACCTGAATTTACATAACCGAGACTGGCAGAAAATAACTAGTGATGGCTCTAACCGACACCCAAAACAGTACCTAGCAGCAGAGCCACCCCCGAGTTTTACAGATTTCATTGATATTTCCCGATGAACGAATCGCCCAAAAATCCGTGCTGATATGAGAACGCGCGCGCCAGCACACCGATCGAGAGCAAAAACAATGGAATCCTTGAAATAGAGCAAGTACGTTATTGTCCATCGTAGTCTCCGGGAATTAGATTCTCAGGTTCGACGAGACTACCACTTTCAAGTGCGACGACAGGGTACTCCCAATCTCTTGCATAGTGGTGGACACGTCTGCTGTTATACACCGGTGATGGAAGTGTGAATAGAACTCCCTCCTCCTCTCGATAGTCCAATGAACACGACGGTGGTTCTGTCAGTGGTTCACCCACTGCCTTCCGATATGGCGGAAGTTCGTCTAACTCATGGTATTTATCATGGATTTGATCATCTTCGAGCATCCACCAGAGATTCGTGTCGACAGGCAGTAAGTATGCGCAAGAATACTCGTCGAGATCATTTTCAATTGCCGTCAGGGAGGGAGGGTCTGCTTCGACTCGGCCTGCAAATATCTCGACGCGCTCTTCAATAACCGTTCGCACAGCAATGGCGTCCCCTTCCTCGAGAGCGAGTACGTCCTCGAGCGTGACGGGATGTGTTTGATTCCTTGTACACTGGTCGCGGTCGTCGTCTGGTTGATTCCCTATCATCTATACCTTAGCTTTTTTCGTAGCTGCGGTCGCGGTCGATTCGTGGCACTTTGCGTCAATCGTCAGTAGGGATAGTACCGAAGATCGAGATCGTATAGCGAGACACTACTGTTCTCGTCGAAAAGCGCAGTTCCTGACTCACCATCGTTTGTCGCACTGTGATCGCCGCTACCTGCTGTGGATTCGTGGAGATCGATCAGCCGGTACACTGCTTCTCCAAACCAGCCACACTCGCAAGTTGCCCGTGCGTGTGCTCCATTATGCGGATCGAGTGACGGCTCGATCAGTTTCAAATCGTCACCGCACACTGGACATCGGTCATCGATTGCTGAGTAAGTATGACCACCGATCGCTCGGAGACGCTCCGTATCGAGGTCGTGTTCGATGAATACAGACTCGAGAGCGGTTTCGAGATCGTCGAGGAACTGCTCACGCTCTGTCTCGTCAGTCGGTACCGCTACCCCTTCGAGTAGGAGGGTCAATTGGCGTCCTGCCGCCGAATTTTCGTACCTCATATAACAGGTTGGTGGACTCCCTCACTTAATGACTTGCAAAAGGGGGACGCCCCGTAGCGCACCAAGTGAATCGTCTCAGGGTCAACTGGTTCGAGATGTCTTAGCGTCTCATCATCTCCTGCTGAACGGTTGACACCCCATGATTTACCTGTGTAGCGGCCCGCGGACACACAATGGCATCACCAGATATCCAGCAGTCGCTGTCGGCTATCGGATGTGATGCGTGCCAGTCTGCCGTCCAGTCTGGCAGCCAACAAGAGGTCTCATTTCTCCTCCTGGACCAGCTGACGATCCCTGTCCTCAGCTGTGACGACCACCTCGAGCAGTTTTCTTCGATCTGTGGATTGACATCGGAGGACACGGCTGACCTTCTCCATCATCGACCGGCCGGCGGATTGTCGTGTCCCAATTGCCGTCTCGCCCCGTACAATTCGCCGCATCCCTTGGTCCAAGTTCAAAACGGGGTCATCCTTCCGATGGCGTGTCCCGAACACCAGTCCGAACTCGTCCAACGGTTCCACACAGGAATACAGACCCAGCACCAGATGACAACTGGTCTCGACACCAACACTTCCCCGTGAGATCTGAAAATCCCGTTGAATCCGGCGCTACACTAGTGTAGTGACGGAATTACCGAGATCAGCTTTTACTCTGCCGGCTTAACGAGAGTTCTGACTCGGTACAGACGGCTGGTCATAGTCACATACGTTTTTAATACTCTGGTGAATCGTCTCGACTATGCCGGAATTGGAGTCTCTTGAGTCGCAGGAAGTACGTGACTATTGGACGGACGAGGCTCGGGATTTCACACCCTGGGTAGCTAACGAAATACGTTCTGAGGACGAATCCGAACTAGAAAACGCGCTTGGACTGGAGTTAGAGGTTATTAAAGAAGAGAAGAGTGTCGGCAGGTACAACGTCGATATCTTGGCTGAAGTCGTCAACGACAATCGGAATGTCGTTATCGAGAACCAACTCAACTCGTCCGATCATGATCATCTGGGGAAATCGATTGCGTACGCCTCAGGCGTTGATGCGGATATTATCGTCTGGATCGCCCCGCGATTCTATGACGAGCACCGCGACGCAATGCAGTGACTCAACGAGAACAGTCGTGAGGGAGTCGATCTGTTCGCTATCCGGTTAGAAGTCTGGAGAATTGGCGATTCAAAGCCGGCCGTTCGTCTCAATCCAGTCGTCGAACCGAGCGAATGGAAACAAAAAGCACAACGATCCGAAGGCGAGCTTACCGACACGAAACAACTTCAAGAAGAGTATTGGACGGAATTTCGGGACCGAATCGAGGAACGGGAGACTCAACTCAGTGCCCGCAAACCGTACCCGAGTTACTATCACAATCTCTCCATCGGCAAGTCAGGATTCGAACTCCAGTTCACAATTAACACGCGTGATGATGAACTCGGAGTCGGTCTCGTTATTCGGGATGATGCTGACGCGTATTCGCAGTTGGAAGAAGATCGTGATGAGATTGACCAACAATTTGATCAACAGGTCGCTTGGGATGAGCCCGAGGAGACTCGGTCAGGGAAGAAACGAAGCAGAATCGGGATTACAAAACACGGTGATGTTAGCGACGAAGAGCAATGGGACGCGTATCTCGACTGGATGGTCAAAAACGGCGAGCAGTTCTACGACGTGTTCTACGATCGGCTGCAGCAGCTTTGACCTCCCCTTCCGGCCCCGAGTTCGCCTCAGGATTTGCTTAGCCACCCTAGAGGACTCTGGCTCTCCCTCTCCCTTGTCACTGCCCCCATACTCCCTCGCCAATCCCTATAAGGGGACTCTTGTCTGACCTGGTTAAGATTTCCAACTGCCCTCGAATCACCTTCACCGAAGTCAGTTCCTTCTGACCGCGTCGGTTCGCGTTGCCGTTCGTCGTATGCTTCGCGCCATTCCTCAATGACTGGCCGGCTCCTAGCACCGTGCGGTGTGCGTCGCTGTCGAAGTATCTCCAAGTGTCGATAGCGTATGGTCCACTACCACGCCACGGCACGGTTTTATTCGTTTTAGACCGCTGCTATGTATATGGACGAACTGACGGCGAATGTCTCGTTTGACAGATTCGCAGATATGCCGGAGTTCTATGGATCCGGTGCTGCAAAATACCGCCTGGCGATGGTGAAAGACCGGGATGACTTTCTCGATCTGTTCGCAGGCGCTCGTCACGTAGACGCCGTGACGTACGCGGAGACACCCGAGCTGATGGTACAGATGCTAACCGAGTACGACATCGACTCACTCGACGTACTCATCGGGAACGCCGAAGACTATGCCGACCAGGTGAGCGAGGTGTCCACGGCCCGGTCGCTCGTTCGACTTCGACAGGACAACCGACTTACGATCCGATTGAAGAACCGAAAGACAGTCCACTCGAAGATTTACCGAATCGTCATGCCGGACGACACGGTGAAGCTTGTCCAAGGATCGGCCAACCTCTCACGAAACTCTTGGGAGTACCACACGAACCAGATCTCCGTCTTCACGACCGATGTCGGGACCGAACTGGACGAGGAGTTCGAGCGGTTCATTGACGAGTACCGCGAGGGGTACAGCGATCAGACGCTCCTCGAAGGACTTGTCGAAGCGTTAGAGGATGCCGATACGCCGGAAGAGCGGGAGAACCGCATCGAGTACTGGGTTGGTGCCGGGGACCTTGACGTGAGCGACACTGCTGCCCTGAATCAGGATGCCGTCGAGGACCTGAAAGATGTTGCCGATCAGGTCACTGCCGTCGTCGACGACCCAGAGGAGGCCGACGAGACAGTTGCGTTCGTCGAAGACCCCGAGAACGCCGATCGCAACGTCATCGAGCCGGACGAGCCAACGGACGATGAAAGCTCGAGCGTCGCTCCGGATGACGACGAATCACCGGACGTCGGACTCGTCGAATCGGATCACGAAACGGGGCTAACGGATGGGCTCGACCGTCCGCGGATTCGTGCACCCGACGAGAAGATACGGATGGGAACCAGCAAGGTGGACAAAGACACTGCTGACGAGTTCGGGGCTGGGCTCCGTGACCGTGGCGCGACCGTCGAAGACCACAGCATTACCGCGCCAATGAGCGCGTATAACAAGCAGGTCAAGGAATCGACAGCCATCCCAACGATGTCCATCCTTCCGGAGGCCGAACAGGTCGTGATCGGCGAGGATGACGAAATGATTCTTGTCGCCACCGGCGAGCCGACCCCCGAAGTCCTGGATCACTGCCTCGAAACAATCGAAGACTACATCGAGACGGTCGAGAACCACGGCCACACGCAATCCGAGACCGCAGTGATGGCGCAGATGTACGAAGCGTTCCTCTACGGGTTCTGGGCCCCGTTCGCCAACCAGTACGCCGCGGCGTTGTCGTCACCGTCCCGGACGCTGGACAACGTCCTGCAGCACCTCTACATCGAAGGGAAGAGTGACGCGGGGAAAGACAAGCTCACTGAGTACATCCTGCGACTCGTCTCCGACAACACGGTCATCTCCGGTGTAGACGCGGACGATGTCGGCGTCAAAGAGGTCCGCGGCGTCCGTGAGTGGGACACGTGTTTCCCGTACGCTATCATCGACGCGGAGAAGGAGAAGATTCAGCGGTGGAGCCCGATCCGAAACTACTGGGGCGACTGGACGCCCACCAGCGTCGATCAGCCGTGTCTCATCTTCACGACCAACGACGCGCTCCCGAAATCCGAGTTCCGGAACCGAATGAAAATCCTGAGCATGGATGTCTCCTTCCCCTCTAATCCGGAGGACCCGGGATTCCGCGAAGCACAAGAAGACCTTTCGGAGGTGCTGGAACGACAAAACCCGATCTTCAGTTACGTGGCTCGGCGAATGCTCACCGAGCAGCCGTGGACCGATGCGAACGGCACTATCGAAGACGTCCGTCGCATTGTCCGCGAATTCTACGACGAAGCCGGTCGAGAGCAACCCGAGTACTTCCCCGCTGATGAACCGGCTGAGAAGACGTACGACACGGGACGGTTGAAGTGGCAGCGAGATATCCAAGGCGGACGTGTCACGTTCGAGTCGGAGCCGAATGCCATTACGGCTGACTTCGACCGCGAAGAGTACGAGGTGTACGACTACGAGAAGCGTCTCCCGAAACGATTTATGTCCGAGAAATCATCCACCAGCGTCTATATCGGCGCACCTGAGGAATTCGCTGAGTGGATCGGGTACTCTGTCAACGACCTCCTGAACGGGGCGGCCGAAACCGGTACGGACATCGAGCAGTCAGCCACCACGGAAGACGCGTCGGATACCGACAAATCTGGTGGCTTCTTTTCTCGATTGCTTGGGGACTAGTCGTCACGATCGCCTGTCTGACTCTCGCGGGGTACTACACGAGATCCATCGCCTGCTCGTCATAGCGATACGCTGGTCGAACAACTTCGACGGATCGTACGTGTTGCCGCGGGACTACGCGTGGATGACTGAACAGAACCCCCACACAGAAGCAGACGTCATCGCCGCGGCCGCGAAATCAACCGTATCGGTAGTAGCGTCTGGATAGTGTCCGTATTAAGGCGCTGAAGAATGTGTTTTGAGAAAGAGCTTTGATAAGGGCATCATACACTCCTGTATGCATCTTCTCTGTGTCGATGACGACACGAATTTCTTGGATCTCACAACCACGTTTTTACAACGCAAACTCCCTGCGGCGACGATACATACTGCGACACGCGTCCACGACGCGCGGACACTCATTGAGACGGAACCGATTACGTGTATTGTGAGTGACTATGAGATGCCAGACCAGAATGGGCTTGAATTCTTAGACACGGTTCGTGAAACCCATCCGGAATTACCGTTTATTCTCTTTACAGGGAAAGGCTCAGAAGAGATCGCTAGCGAAGCCATCTCTGCCGGAGTAACCGATTACCTACAGAAACGCGGGACAGAACAGTACGACCGGCTTGCCACACGCATTCGTCACGCAGTTGCCGAGTACCAAACGGAACACGAACTGCGAGAACGAGTAAAAGAACTCACTACGATTCAAACGATCAGCGATCTGCTTAGCGATGGTGACGGTCAGTCGTCAGAAAAATTCCAGCAAATCGTTACGTATCTTCCACAGTCGCTGCAGTTCCCAGAAGCAGCAGTTGCTTCGCTCTCTATCGATGAGACAGAGTTCACCTCTCCGGAGTATGAACCACCAGTTCACCAACTCACAGTTCAGGACGTGACCACCGCTGGTAATGAACTCACACTCACGATCGGCTACACGACCGATTCTGTGTCTGAGACGGACAGCGATGTGTTTCTCTTCGAAGAACAGGAGCTGCTCACCACGATTCTACAGTTCGTCACGGCGTACCTTAACCGGCGACACGTCCTCTCAGACCTCCAGGAGGCAGACCGCCGTCTGAACCTCATCCTCAACAATACGACTGCAGTGATGTATCTGAAAGATACTGATGGCCGGTACGTGTTTGTGAATGCTGAATACGAGCGCTTGTTCAATGTAGACTCCGAAGAGCTCGTCGGCCAAGACGATGAGGCCATCCACCCACCGGACATGGCTGAAACTGTCCACGCAAACGATCGCCGTGTCCTTGAAACGGGCGAACCGGTTGAAGTTGAAGAACAAATCACGGTAGGCGGTGATGAGCGAACGTATCTCTCATTGAAAGTCCCTGCGCTGGATACTGCTGGTGAGGTAGAAGGCGTGTTCGGCGTGTCTACAGAGATAACCGAGCGCAAAGAACGAGAACGCCAACTCGAAGCACTCAACAGAGAGATGCCACGGTTATTGTCCGCTGAGACGGTTGAGGAAGTCGCTGAACGGGGGGTTGTCGCCGCTCGTGAGATCTTAGACCTACAGGCGAACGCGATTCATCTGTACGACGCGGAGAACGAAGAACTGGCCCCTATCGCGTACACTGATGCTGTTCTGGAGCTCATTGGTGACCCGCCGACGTTTCGTGACGAAGAGAGTATCGCGTGGCGGGTATTTGCGGATGAGAACGCGACAGCGATTGATGATACCCAGACTGACGCAGATATCTATAACCCGGAGTCACCGATCCGCAGCGAGTTGCACCTTCCACTGGGTGAGTACGGCATCTTGATGGCCGGGTCACCAACCACCTCGGAGTTCGATTCACAAGACGTAGCTATCGGCGAACTACTTGCCGCTCACCTCACTACTGCACTCTCTCAGGTCAACACCGAACAGGCGTTACGTGAGCGAGAAGCGGAGTTAGAAGCCCAAAACGAACGGCTTGAACAGTTCGCCAGTATGGTCTCACACGATCTCCGCAACCCGTTATCAATTGCGTCCGGGAGCCTCGAATTATATCAGGAAACCGGTAACGAATCACAACTCGAATCGATTGATATGTCCCTCACCCGTATTCAGGAACTCATCACTGATCTAACCGCACTCGCACGTCACGGGATGCCTGACGAAAACCACGAACCAGTGTCGGTGTCTGAGATTGCCCACGACGCCTGGGAATTCATCGACACGCGGTCAGCAACCCTGTCAACAGACCCGTGCACAGTGTCGGGCGATGCAAGTCAGCTCACGGCACTCTTCGAGAATCTGTTCCGGAATGCGGTCGGACACGGTGGCCCAGACGTGACTGTCCGGGTTGGTCCGCTTGACAACGGATTCTACGTCGAAGATACTGGTGACGGTATTCCCTCTGACGAACGTGACACTGTGTTTGATCATGGTTATACAACAGGCTACAGCGGAAGCGGTATCGGACTCACAATTGTCTCACGAATTGCCCAAGCTCACAACTGGGACGTTACCCTTACAGACAGCGAAGAAGACGGCGCACGGTTCGAGTTCCGAGCAACACGTTCAACTGAACCGACTGAGCAATAGAATCTCTGTGACTGCTGACAAGCAGTTACTTTCTCAGCAGACCGTTGCGCCCTCAAAAGCGTGATTCTCGCTCACAGCCAGATCACATTAATCGAGACTCTGAACGCCAGTCGAGTCCCCCTCCCCGAAATCAGCAGATTCGGACTGTGTCGGTTCACGTTGCCGTTCGTCGTATGCTTCGCGCCATTCCTCGATGACTGGCCGACTTCCAGCACCGTGTGGTGTGCGTCGCTGTCGAACCTGGATCAGTGCCGGCGTGTTCATTGCATCACCAGACACGACCGCTTGCCCTGGGGTTAAACCGGGGCAACTCTCGAAGCACGTCTTCACCAGCGGCCTCCACGGAGTTTTTGATTGCGTCCTGGTCACTCGGATTCTTGATCTGCATCGAAATCTGCGTTCCGCACTGCGACAGAACGTCTTGATCGATTTTCGACGGGCGTTGACTGATAATCCCGAGTCCGAATCCGAACTTGCGGCCTTCAGACGTAATCCTGACTACTCTTTGAACCCAGGCTCGACAGTGAACGAATCTGGTGCGCAGGGAAGTTGGTTGTGTTGACACCACTGACAGTGTTCGCCCGCAGTGTACTGACTGAACGAGAACTCCGCAATACGGTTCATCGACTCCGTTACGTCGTCCCTGATCGCTTCGAGGTCGTCACCGCTGAATGTTCGGGATTCGACTTTTGCGCCAATGTCACCGACATAAGCGTATCCCGCTCGTGATACAGGCTCATCGTACAGGTCACGACACGCTAACAGGTAGATTGGGAGTTGCTTATCATCTTGTAGGTCGCGGTGACGTTCGGTCGCCTTATAGTCGACGACGATCAGTTCGTCGTCAGGCGTGCGGTAGACAGCGTCGATATAGCCGACGAGTTCGTGACCATCGATATCAAGTTCGAACTCCCTCTCCGCGTCGATGATCTCGTAACTGGGGAGATCTAACTCAAAGTACCGGTCGATGCACTGTTTTGCCGCCGGGAGAGCGTCCTCAGAGCGGCGCTGAACGGCAAGTCGCTCGCAGATTTCGTACCATTCCTCACGGCATTCCACATCTTGATTCGCGGCTTGCTCTGCAGTGTCGTGGAACAACAACCCGATTGTACGTTGCGACACGCCATTCCCGGCGTCGCTTGTGGTCTCCTGGTAATCGGGGAAGGCGTTGACCACGTACTCCAAGTAGTGACTCCGCGGGCATTCTTCGTAGGCCGCTAGCGACGTGTAGCTGTGAGAGAGCGATGGCGACGGTGTCGACGGGCCAGTCAGCGACGCAACCTGAAGTGTCTCCCGCTCGGCTCTCGGTGAGAGATTCCCGCCGAGTGTGGCTGTTGCGAGATCTATCACGCGGTTACGCGCAGCTTCAACCGCGAGTTCCTCCCCATCATGCCTGACGGAACCACCAACGTCTCCGACAGTCTCGCTGGCCAGCGTGTTCGTCCAGTCTACTGCCTCGCCCGGGAGACACTCTTGGATGTCGGTCCAGAGCGGGAGATGTCCTCGATCTGGCTGCCATGGGATTCGAGATGGAAGAATTTCGTCAACCATCTCTGAAACCGAATCCTCGTCCGCAGCATCGTCGCCTTCCTCGCTACCGCCCTGCATGACGAGGATGTCCTCGGCACGCGTGATCCCGACGTGGAACACACGACGGGTCTCACGGGCATCACGCTCAACGAAGTCCTCGGCGAACGCTGCTTCCGCGCCATCCGAGAGGCTGGTTTCGAGGGCGTCGTACGTACGTGAGCTCGGTGCCCATTCATCAGCCGTGACTTGTGGGATAAGGACGACCGGGAAGTCCAGGCCCTTGCTTTTGTGGATGGTCATCACGTTGACCGCGTCGTCGGCGACGTCTGGCTGACTCGTGGGTGTGGTGCCACTCTCGTCGAACAGGGAGTCGTAGTGTTCGAGCGAGTCGATGAACTCCGGGGTGAGTGGTGGTTGGACGGCACTATCCCCGTACTGTTCGATGACGTCTTCAAGCTGGGCAAGGTCCCGGCGCTCCTGCTCGCTGAGATACCACTCGATGTTCGTGCGGTCCGTGAGTTCGCGGTACAGGTGGCTGAGCGACGCCGAATCACGGATATTGAGGAGTTCTGTGGCGTGCTCGCGGGCTTCTGCGACGCGGTCGGGCTCCTCGAACTCGTCGAGTGATGTCTCCTGAAGCGTATCCACGAGCAGGTCGTCGCCTGCATTGAGCGTGCGGAGGTCTGCGTCGCACAGCCGGTACCGCATCAGGAGGACGCGATTCCAACTCACCTCGTCTTCCGGCCGCGCAAGCGCCTTCAGGTAGGCAGTGACGGTTCCGACGCCGACTGATTCCGTGGCTAAATCGCCAGCAACCTGGTACGGGATGCCAGCGTCTTCGAATTCTTCGATGACAGGTGTCGCGTGGGCGTTCTTCCGAACGAGTAACGCGATGTCGCCTGGGTCGTATGTCTCATCGAGATTTTCTGCTGCACCGCTTAGTAAATTCTGTACGACGGTACGAAGTTGGGTTGCACCGTTCGAGTCGTCGTCTTCGTCCGGTAGTTCGACGGTAGCGACGGTGTCCCCGTTATACGCGGGTTCGTCGACGCGAGTGAGTGTTTTGTGCCGTTCACGGTGGTCGAGTTTCTGAATTGCCTCGTTCGCTAAGTTGAGAATCGGCTGTCGGGAGCGGAAGTTCTCCTCCAGTGGTTCGTCCATGAGCGCCGTGAACGCCTGATCGAGTTCGTCGGTGATGTTGGCGACGTTCGCGCCGCGCCATTCGTAGATCGCCTGATCGTCGTCCCCGACGACGAACAGATTATCGTCGGTGACAAGTGACGTAACGAGGTCGAACTGGAGGCGATCCGTGTCTTGGAACTCGTCGCAGAACACGTAGTCCCACCGCTCGGCGATTTCCTCGCCAACTGGAGAATCCATCAGCACAGCTGTCTCGACTACTAGGCCGTCGAAGTCGATGAGATTTCGGTCGTCCAGTTCTCGCTCGTATGCAGCGTACCCTGCGGTGAGGTCTCGGGCAGTAAGACAGTCGGAAACGAACGAGTCGAGATGGTCCGTGAGTTCGAGGTCCAGATCGTCCGGGATCCCTTTCGGGGCACCGCTTGCGTACCCTCCGAACAGGTACTTCGGGAGTTTGTACGCATTGTCTGGCAGGTCACGCTCGCCATCTTCGTGGGCCTCGAACGCGGTTTCAAGCGCATCACACAGGTCGACGAGCCGGTCGAGGAAGTCTCGGGCGCTGGCTTCGATCCCGTCCGTTCCCAATGCGTCGCGTTCCGCGGTGAGTTCATCGCGCACATCAGAAAGTGATTCAAGTACGCTTGACACGGAACGGCCGCCGAGATGGTCGCTGGCAATCGTTTCGATGCGCTCCGGAAGGTCGGCGAGATCGTAGACGCGGTCGGCAGGCCCGAGGAACGCGTCGATGTCGTCTGGGGAGATGCCGCTGCGCTTCATCGACCCGATGAAGTTGAGCAGCTTCGACGCGGCTCCGGACGCATATCCGTCGCTGCCGTACACGTTGGGTTTGACCGATCGGTACTCGATGTCGTCGAGAACATCCAGCACAATAGCGTACTTCTCGGCGTCCGTCGCAACCTCGAAGTCCGGGTCGATCCCAGCTTCGTAGGCGTAGTCGGTGAGGATCTCGTTACAGATCGAGTGGTACGTGTACGCGTCGATGTCGTACCCCGCTGTCCCGAGTTTCGCGTTAAGCTTCTCCCGCATCGAGTCCGCCGCGTTGTTCGTGAACGTTAACGCGAGAATCCGGTCCGGCGAGACGTCTTCATCGTCGATAAGATGCTCGATCTTCCGCACCATCGTGAACGTCTTGCCCGTTCCTGCGCCTGCGAGGACACGCATCGGGTATGCGTCCGAGTCGATAATCGACTCCTGTTGGGGTTCCGGTGAGAGATCTGCTTCCGGCACTGGAAACCAAGACGGGTACTCGGCCTCGTCGCTCATCGTTGCACCTCCGTGGACAGTCGGTCAGCACACATTTCTCGATAGTCGCAGTCCGGGCACGCCTCCTCAGTGATACGGTCGAGCTCGAGCAGGTCCGGCTCGTACGTCTCACCCGTGATGCCATCATGGGCGTCCCGGATGAGCGCCCATATCGTGTCGTAGTGGTCCTCGTAGATTTCCGTGGTTTCCCGAGGCCAGCCACGCGCGGACACGTCGTATCCGCTCGGGGTGCTCTCGAACGACGTGCTGTTGAGGATCCCGTAGAAACTGAACCGGATCTTCATCCCATCCTCATAGAACGGTTCGTTCTTCACGCCTTCGACGTATGTCGCGGTCTGGAACGCGTTCCGGACCCGCTTCGGTTCGTGGGCTTCCCCGTCGAGATGGTCGCCAAGATACTCGGCCGTCCCCGACGAAAGAACCCCGTCCGTGTTCCGCTTGTAGTCGAAAATGTGCAGCCCGTCGTCACTCCGGACGACGTTGTCAGCTTTCCCATGGAGTTCTCGACCATCCACTTCGCACTCCACCCAACATTCCGTAGCGACCGAGTAGCGAGCGTGCTCGATCCCGTCACCGCCGTCCGGATCGAAGAACGACGCGATGGCAGCGCGGTTCTCAGTTCGCTGGTACTCCTGATGCGCGGCAGATTCGTAGTCATCCGGAGTACTGTGTTCGTCCCACTTCGCATCGAAGACCTGCATCGCCCGGTTGTGTATCGTCTCCGGGTCGTCACCGCGGTCAGTCGCATCACACACGTCCTCGATAGTCTCGTGGTAGATCGTTCCTTGGTTGAGATACAGTTCTGTACGGTCCGGCGCGTTCACGTCTTGAGCGTAGCGGTAGTCGTACAGGCGCGGACACGTCGCGTAGTTCGCTAACCGCGACGGGGAGAGCGACGAACTCATCGCCGCACCTCCCCGTTAGCGAATTCGACACGTGCACGCAACGCTTCCCGGAGATCGTCCCCTCGGGAGCCACTTTGTTCGAGTAGGTCCTGAATTTCTCCGAGTTCCGCTTCGACCTCGTCAAGCGACACCGTCACGTTCTGACTGTTCGCGCGGCGCACCTCCGCGAGCGCGTTGTCAACCCGCGACAGCAGGTACTGCTCCGCCGCTTGCTCACTCGTAATGTGTGGCTCATCGGCTTCAGTCACCCACGGAAGATCCTCATACGCCGCTGTGAGGAACCTCGACGCCTGCACACGCTCTTCGAGCGCCATGTCTTCGTACTCGTAGAGACAACAGTATAGCCGCTCCGCCGCCGCACCCGCACCGACAGCCAACCGTCGCCGCGCGTGCTCCGTATGGTACTGCACGAACGGTCGTCCCGACGCTGTCGACGCCGTCGGGAACGTCGCATCCACATCCGATCCCTCGAGTTCCGTAACACCAGGATAGTCCGGCATCGACGCGACTCGCTCGCTCGGGAACAACCGTGTCTGGAACGGGTCACCTGGGTACTCACTGTCAACGAGATTCACGAGGAACACAGCGCGAAAGGACTCGTTCTTAATCGCTTGCAAGTGATCGACGCGGACGCCACCGCTGAGGTCCGTCGCGCTCGTCTGATTCTGCTGTGGTGCATACTCGTGAGCACGTTCGAGCATCTCCTTGAAGGACTCCCACGTCGCATCCACGAACTCGGTCTCTTCGAGGAATTCGGCCATCCGGAACGCCCGCCGGACGTTCCCGAACTGCGCCCGTGCATCCAACGGGGCCGCCCGCTCCGCGATCCGCTCTTTTAACCCGGAGTCCGTCGCCCACCAGCGAATCGCGTCTTCGAGGCTGTCATTCTCGCTGACACGGTCTATGCGCTCTGTATCGAGTTCCGGACCGTGGTTGGGTACATCATCGTCATCGCCGGCGAGATACTGAACGACAGCGAGAAGCTCCCGAATCGCGGGGTCGTCACCAAACCCGGTGACGGTTGTCGATTCCGCTGGAATCCCAGTGCCTTCGAGTGCCTCGATAATGTCTGTAACAGCACTGCCGCTTTGCTTCGTGGCAACAGCGATGTCGTCGTATCCCCAGTCCGGCTGCGCGACGAGCTCTTCAATCTCGTTCGTAATCTCGGCAAGTTGTTCGTCACTAGAGTCTGTAGCGAGAACAGAGACCGACCCAGCTCCCGGATCTTTCGGGACCGTTTCCTCGGCGAAATAGGCCGCCGTCGCAGCGGGTCGCGTCGACGGTGTCCCCGATGCCCCACGTCGAGACTCTCTGAACGAGACGTAGTCCGTGACTGGCCCTGTCTCGACCCACGTCCGGCGCACACTCGCGTTCTCTTCGGCGACACAGACGAGGTCGCAGTCTCCCGCGAGCGCGTCGAGATACGCGCGGTCAAGCGGGAAGAACTCCTCAAACTCGACTGCAAGCACCGCATCGAAATCGACGACATCGTCGCGGGCATCCCCACTGAGGACATCGAGCGCTTCTGAAATGAGGTGCCCGCGCTCCATGTGCCCGTGATCGGCGAGCCACTCGTGGAACGCGTCGAGCGCAGCCATGATGTCACGGAGTTCTGGAGTTTCCTCAGGTGTGACCGTCTGCCAGGAGATCGTGCCCATCACGGCATCCACATCCTCGATAAACGACGGCTGCACAGATGCCCGTTGGAGGTACTCGGTTTCCCATTCGTAGTCTGCGAGGAACCGATACAGGAGTTCACGCCGCAGCGCGTCGGAGAGAATGACGCAGTCATCGGTCTGGTTGAGGACATCGGTTGCGTGCACCACCGGCGACGTCACGTACGGCGTCGCCGCGCCCGGCAGTTCCTCACCTAACGCCTCACGGAACGTGTCCGCACTCGTCGGCGCACCTGTAATGACGAGTACATCCTCAGAATCGTGCTCGTCGAGAAGCATTCGGTATTCGTCTCGTGCTGCCCGTTCGATGTTTTCGCCCCCAAACGGTACTGTGACTAACGTCCCGTCGAACCGCCGGTGAGATGGGTGATCAGACATGTCTATTACCCTCGGACGAGCCGCGTGACCCGAGACAGAACACCGGTGTCGTCAGCGGCTGTCTCGGTGTCGCGTCGTGCATTTTCGATGATACTGGGCTCATCAATCCAATTCTGGAACCTGTTTGCGCTTTCAAATTGAACCGCCGGTCCGTAAATACCCGCCCGAATATGGGCTGGCGTGGCTTTCTGGAACTCCCAGCATTGTTGCTGGTCCAGATGTGCCGAGAAATCAGCAACAATCCGCCCGTTGTCCTTGAAATCAAGTTCACACAGCCTGTCGGACAGCGCACTGATCCACTTCCGACGCCCCGGATCGTGTTCCTGTTCGGCGGGCTTCTCCAGCGGCACGTATTCCGGCGGTTCTTTCTCGGCATATGCGTACAGCTCCGCAAACACGTCCCGAGCATCCGCGAGCCGATCCGACTGGTCTGGCAGCGAGATATCCCGCTGCAAGAACAGGTGGGCAAACCACGGGAACAAATTACAGCTGTCTGCCTGTCCCGCGATCTGCGCGGCTGCTTCGCGTTCGTCCTTCTTCAGTTCGGAGAAGTTGACGTTGAAATCCAGCGTCTTCATCCGAGTGCGGAGTTCGGATTTCGGCTTCGTCGAGTCGTTCGAGGAGAAAATGAACGTCGGCATCTGGATAGAACCGTCCCACTTCCCCTCCCAGTATGACTTGATGATGTCCCGGTCGATCTTCGACTTCGCCACGTCGTCAACGATGTACGGGAAAACGGTGTCCGACGCACGAGCGCGCTCGATGTTGTTTTTGACGAAGTCGTCCCCGGTCGTGACCTCCTGTACGTACCCGTTCGAGATGAGCCGCGCCCCGAACCGCAGGAACATGCCTTTCCCGCTGTCGTTGTCACCGTGGAGGAACAGGAACGGTAGATCCTTGTCCAGTTCTGCGGACTCGTATTCGGCGTAGTGATGGGCACAGTAGTTGGCGAACGGAGCCCAGCAGAAGTAGATAATTCCCTCGTAGAAATGTGCCCGCGTCTCCTTTGGCGTTCGCGTTTCACCGAACTCGCCGACAGTTTCGATGTACTGCTCGATCAGGTCAAGTGCGTTAGCGACTTCCTGCGGATCGTCCGGCAGTGATGCCGTTAGTTCAAGGACGGAGTCGTCAACCCGCAATCCAACATTTTTCTCGTCTCTATCGACGTTGAGGTCAGGATACCCAGTGAAGGTCTCTTTGTAACGTGCGATACCGGCGGGTGTCGCCACGATTTCACCGTCGTTGATCCGGATGTTATTGGCAGACAGCGTGTCGTCCAGATTCGAGATAGCGTCTTCGAGTCCCTGTGGGGAGAGACGGACGCGCTTGTCCGGGCTGATTTCGGTCGGATCCGTGTCCGTATCTTCAGCGGCGAACACAGCTTTCTCTGCTTCTTCGGCGTCGGTGACGACGTTGTACGTATTGACCTGGTCGTCGTCAACTGCTTCGTCGAGCCGTGCGTTCAGCTCGGCGACCGGGTCGTCACTGAACTCGTCGCCACCCAGCCAGATATCGTAGATCTTCGCCTCCTCTTCTGCGGTTTCGGCGTCCTCGATCTCCTCGGTCAGATCCTCCATGAACGGCGTCGCGTAGTCCTTGTGGAACGCGTAGAGCCGTTCGAACCACTCGTCGACGGGCGTGCCTCCATCGGTACGCCAGGCGATGTTGACGTTGGTTTGCTTGCTCCCCTGCCAGGCCTGCTTGGAGAGATTCGCGGACCCACAGATGAGAGTACGTGACCCGTCCTGGTTCTCGACAATGTAGAGTTTCGTGTGAAGTAGGACGCGTGCGGAATCGACGGTGTGGATAAGAAGGTCGCCGTCCCGCCGAAGTGATTCTAGTTGCGCGGCGATTTTCTTTGCGTTGTTCGTGTTTTTTAGCGAGCGTCGGTAGTCGTCGTGCTGGTTGTCCCCGACGATGACCTCTAGCGAGTCCACTTCGAGGTCTTGGTTCTGAAAAATCTTGTAGATGAACGCGGGGGACTGACTGTACGTGACGCAGTAGACGTGCTGGGCGTCCCCGAAGTAGTTCAGGAAGCTATCCCATGATTTGTCGGCAGCCATCTCTAGTTCGGCGGTGCTGCCGTCGTCGAACTCGACTGTTGCTTCGAATCCTGTCTTGGTCATGCGAGGGTCACCGGTGTGTTGACGGGTACGTGGGTGGTTGCGCGGGCTGTTACGGTGCAGGGTCAGATGTACGGGACGCCGCGGATGACGCTGCCTTTGGTGAGGTAGCCCTTCATGGCGAAGTCGGCGCACTTGTCGGCGTAGTACGTGGTGATGGGGAGCCGGGTGGACCGGCTCAGCGAACCGACGTGTGCTTCCGACAGCCAGTAAGTTTGCTCCGCGAGCGTGTCAAGATCTGTCGACCCGTGGCGTTTCACGATCTGCAACGGCCGCGGCGTGCCCGGGCTGCCCTCCCTTCCGCCGGTCGTGGTCAGGTAGGAGTGGTCGCCGTTGTGGACGTGGAAGGCAATCCCTTTGTCTGCGATATCGAACCGCGATTCCGATTCGTCGTATGCGGCGATGCGGGGATTCCCGGATTTCCGGATCTCGACAAGGTCGAACCGTTGGATGAGATCGCGGGCTTTGTCGAGACGCTTGACGAGGTTCTCGACATCAAGATAGAACTTCCCGTCACGATGAATGACTACGTGCCGTGGTGGCCGGCCTTCCTCTTCGGCGAAAATTTCCAAGACGTGTTTGATGACGTTCGCAACGTCATCCTCATCGAACGTCTCACCCGCCTGCTTCGTGACGGCCTCCGACGCGAGGATCGTTCCGTCGGCCATGATGACGTTCGCAGCCGCGCCGAGGTGTTGCTTGGTCGCATGGTCGTAGGTCACGTCAAGCCCGACGAACGCGTCAACGTCTCCAGGGACGTCGTCGATACGCCACGGCACACCACCCGCTTTCCCAATGAGGGACGAGCAGATGTTCCCGCGGTAGTTGTCGTTGCCGAGATTGTCGACAGAGATCATCTGACTCGGGACTCCGAGTTGTCCGAGTCGACGCTTAAACTCGGGATACGGGTCGTCGTAGTCGGCTGCCGCAGCCTTGTCTGCATCCGGCACGACGATCAGCGCCGCATCGTAGTCACTCGCTTTCTGCGCATGCTGAGAGTAGTGGAACTCCGAGCCGAGTTCGTAGGTCTCCTGATCGAATACCGTTGGACCCGCATCGTAGTCTGCGAGCTTGTTGAGCAGCGAGAGTACGTACGGCCGTGCGTCGTCTTCTTCATCTTCCGGGTACAGCGCGATGATATCGAACGATTCAGGAGCTTTGTATATGCCATATCCCTTCCGTTCCAGCCCACCGGCCCCATAGAACCCTGTCTTCCCATCGCCGAACCGCAGGTTCGGGGTGTTTGGTGTCTTGTGCTCCCGGTATCCTGCGTTCGTGGGTTGCGGGACGGGGTCGAAGCTAAAGTACGGTGTCGGGCCGAGTAGGTCTACGAACGATGTGACGACACTGAATCGTTCCTCAGGTTCCATCCGGCTCTCATTATGGATGACATCCAGGAACGTGTCATCGACACTGCCCAACTGGTCGAACGTCGGGATGACCTTACAGTATTCCAAGAGCTGCGGGAAGATCGAGTCCTCGTCGCTCCCGTACTGCAGATCAGCGATGATTGGGTCACCGGCCTGCATTGAGTTGATGACGTCCTGCTCGACGTGCTGCTCGTGGTACTCCGACATCGGAACGCCCGGTCCGTCCAGCACATCGTCGTAGTCCATATCGATGACCTCCTTGACCGTTGCCGTGCGAGCACTGTCGTACAGGTCCGTGTCGTGTTCGACGGTCACCTCGGCAATGTCGTGTCCGCGTTGTACCCAGTCGGCGGCGGAGAACGTCGATTCCAAGTGATATGCGACGTTCACACCGCAAATCACAGTCCCGTCAGCATCGACGCGAATCCGACACTTGTACTTTCGATAGGCTTCGAACAATCCACTGTTCGCGGTTCGCTGCGGGGTGGGCTCGATAATCGAATCAATACCTGACACCTCGAAGCGGCCAGCAACAGCTCGTTTCACGTCTTGCTTGACGAACTCTTGGAGCGGTCCGTCGTCCGTGTACGAACGCGCTTCTAGCGTCGTCTCGCCCTGATGTACCGGCTTGACCGTGTACCCGTGAATCGAAATTTTACCGTGGAGTTTCTCGGTTGCGTAGATACGCCGCCGGGACGCATCAGCTGTTGTGACTGGGCTGTTGATCCGTGACTGGTAGTAGTTCGCCGCTTTCGCTGTGAACCCCTCAATCCCGTTCGTGAAGTCGTCTGGGTTGATCCCGCCGCTCCCGGTTGCGCGGAGTTCATATTCGTGGACGGTGAGTTCCGGTAGGTCCCCGAGTTCGAACTGCAGCAGATAGTTCCCTTCCGACAACGGCTGTTGGTGTAACAGTTCACCGCCACCATCTGCCGTTGGCCGTGGTTCGCTCGTCACCTCACTCTCTCGAGCGGACTCCGACTCAGCGCTTTGATCTGCCTCCGTTGAAGATCCACTATCACCACTCTCGGAGGACTGCGTAGCCGATGTGTTCTCCGCCCCGCCGTTCTCGGCTGCAGCAGGTGGCTCGTCGAGCGGGGTGACGATCAGGTCATATCCCGGGTTGAGTTGCATCTCACCGCGATACTCGTTCCCGACCACGTTCTCCAGTACGTACCAGCGCTCGTCATCCCACTCGAAATCCGCGATCTCATTATTGTGGAATACGGTCAGCTCCACTGGCGTCCCTTCGACGTCCTCCAACTGGACTTTCCGAGCGATGGCGTCGTGATCCCACTCGTCAGTCCCTGTGACGCGCAGTGAGATATCGATCTGTTTCCCATCCTCAATGTCGGTCTTCACTGCCATTACACCGGCCAACGAACCCCCATAATAAATAGGTTTCCACTAGGCACATCTAAAACACGGAAAGTGAGCTTTAGGGCAATTCCAATACAATAACCTCTCTACAAACGGTTTGGGGACGCTGCGAAGATAGCACCGGACAACGACGAGGTCATAAATCTCCCACACATACCACGGCGAACAGAGAGTTTCTAATAGGGTCGAGATAGGGACATCAGGATGCACGAATATTTGTACTAGCCTAGAATAATCACCCCTATGATCGGGACAGGGAGCGCAGAAGAGTTCATTGACGACGCCGAACACCACAACCAGTGGTGGAGTGACGGCACTTCCCCAGAACTATCACACGCCACAGACCTTACCCCTCGCTCTGATTTCCACCGGGTCCTCAAGAGAACAAACATCCACTATACTGACGATGTCGAGAGTCTCGTCTACGCAATCCACGGACAAACCGGGATCGGCAAGACAACCCTTCTCCACCAACTCGTCGCAGCTCTCCTCGACACAACTGAATTCCCACGGCAAAACCAAGACCTTGAACTCACCTCCGCACTCTCCCCCAGACAAATCCTCTATCTCCCCTTAGAAGATTCTCTGTATCAGCTGGAGCGCCCAGGTAACGACATCAAACGCCTCAACCAAGTCATCGACTACTTCCAGACGCACGTCGCACCCCGCCAAGGACAGAAATTCATCCTTCTCGACGACGTCCAAGCCCTTGACTTCGATGAGAACCGCAAAGCAGAGTTACTCGATCTCATCGACGAAAATACGTACGTATTCCTAACCGGCAACGTCCGCGCACAGGTCAACCACTCCACCGTCGAAACCGCCGACACCGTCGATGAATTCGAAGGTCCATGGCCTATCCTCCCGATGAAATTCATCGATACCGTCCAAACCGGCGAAGGACTAGGTGTCGAATTCAATGAGGCATTCCGAACGCGACTCGAACAATTCCAATCACCCGACTTAGACGGCCCATCACCGATCAAAACAATTCGGACTGGGCTTTCCGGAACGAATTCAGAGACCAGTCTCGACACAGCTGTTGAGACACTCTCGGAACTCTGCTTCGAAATTTTTGATGAGGACGAACGAAATAACCTCCACGACGCAGCGCGCGCATACCTCAGAACAGGCGGCACACTCCACCAAACAGACGACGCTTCGATCCGGAACGACCTCTCAAAATCTCACTTCCTCCTTTTCCTCTACAAAGAACTCGCCAAGTACCGGTCCATCCAACAACCTGAAAACCTCCACCGACTCAGTTCCATCGCCGCCACCAACGCCGGTGAAGAACTCCAGTACACTGATCTCAGCGACCAAGTCGGCGTCGACAGGCGGACCGTCGACAACTACCTCGATGTCCTCGATGAAGGCATCGCCGTCACTGAATCCCACGACTACTCTCTGCGCCGCTACCGCCGCACACGCTTGTACCTCCGCAACCCACGCCACCTCGTCCTCCTCTCCCAACGACAGGAACACCACGGCTTCGAGGCGTATGAACAGGAAGACACACTCAACCACGAATTCGAATACAAACTCGCTCGCACCGTCGCCTTCGACCACGCCAAACGATTAGCATATCAAGTCGATGCATACGATGTCGAATACACAGAGACAGACTCTGGGCTAGTCGATTACATCCTCCACCACAAGGGACACGTCCTCCCCTTCATCCTCTCCTACCACCCACACACTGGCAACGCCGAAACAATCGCCGAAGAATTCGATCCCGAATCCGGCCAGCACACCGAATCCGGCAGCGAGGAGCTACAGGAGTTAGACTATCAGGCACCGTACCGGTTCATCGTTACCGACAGCTTGCCAAAGGAAGTCAGAAAGGACGAATCCCTGGTCATCGAGAAAGACGAGACCAGTATCTGCTATCTCCCCTTCTGGTTGTTCTTACTGATCTGCTGAGAAATCCTTTACCGTCTATGTCGGCGGCCTGTTCCGTGCTCCGAGTCGTTCCCCCATGGCCCTCTTAGAAGATGTATTCGTTCCAGCCTCGAAGTTTGTCGCCAAAGCGTCTATACTCCCGCGCTGAGTTATTCGGAGATGATGGTATGACTGAGACAGATGACTTGCGGCGGGAATTGAAGACGCTTACACGCCGGTGGGAGCAACTCACCGCGGTTCCCGAGACGCCTCGATCACTGATGGACGTGATCGAATACTCGTTAGGAACGCAACGGAAGGCCGAGGTGTACATCAACCGGCTCTTCGCATACTTCCTCGACCCGGAGCAGCCACACCGGATGAACTCGGAATTTCTCCGCGCATTTCTCAATGGCCTACCCGATACGTGTGGATTCGAGGAGGATATCCACGATCTCTCGGATGTCGTCGTCGACGATCAAGTACGGCTCACTGAGCAAGTCGACGGAGAAACAGTGTCGTCAGGATTCGTCGACCTGGCAGTTCAAGTCCCCAACGAATGGTTCCTTCTGGTCGAACTCAAATTCTCTGCTGAAGACACTCAGACGGAGTTCTACCGACAGGATGTTACACACATCGACGGTGTTCCGAAGGACGACTACGAGTCTGGTGCATACTATCTCTATCTGCATCAAGAGGACCGACCAGACGCGAACGACCCAGAATTCAATAACTGGACGTGGACAGCCTTCGTCGAAACCGTCCTGACCGACTTTATCGTCGATAACGCACCACGATACCCACAACGAACAGTCGTACAGCTCCACGAATTCGCTGACGATATTCGATCAATCACAGGTATGTCAGACCCCACCGACAACGTTGACGAGAAGATCGAACTGTATCTCGACCACTACGAGGCCATCGCTGACGTGACGGCTACATTCGAGAACCAGTGGGAGACGTTCTCTCATAACTGGCCCTCTCATCTTTCTGATCGTCTCGTAACCGCCGATCAAGGATCGATCCGCTCGGAGAGCGACTACCACGTACTGTTCGAGTGTGCGAACGACGCTGTCGGGGACTGGTGGTTCCGCTCAACGAGTTCCGATTGGGGGATGATATTCAAACACGGCTGGTGGCGACACACCGATGACCTCACAGACATTCTCCACGGCCGGCCGGATGATCGAAACGACGCCCGAATCGGGTTCCACCATCGCCTCGAAAACGACCGTGAGCATGCACTCCGAGACAACACGCTTACGCTCTACTTCCGGAACATGGGAGCCAACGATCAATCGTTCATAGATGCTGTGTCTGAGCACTTCGATGCGCGAGCCGATGCTATCGAAGCAGCGCTGCCGGAAACTGCCAGTCTCACCGGTAATAAACGGAATATGATATCGGCAAAGTACAACATCCTCCCCGACGAACACGAGGACTTCTTCGCGGCCTATGTCACTGCACTCGAGCGAGGGTTCTCTGACCTAGTCGTCGAGAATCCAGAATTGATCACCATCCTTGACAATATCTATACCGACGCCGTCGCAGAGGTCTACGGCAGCCAGATCACCATGAGGCCCAAACAAAACTGAGTTCGAAGCCCGCGTCGTTCCGGCTTACAATACCGATCCCGGTGATTCCGGGTACTGAATGATTTTCACGTCTTCGTCGCGGTTAGTGGGTGTCTCGCGGGATAACTCGTCGACGAACAACAGCCCCTTGACATCGACTGACTTCAGGAGGTTGTCTGCGGATTCAACGTACTCGTCAGTCGCCGACCGTTTGACAAACGCCATGTACTCCAATAGTTCTCGGAGCCCGGTTGCGACGTAGTCGGTATTCTGCGTGTACTTCACTTCCCCAAGGAACAGTTGTTCAAGTTCCTCCTCACCAGTCTCTGTCTCCCGATATCGCTCCAGGACAATATCAGGACGGCCACCCCACAGTGAATCACTGCCACCACGGCCAAGCAGATCCTCAGAGATCGTTTGCCATCGGGAGAGCACCTCGTTCATGCGGTACAAGTACCCGTCAGGCTCGATGTCTTCAGAACCGATTGACTCGCTGAATGACAGACCTTCACCGGTCGCATCATGGGACAGGACGAACCGTGACCCGTCCTGCTCCCACGTAGCGATCGTCGACGGACTATCCCGACTGTCAGTTAACACCCGATACTTGACGTTCTCGAACGCATCGAGGACGCGGAACACCCAGTACAGTTCGAACAGCGTGTCCGTGTTCGCCGGCGCGATGAGTGTGTGATTCAATATATCGCGTGCTTCGGTACTGTCCAACTCGTGGTTCATCAATTGACGGTACCGATCTAGAAGTATTGCTGCATCCTGATAGAACTGCGAGCGCGAGCGCTTGACTGACTCGATGGTTCTGTCTGTGATATCTGCCTCAGCGGCGTTGATCCGCTGCAGATAGATGTTCTGCTCGTAAATCCGGTCAAGCATCTCCGCTGCTGACTCCACGCCCCGACCACTTCCACCTGTATGCGGCATCACCCATTCGTTCAGCCAGTCATATCCCTCCGGGTTGTCTACCGCGTACGCAAGGTCGTCCATAACGATATCGTGAATAATCGTCAGTAACTGTTTCAGCACGAGATTCTCGTCGATATTGTAGTGCTCTTCAGGCTGCGTACACACAAACATCGGTTCATCCAGCCGTCCAGCGCGCGCTCGTGTCTTCACCGTTCCCTGCCAGTCGATCTGTCCGCGGATCTCACCGCGGTACTGGAACGACTCAGGAGCGGTTGTCGTCTTCATCTGCCGAATTCGGTCTTCTAACTCCCGCATAAAATCCAGGACACCGACTTCCGAGCTGTCGTCTTCAGTATCGGTCAGGACGAAGTGAATCCGAAGCAGCGTTTCGATGTCATCGATATCTAGATCCGCGTACGCCGACCCGATGACTCGATCGAACCGAACTCCTTTCCGGAGATACGTCTGGAAATCGTCGGCAATCTCTCCTAACAACGCCTCTTCAGTCGTCTTCGCCATTTTCAGTCACTCTCCCCCGCCCGGCTGCAGATCAACCTGGAAGAAATCACGTGCGACTGTCCACAACTCACCAGTTTCATCGTCAACAATCACTTCAAGCGCCCCGATCAGCTGCTCTAACTCGTTTCGCCGCAGACCCTCCAATTGCGGGAACACGTACATGATAATCGGCGAAACGTAATCCGCCGTCTCCATTGAGGAAGCAGCTGCAACGTGTTCATAAATGTCCTCCACGATAGCTGGCCCGATAGCTCTCTGTTCGTTAACCGCTCGCCAGATACGCCCGACTGTCTCGTAGTGATGGTCTGCTTCCGGCACTTCACCGTTTGCCGCCCAGACTGCAACATAGTCCGCGACGAGTGATTCGAGTTCAGAATCATCGCCATCCTCACGGTCAGGAAGATTAGGGATTCCAACGGGGACAAACGCCCAGCGCCGCATAAACGCGTAACTCATCTCGTACAGCGAAGTTTTGTCCAGTGTGTTTATCGTCGCCAGCATCCGCCAGTCCTCCGGGATGTAGAACCGGTTCGCCTTGACTTCTTCATGGCTCCGGGACGCGTCAAGGATTTGGATTGGCGAACCGTCAGACCCGTCGAATGGGAGTGTGACGCTCTCGCCGGTCAACGCCGAGAACATCGAGCCAAACGCCTTATCGATATCTGCTCGGTTGAGTTCGTCGATAACCAACCATTCATTCGCTGGCATCCCGTCCTCGTTACGCTGGAACCGATCCAACACGACACCGGGTTCGAATTCCAGCGTGTTCTGTGTCGTTGTCTGATACCCGCCGACCGTATCGAACGTTGACCAGTCTGCCGACGCTGTCACGAGCTCGTAATTCTTGGCCCCCACAGTCGCTTCGCAGATCTGCCGCGCCAGCTTCGTCTTCCCCGTCCCCGGCGGCCCGAACAACAGCACGTGGTTCCCGTTCATCAGCGCCTTCTCAATTCGGGATTGTAGCCGTTCCCACTCTCTTCGTTGGAAATGGAGATTGCCTTGTTCGACAGTAATCTCCGACGCGGGAACAGTGAGTTCTTCCTCGTACTTTTCGAACCTGGTGATCTCCCCTAACTCAAGGATCCGGTTATATTCTCGCTTGTCCAGCTCGGTGATGTAGTAGCTGTTATCCGATGTAACGAGTTTGCTATCGGTCAGTTCTGGATCCGACATCACATCGCACCACTGCGCCCCATCTAACGACTCCTCCCATTGAAACGTAATTCCCTCGGCTGTTTCGTCACGACCCTCCGGGACTTCCTCGTGCAGTCCCTCAACTACACGTACTCGCCCGATAACCTGCTTCGCCGTCGAAACTCGATACACGAGCCCCTCATCCCCGGAACGCGCCTGCTCGTACGCCTCTTGATTCCGCCGTTCTGTTCCATCGGAGCTCTCTAGCGCATAGAACGCCTCCCCACCCTCCTCGTGCCAGCCCGTGTTCGCCGCATTCACCCAGAAATAGCGTTTCTCTCCATCATCTCTTCTCTCCCCACGATCCGGAATCGACGCGTCGGCAACATCTAGCAAAAACGCACCTGCAGCGGGCGTTAAGTGACAAAGATACGCCTGAATAACACCCCCGTTCTTATCGATCGGGTATCGTGACTGCTCCTGGCGGATCTCCGGCTTCTGTAGCACTTCGGTGACCGTGTCCCGCGGGACTGGCGTGTCGAACCACTCCGTGCTGAGCTCAACAAAATATTGCTGTCCACCCTCGTACTCGTCTCGATACGGCTTATTTACCACCGTCGATACCGCCTGGAGTGCCTGATCGGTGTAATGAAACACCACATCACCCGGCTCCAACACCGTCAAATCCCGCTGCCACTTCGTGTCCTGGGATCGTAAATACTCCTTTTCGAGCTCTTCGGTATGCGTCTGGTTTACCCAGTAGAACGCAACGTCGTCAGGAGCTGCCTCCCGAAACTCTTCCGCCTTCACATCCGTCTCGGACATAAGGTCCCCCCAACTCCAGATCATCGACTGAACGTGCAGCATCGATGGCTCCTCCACTCGGCCCTCAAGTCGCTCCCGTAACCGTTCACACGCCTGATTCAATTCCCGATACTGGTCCGAATCGAATCCCTGGCTCACTGTGTACTCTGAGAACTCCGCGAAGAACTCCCGCATCTGCGTCCACTTATAATGGATGTACTGGGCCGGATGAACGAACATGAGCAGACACGCCGCCAACGCTAGCAACGATCCAGGACCGGTATCGATCTCCGAATAGAACTCACGGAATGCTTCGAGCCGTTCCTCAATATCTTCCGTCGTATCGAAAAAGAATGAGAGCGTCTTAGCAGCCTCTCCCGGATCCTCACGTGAAATCTCCTTAAAGTCACGCCACGCAATACCACCATTCGCACCTCCACCCAACATGTACACTGGGACTCGGGTGTTGAGACTCACTTTTTCATCGAGCACCTCGGTCAACTCCTCGACATCATCCGGCGAGAGGTTCGTTATTTCGTGGTTGCTCAAAAATTCCTCTTGGAGGTGTTTCTGATAATCCCATTTCCACGTCTCCCACCCAACTGGTGACTCAGCATCCTCCTCGTATCCACCTGCACGCCAGACATCAACGAAACGATCAATAAGTGCATCAATCCCCCCAAACTCAATCACATCATCGAATCTCCGACTATCGATTTGCTCGGATCTACGTTCGACGAGCGCTGCAGATCGCTGTTCAAGCTCCTCAAATTCTGCTTCAAATCCACGCGCATCAAGGAGTTGCCGCTTTATATTCTCGTAGTCAATGTCATCAATCGTCCACTGTTGGATGAGTGCATTTGGTTGGAACCTGCCTTCTTCACTAGATTCTAAATCGATAACCCAGTCCACTCGTCGATGGTGATGATTCTCCGTTGCCGCAATTTCGGCTGGCAGACTATTATACCAGTCTTCTGCTTGAGAATATTGATACTCGCCAGTAACGACACCAATAGCCGGAATCTCAGCCCCACCTGCCCACGAATCGCCGTCTTCGAATCGCTGCCCATCTTTGATAACGAGTATGTCGCCGATCTGCACATCGTGTGCGAACTTTCGTAACTGCTCTGCTGGATTTCGAGGATGGTTAGAATCGTCTTCAAGCCCGCTATTGCTTACAATCGCATCTACATCGGTTAACTCAGAGAGATCAGTATTGGCACCAGAGAAGCCGATACTCACACACTTGTTCTCTTTAAATAGTTCCCACCAACCGTCATTGAAGCCGAAGTGCCATACCTGACCAATATCACCGGTTATGGACAAATCGGTAGAGCCATCATCCGTTCCGGTTTCGAATCCCAGCGTTTCAAAGAGATCCTCAATTCTGTGGGTATGGAGATTTGCATCATCTGAAATTCCAGGCAAATTACGGAAGACATCTTTTACCCCTTTCCCCTTGCCATCTACGTAGACGCGTTTACTATGACTCTCATACGGCGGCTCGTCTTTGGTATTCTTGAATCCTTCAATGACATCGGTTCGTGTGATCACGGTCCCGTCATCGAGTTCCACTGAAGGAGAAGTCGGTCCATTGGTCATTATAACGGTGATTATTCTTCCCGATTATATAGCTGCACATCAAACAAATTCACTACATATAATATTGACAATACTCCGCAGCTAATTTTGCCTGTGGTAAATCACCATATAGCGTTTGATTCGCCTAGCTCACAGCACGCTTGATGTTGTAGAAACCACACATCAGGACGATTTCACGGAACTCTCGGTACCAGTTTCGCGCTCGCACGGCGTCGCCAAGCGTGCGCTTAATTCCCAAATCGAACCCGATTTCAGCCCGTTTCTTCGCCCGAACCAGGGGTTGCTGAAATCCGATCAAGGAGTCTGTCTGCGGCCGTTGCTGCTGTGGTTGGTTCGAGTCCGTGCTGACAATAGGTATCGACCACCGCTGACCGGATCTGTTCGTCCGGCCGCGTCGGGCGCGGATCAAGGTAGTCCTCTTCACGGAGGTATTCTCGGAGTTCCTCGATTTTATCCTGATAGAAGTGAGGGACATCAGGCAACCGATCAAGAATCTCTTCTGGATCGCCGTCGACACGGTCCGCCAAGGAACTCACCTCGTCGATGAAATTATCGCTGACAGCACCGCTGGCTTCTAACACATCGCGGTCAACCGCCTTCCCGCGCCCAACAGTATACGCCTCAACGAACGCTTCAAGTGCCACACCGTGCTGTCGGACCTGTTCTCGGGACGGTTCCGATAGGAGACCATCAACGGCACCAACTTCCAACAACGATCGGAGATGTCCCCAGCGCTCGATGCCAGCAGCACGGAGTCGGTATAGTTGCTCCGGGTCCTCAGTCACGTACCAGAGCGGAGCTGCGGCAGCTCCTTGTCGTGGATCAAACGTCGGGACGCCCAGGCGTTCACGGTACGTCCGATGATCGTTGCCGTCCGGAGCTGGCACGTCGATTGCACCAAGTGTTTCGAGTGTCGGCGGCTCCGCGATCGGGTCGTGCCCGTCGCCTGCCGTCAGTTGCTGGAGACTGTACTCAATATCTGACTCCTCGAGGCGGTTCTCCCAACGCGTGCGTTCGTCATGCCGGGCCGTGAAGTAGAACACCTGTCGCCCCTCTCGGGCCAAATCGATCACGGTCTCAAGGACTGTCTCGGCCCGTTGGTCGTCGAACGGTGCCAGCGTCTCGTCAAGCAACAACGGGGGTGCGGTCTCCTGCTCTCTGTGTTCGACGAAAGCGACCCGGACCGCTAACAGAACCTGCACTCGCGTCCCACTCGATAAGTCGTTCAGGTCAACCCGTCGCTGTTCACCCGTATCGTACGCCCTGAACGTACCGTCATCGAGTCTCAGTTCGAACTGTCCGTCAGTAATCCGACGCAGCAGGTCGTCTGCCCGCTGAAAGACCGGCTCCTGGTTGCTGCTAATCGTCTCTTCTTCGACGAACTCAAGGAGCGTATCCGTCACCGCGTCAGCGACGTCCGCTTCGAGCGTGTCTTCGAGGGCCGCCAAGGCTTCGTCCCGTTCTTGGACAGCATCAGCGATCTCCGTCGACGCTTTCGCGTCCTCGATTTCTTTCCCCAGGGTTGTTTTCTCCTGTAAGAGATCGTCGTGTTGGTCTGCAACCTTCTGTTTCTCCGTTAATTCTTTTTCCAAGTCCTCTCTGTCTCGCTCTTCGATGGTCTCGTCGTAGATCTCGTGGTCACGAAGGTCCTCACGCCGGTTCTCAAGAGTGGTCTCGGTTGTGTGCTTTGCGTCAACGGTAGCTTCGTACTCCGAGTGTTGATCACACAGCGCCGAGAGGTGATCGCTGTCACCGGGCTCCAAGTCACGCTCGGTGAACAGTAATTCCCGTTCCGATCTGTATCGTTCGAGTTCTTTACGGGCCGTAGCGACACTCCCCTCGACCTCTACGAGGCGCTGCGTCGCATCCTCGTAGTCGCGCTGCCGCTGTTCGAGACTGTCGACCGCGGCCGTAGCCTCGGCACTCGTCTCGACCGCGTAGGTGTATGTGTCAGTCGTGTAGGTTTCGATCGTCGCGCAGAACCGCTTCCGGTACATCTCGACTTGGTCTTTAGCTTCCTGCAATGCCGCCTGTTTCCCGGCGACGGTCTCGTCGGCAGCCTGCCAGCGCTCGACACGTTCGACTGTCACCGCCAGCTCAATGTCGTCGTCGACCTCAGTGTCGAACCGCTCCCGAAGTCGCTCTCGGGCCGTCCTCAGTTCATCCTTGAGATCATCGATGTCAAACTGTGCGTGGAGTTCGTCCCGCTTCTGTATCTCCTGCTCGCCGACTTCGATACCACTCAGTCGCTTGCGAAGGTCGGTTAACCGGTCTCTGACGGCATCGGTTTCCCAAGTTGCCGGCTCCTCTAGCCCGGTCTGCCGGAACGTTTCTGCATGAGTCGTCCTAGCAGTGTCCGTACTACCATCATCACTCCTCGCGGTGAACGCCGCGTATCCAGCGAGCCCAAGACCAAGGAGCGTCAGCACGCCGCCAGCCGGATTGACCGTGAACGCAAGCACGAGCCCTGAGAGTGCTGTGAGAACCCCGGCCGTGACGGCCGCTGCGACGAGTCCTTGACCACGCTGGTTGTTAGTGGCGTGTTCTGGTGGGGCTGCGAGCCAGTTCTCAAGTGCATTCCGCCCGCTTTCGAGGGTTTCACGATCCGACCGATTATCCGAGTCATCGCTGAACCACTCGTCGATGGCAGCTTCGACCTGCTTTTTCCCCTCGACTTCAGCTACCTTGCTGACGAACGATCGGAGTTCAGCAAGGTCGCCCGTGTTGACCTCGCGGAGTGTCTCATTGTCGAGATTGAGCGGAATCTTCGCCTGAATCTCGTTGCGCTCAGCTTTTGCATCGGCTACTTCTCGTTCGAAACGGTCACAATCGTCTTCAGCGTCAGCGAGGTCGTCCCGATGCCCTCGGAGGACTTGGAGCACCTCATCGTCGACGCCATCTTCGGGCAGTTCCGTGTCTGCCAGCTTTTCAGCAGCTGAGCGGTGTTTCAAGGCCGCTTCCTGTTCCTCCCGCTTCTGTTTCTCTATCTGTTCGTCGAGGTCGTCGAGCTGTTCCACTTCATCGCCGTCGAACGCCGACAGTTCGTCAGGGAATGACTCTAACTCCGCGATTTTCTGGTCGTAGTCGTCTTCTGCCTTCGTGTACTCAATGGCCGTCTCAAGCAGATCGACTCGCTCTCTTGCGGCGGCAGCAGCGGCAAGGTCCTCTTCGAGTTGGGCGAGGCGTGCCCGTTCCGCTTCGAGATCAGGTGTATCCCGTCGCAGTTTCTCGACTTGTTCGATGGCTGTCTCCGCCTCTTGTGTAGCACTAATTCCTCGTGTAGATGGACTGGCCCCGTCAGCGAGATCGAATTCTTCCCGGACTGCATCGATATTGAACCCGCCAGTTGACTCCCGCTGGATGACGTTTGCGAACTCGCCATCGTCCGTTTCCTCCTGCAGCATGTCGTGCAGCGAGAGCGCATACCGGCGGCCACCATTCAGCGACGGCACCGGGATCGGATCAGCTGGTGCGCCGTCGCGGACATGCTCACCAACGCCACCATGCAGTTCGATCCGCCGCGACTCCCCATCGTAGGTGAGTTCAGCCCGAACAGTCGCCGAGGACGGTGCCTCCTCGGGCCATAGCGACCATCGGATCGCCTCCGAAAGCGTCGTTTTGCCAGCCGCATTCGCACCGTACACAACATTGACACCTGGGGAAAAGTCCTCAACTGTGAAACCAGCCGTCTCGAACCCCGGTGCACGCTCGAGCGTAACGGCGTTAATAGCAACGGGCGTCTCCCGCTCATCCGCTGTGTCACCGTCGGTGTCGGACTGGTCGCGGTCAGTTGGGACTGGCTCACTCATCCGCCGTCACCCCCTGTTGCTCAACGAATGCGTCGATGAGTTGCCGAGCCTGTTGGCGGAGTACGTCTTTCGTTTCGGCTTCTGTCGGGCGGGAATACGTCTCATCATGGCTCTTGAGTTCCCGATAGGCATTTGAGTCGTGCGTCTCCCGGATATTCATGTGCGCAGTCTCAATGACATCCTGATAGGGTTCGAGCGGTTCGTCACCCTCGAGTGCGCGCAAAAGCCCGGCCAAGTACCCGATCGGATCATCATCGCCGGCGCGATCAGTGAGATCGATCGGGGGTTTCGCGTCGACAGTCACGTCGGCGACCTGTACTGTCGTCCCGCCGTCCGTAAGCTCGATCTGTTCGAGTTCCCCGCTTCGGCCGCGTAAGTCGGTATGTGCGTCTGTTCGACCCTCGATCGTCACATCGACGGCTAAGAGTTCGGTTTCAGGACTACACTCCGTGACCGTCTCACGTAACCGCTCGTGTATAGTGTCGACGACATCATGGAACCCTTGTTCGGAGGTCGTTGAGACAACAGCCTCCCTGTACTGCAGTGTTGCCGACCCGAGCGGCTCCGTGTCAACTGTACCATCAGTCTCGACCGAAACCAACCACGCACCGTGACCGCCGGTCTCGCTTGGGTCCAGCGGCTGTAGTGATCCCGGATAGAGGACTGGTGGGTTGTCGTGGCGTAGGCCCGGGACGTGGAGGTGGCCAAGCACCCATGCTACGTGCCCACTTGTCGCCAAGTCATCCACAGCAACCGGTGCGTACCGGTCCTCATCACTCACGTCTGCGTGGACGACGCCAAGACGTGGAATGCCCTCGTTAGCCAAATCGTAGGTAGCTAAGGGACTCTCGTGGTGGTACCGGCTCGGGAATGACCACCCGTCGACGTGGAGGCACGGATCTCCGTCGTCATCGGTGAGGCCTGTTCGCTCCCACGAACCGTTCCGGCCAAGCAACTGAAGATTATCGATTGCCTCGGCCAAGTCCGGAAGAGCGCCGGCGTCGTGGTTACCAGCGACAGCGACGAGGGGAATACCAGCCTCCGCGAGCGTGGCCGCCACGGACTCAACGGCACCGAACGCCTCGGCGTACTTGTTTTCGCGGTCAACGAGGTCACCCGCAACGACGACCGCGTCCACTCCCCGAGTAACAGCTGCTTCCGCGATATCAGCCCAGATCGTCCGGGGAGAAAAGTCGGCCGGATCGAATCTGTCGGGAAGTCGGCTCGGACGGCGTCCGATATGAATATCCGCTGTACACAGAACCTCTATTGATGCCATCTGATAAGCAACTACGAAGCTATTGATATAAATCCGGTGATCAGGTTGAGAGGCTGATAGTTCTTCGTGATATGTTCCGTTGAGCGAACTCGTGACGAGCGGGTTGGATTATCGCTGATATCCCAGATACAGAGACTCTTCTAGCAGTTAGATTCTATTGACAGCAATTCCGGACACACCCCGTGACCCTATCAAGGAATACCGCTTGAGTACGGCTGCAACCAAATCCCGTGAAGACTGCGCTCCCTGTGGATACACCTGCATCTGAAAGCGCATCGTGAAAACAGGAATTTCTCCCCTCAAGCATCAAGCGGTGTCAGCCGCGAACGAGTAAGCGAGCGAGTAAAGTAGTTCACCTATTTCAACTCCGACAACAACTGCAGTGCAAGCTGTTTGTTAAGACTCCGATTCGCATTCCCGCAGTGGGGTGAATGAATACAGGATGGGCACCCATCCCGGCAGCTACAGTCCTGAAGTAGTTTGAACGTCTTTTCTAACAGTACGTCAAGTTGATTGAATGCCTGTCGCGTCAGCCCGGCTCCACCGGGATGGCCATCGTGAATGAAGATGGTCCCATTAGTCGTTTGCCCATGACTGACAGTTGAAAGGCCGCCGATATCGCCTCGATCACATAGCACCTCCATGGGAAACAGCGATATCAGGGCATGTTCGATCGCGTGGAGCGCACTGAGATACTCATCTTGTGACTCTACCTGGTCGAGAATCATCGCCTCAACGTCGCCGGGGACGGTGATGAACACTCCTGTAGTTTCGATAGCTCGTGACTCCAACGGCTCTTCAAACTCACACTCCCGTGGAGTGTCGTCACTGGGGTTGCTGTACAGCAAATATCCCGTGACCGTATCCTCTACTGTGAGTTTTCCTAACGTCGCTTGAGCGTCCATTTCATGCGTCTCAACGGATGACTGGCGGTACGTATCCTCAATAGTCACGGACTTCTCTCGAAGAGCACGTGTGTACTCTGCTGTAGACGTCGTTTCGAGCAACGCCTGATCGGATTCAAGATCTAACTCCACAACTCGATAGGTCTGTTTCTGATGGCGATAAATCGCGTCCGGATGTGCATCCCGCACCGCAGCTCCAAACTCAAGCGATGCCAACTGCTCGTCCCGGTTCCGGTCAATGAGATCGATTTCGCGGTCATCGATCGCTCGAATATTTGTATTCCACTGAACATCTGAATCCGTGGCACGCCATTGAATCCGATCGCCACTCTCTACACGGCGAAGGCGGTCATTGGCTTCCGCGTCCGTGACAACACTAGGCAGATCGGGGCCGAAATAGTCCTCGTCATCTGGCGACAAGAAATGGTCACTTGCCGCACAAACAACGTGATCCGGGCGAATCGCATCATTAGTCGGGTTGACAGCAGCCTGTTCAGCACCACTCTCAAACAATTCCTCGGGCTCTCGGATCGTATACTGGTCCAGTGGATCGTCTGCCCCGACGAGAACAACGAGGCAGGCGTCCTCACCACGCCCAGCTCGCCCGGCTCGTTGGAATGTACTCATCGACGTTCCCGGATAGCCATCGAGCAAGACGACGTCGAGAGTCCCGATATCAATCCCGAGCTCAAGCGCGTTCGTACTCCAAACGCCACGAGCATCGCCGCTGCGAAGCTCCTCTTCAAGTTGGAGGCGGCGGTCCGTATTGAGTGCTGCATGATAGGCGTGAACGCTGTCCGCGAGGTCATGCTGGCCTCGGTCACGCAGCATTTTGTCCGACCAGTCAACATACTGTTCCGTCCCCTGTCTAGCAGCAGTGAAAACGAGCGTTTGATAGCCCCTGGTCACGAGATCGCAGAACAGCCGCACGGATTCGACGTGATTCGATTGCCGTTCCCCACCGACCACCTCCTGATGGGATGGGAGGGTAATCTCATCGGCGGGCTCCGATGACCCGTCTGGCTCCGCTTGTGAGTCGATTGTCGAACTCGGAGCGGTATCAATAGCGGCTGCGATCTGCTCAGGTGGATGTTCATCATGCCCAGCACGGACAGTACCATCTGCGTCGACAGCCGGATCCGTAATCGATCGGTCTTCGTCGCCATCTTGCTTGAGCGGTGGGTTCCAGAACAGCCAGTGGCGATCGCCCGATGCACTCCCATCGTCATCAACAAGTCTGAACGTGGTTTCGTCCTGGCCAGTGACAGTTGCTGCATGCTCGACGGGATTCCCGATCGTTGCCGAACAACAGATGTACTGTGGAGACGCATCATAATGGTCACACAACCGATTGAGCCGTCGAAAAATCAACGAGGCATGACTTCCGAAGACCCCACGATACATGTGGACCTCGTCGATGACTACGGTATCCAACTGCTGGAATAACCACCGCCAATGATTCTTCCCGTGGGCATATGGGAGGAGACTAAGATGGAGTTGATCGATCGTCGTCAGAAGTACATCCGGCTGAGAACCCTTGATTTCCTGCCGAACCGTTCTCGATGTTTCTCCTGTTTGAACACCTATATCGATCGAAGCACCAAGCCCTAACTCAGTATCGAACGCTTCGAACGTGTCCGCTTGATCATTGATGAGTGCGCGGTACGGTGCGATATAGAGTGTCTTCCCTGTGTTTTCGATCGCTCGCTCGAGACCGGGAACGACGTATGTGAGGGTTTTGCCAGAAGCCGTTGGCGTTGCGACAACCACGTTTTCACCAGACTGGACAGCCCCAATTGCCTCAACCTGGTGAGAATACAGACTCGAGATTCCGGACTGTCGAAGTGCGACCGATACCGGGTCAGAAACGTCGATATCAGCCGTCTCCGCAGCTTGTCCCTTCTCAACCAGTTGATGCGTGATCTGTCCCCCGTAATAGCCTCGACCCCGTAACCATTCGACTGTCTCCCCAATGTCGGGTCGATTCTTCATCTGCCGGTTCTTGTCGATTGCTGCTTGTGAACTTTTGTAATTTGATCGACGATACCGCAGCCATTACCAGAAGACGGAATCGACGACAAACCGCTGCACCGACGAGGAGACGTTAGAACACCTAGTCAATCTATATCGCACGATGCTGGCTCAGGCGCTTTAGACACCATTACAACCACGATCGGCCGAATAAAGCGCTGAATGACTGAACACTAGCCGAGGAGGTGCTAAACTAGACAGTGCCGATCTGAGCAACGTATCGGCGTACAGGATGAATGTGATGAGGGACTCGTCGGGAGCGAGTTCCGAATTGTAGAACGGCATCGAACGAGTGTAGGCAGCTTTCGAGTTACAGCGACGGCCCCAGATTCGGCTGGAACTATCGAGCGCCTGGAGTGCTTCCGCTTTGCTGTGTGGGCAGATCGTGTCACCCAAATAGCCTTGAGTCTCCGCTTGACACGATTGTCGAGCGGCTCCGGGCGAAACTCTATTGCTCCCAACTGATCAGGGTCTTCAATCCTCCTGCCTTCGGCAGGGCGTTGTTTGCACATACCCGTTCCTGCCCACGCAGGAGGCCCTAATACTCATAGATCGGGTCCGCCACGCTACAGAAGGTTCGAAATTATTTCCGAGAGGCCAAATGACACCTATAGCATAGATTTTATTTGAAGTTACTTCGACTGTTTCTCATGGCTAGCCAGTTCGACGCAGAACCAGCGGATATTTGTGATCTTTTCGAGGGCAGGAAGACCCTGTACAAGATTCCGGAGTACCAGCGACCGTACAGCTGGGAGAAAAGACATATCGACCAGCTCTGGGATGACCTTTTCGAGGCCTGGAACGCGGAGAAGAATGGTGATGATTCGTACTTTTTGGGGACGGTGATTCTGGTTGACAACGGTGAGAAAAGACTGGATATCTTAGACGGTCAGCAGCGTATCACTACGTTGATAATCTTCTATGCTGTCCTTCGTGACTTTTTCAGTGAAGAGTTGGCGTCTCAAATGGGTACAATAGAACGCCGGTTGGAGGACTCTTCAGGTGACGACTCAACGTACAGGCTACGGACAGGTGAGAAGCATCAGGACGAGTTTGAGACCACGATCCTATCCGGTGTCGACCTGAGTGAAGACAACAACTACACGGACGCAGCAAAGTACACCAAGAACGCCTTGGAGGACAAGTTTGAGGATCCAGAGGAGTTGAGGAACTTCTACGACTTTGTCGAACTAGAGGTTGAGATCATACAGATTGAGACATCGGATCTTTCGTATGCTATCCGGCTATTTCAGACGGCGAATACGCGAGGAAAGGACCTCACTGTCTCCGACCTGACCAAGAGCTACCTTCTCAGCCTCACCTCGAACGATGAACAGCGAAAGACGGTGACGGAGTCCTGGAAGAAACTCTCCAGCAAGTTCGAGGACAACTACAGTCGGTTAGACAACCTGCTATCCAGCTACCGACTCTATATTCAGGAAACACGGGCAGAATCGTCAATCTACGAGGAGTTGAAGGATGAGTTTGACTCAACGCTGCACGGCGAGACATCTGTCGTGGAATTGGCCAGGGACATCGATAGGTACGCGGAGGAGTTCCTGAGTGTAGAAAATGATCAGTCGCGGGAGATGTACATGCTCTCTAATCTAAAGCACACTCAGTACTGGAAGACCTTGCTCACCACAGCAAAGAAGCAAGGGTTTGAGGATTACGAGGGGTTGGTGGATGCCCTGGTCGCTATGTACTACTCCTATTGGGTTGGAGGCCACACCAGCGCAAAAATCAAGAACCCGTCTTACGACCTTCTGAGCCTGATTAAGGACGGTGGAAGTCTCGATGAGGTCTGGGAGTACATCGAGGATGATCGTAGCAGCAAAAACATCGCTCAGAAGGTGCAGAACAATCTGGACTCTGACGTTTACGAAGCTAGCTGGCATCGACCGCTTCTTCTCGCTATCGAGTACCGGTTCACTCCAGATATGAAGACCAGTGAGATTGAGCCTGGCCAGGAACTGCACCGTGAGCACATTCTACCCAAGAAATTCACTACTGCAATGGAGAACGAGCAGTATTGGAGGGAGAACTTCTCTGCTGAAGAGGCCGCTAAGTTGAGACATAGTCTAGGTAATTTGATCCCCTTGGAACAGGAGGTTCACGAGACGGTTCAGCAGAAGCCCTTCCCAACGAAGGCGGCTCACTACATGGGGAGTGACAGTACCTTAGCATCGGTGGCTGAAGACCGTGCGGCTACGAATTTTGATTTGACTCGTCGTGTGGTCGAGGAGTATGATGATTGGACACCTGAGAATGTCAGAGACTTCAAGGATTATCTGGTGAAGAAGTCTGCGAGTCTTCTGAGGTTGGAGGAGGGTCAGTTGCTGCAGGTAGAGGGAGCAGCAGAGTAGTTCAAGGCCTGCCGAACCAATATAAAATCTGGCTGATGATGTTGTCTTGTATTGGAGTCGGGGTCTACGTAACAAAGGGAAGAAGAGATAGGATAAGCGGAAAGGCCGTTTCCCCTTCTTTCTTCCTCGAAAGGAATCGGGGTTACTCAGTCTGGTTCAGAGCGTGGCCGATAACCGAAATCCCCCTCCCTCCTGTCCGAACTGACCCGGTACAAGATTCCTGGGAGCGCAACCGTCGAAATCTCGAACGTGTATCAGTACTTCACAAAGTATCATCTATTGTGTGTCGAAGGATCAACCTCTGAGTGATTCACAGAACGTCATCGGGCTCTCTCAACTTCAGTGGCTTATCGGACAAGCGATCCCAATCGATACAGAACCACTGAGCTATTACTCGGTGACAGTCACAGTTGTCCAGGCGATGGCAGCTTCGACAATCTCCGCAACCTCATTGAACACGTACGCTTCGTTAGCCGCAATCGCATTGAGGTGTTGGCGATAGACGCCCAGACCAGAAACCTCTCGTACACCACTCGAATCGCTACCGAGAAGCGATGCAAGCCCGTTGGTCACCAAGTCTGTCGGAGACTCGAACTGCTTGTGTTCATCGACGACGGTGGTGAGTGCTCGTTCAACGGCTCGGCTGCCGTCGAAACTGACAGTAAACCGTTCGTCTTTACAGCCAGACGCCTCTCCGGCTAGAAGCGCAGCGATATACTGATCGACAGCTGCTACGATCGCTGCATCAACTGGGTCCGAGTCATCGCCCATCTCCTCAACTGCTCGCTCGGCTAGGGTCACTGCGACCGGGTTCAGATCAAGTACAATTGCCGCCTTCGTTTCCGCCGCATGGAGTTCGGACCCAGGAGGTAGCGACGTATTGGTATCCGGCTCTGAAACCTCGCTATTCGTTGTCTCTGGCGGCTCGGTGGACGATGTTTCGTCCGTTGGCTCCTCCGTCGTGTACACGCCTTCTGCCGCACCATCGGCGAGGACTTCTGTAGCCCCGTCTTCAGAGGCAGTCTCAGGTCCGTCTCCGTCCTCACCATTGAATTCGACGAACTCTTCGTCAGTGTCTTCTGCCTTGGCCCCACCGTTCTCAGGAGCGGTTGCTGAATCGCCCTCGTCCCGCTCCTCGTTCTCATCGTTACTTTCGGTGTCCTGTCCAACGAGACGCTTCTGTGCGGTGAGCGCGGCAGTAAGATCCTCTGTTGCGAGCGAGCCATCACTGAGCGCCGCTTGTAAGGCGGGATCGAGTCCAACATCAAGATCGGCACCGGCCGTCCGTATCAGTCCTGTTGGTGGCTTCGCATCGGTAGTCGAGTCACTGCTGCCAGTCGAATCGGTGTTGTCCGTAGCCATGGTCGTGGAATCTGTCCGCGAATCCGGTTGTTCAGCTGGTTGCTTGTTGTTCCCCTCTGGGGCGTCAAGGCTCGTCCCCCCATCTTGATTCTGGTGGAGGAGCGTTGCAATCCGATCCTCGTCAAGGCCCTCTGCTTCTAGATTAGGTTCGGCGGAGCGATCAAGCGCCGGGACCGAGAACTCGGCGAGAAGATCGGCGCCAGCGATCTGCTGGAGGCTTCGGCTATGGGTTTGGGAGACGTTCCTCCCAGGCATCCAGGGCGGGAGTTTCCAGCGGCGACCGTCGAACAGCGTGTACTCGTCCGTATCACCGGCCCCCCACACCACACTCGATAGATCGTTGAACGCGCCCTGTGCGCCACCGTGACGATGAGTGATGACCGTTTGGGTTGGGTCAAGTGTGTCGTGGATATCAATGAGCGTCTCGCGCGAGGGATGATTACTGAGTTCGTAGTCGTGGATCGTACACGTGGCCTCGGAGAGTGGCTCCTCACCAGATCCAACAATCTGGACGACACAAGCATTGGGGTTCTCCCTGAGGACACCGAACAACCGGCCACTGCTCCGTTCGCTCGGAATTTCCGGACCAGCGATTACGATTGCCCCCGGTTCGAGACACTCGTCGGTGTTCTGGAAGTGCGGGATCGTCTCAACACCCGGACGATCGTAGTCAAGCGCCTCGTAGAGTTTCGCAACGTGGCCGACAACCCGTATCGGCACCCGAAGGTCGTACTCAGCGGCGAGTGACGATAGTAGGTAGGCGATATGGACGCCGACGATTCCGCTGGTCGTAACAAGGGTCGGTGCCCCACCGTGAGCATGTTCAAGCGCCGTCCCGAGCGCACCAGTGAGTCCCCTCTCGAAGTCATCGTAAGTAGCCGCCGTTAAGAAGAGAACGTCAATATCGACGAATCCCTCAGCATCGAACCCGGGGAACCCCCCAACACGGCGGCGTGTGAAGTCGCCGGTCGCCAAGATATGGTGGCTTTGGTCGCCATCGGTCGCACGTACGAGGAAGCCAACCGCACCTGGGATATGTCCTGCGGGAACTGGATGGACGTCGATCCCGGGAGCAACATCGATCCAATCGTCAACTGGCGTTATGGCGTCGGCGACGGCATCTGTCGTCTCGACATTGTACTCCACCCCAGCGATGTCAAGGACATCGTCAAGGACCGCTGCGGTTGCTGGTGACGTAACGATAGGTGCATCATCACGATGGGCAGCAGTGAGCTCGGCGTAGTGGTCGAGGTGAGCATGCGTGAGGCAGATAGCGGCGAGCTGGTCGGTCTGCTGAAGGAGCGCATCAAGGTCCACGCCGTCACCTGCGTCAACAAGGATGCATGGTGTCTCATCGGCTTCCCCGTTGAACCGGAGTAGGAAGGACTCGTTCCCGGCGTCGGGGTTGGCATGGTGAAAGGAGATACGCACGTCATAAAACGCGTTAGCTAAGAGTATAGTAATTTTGATTGATGGATAGTGGGATCCCATTACATCTCCGACCCCTGGCCAGTCATGAGAACCACGAGTAGTTTTCCTAACTCGACGTGTCAATGTGCGTCTATTATCGGAATGAAATGCTGCTAGAGCCAAGTTGACTCTTCGTATCTCCCCATTTAAAATCTGACTTTAAGCCGATGGAAGTATCAGTACGGGTCTTCAGAGTATGCGCTCAGGGCCATCTCTCTTGGTCGGAAACTAGGTTGAATAATGAGAAAATGTCAGGACCTGAAAAGACTACTAGAAGCTACGATAGTACGGAAATCAAATTGCAGATTATGATCTAACTCACTAACTATTTTCTTCTAGATGAGTCAGGAAAGCGCGGAAAGAAGGTGCAGTTTCGGAAAGGAACGTCTCAACTGCTTCCTCTACCCCGCCCAAATTTTCAGTTGCATCAGAATATTCTCGTACAGCATTGCTCTCGACTAATTCTGTCTCTAAGTAGTTCACCCGTTTGACGATTGCTATCAACTCCTCTCTGGATGGTTGCTCAAGTGTGATCCGGTTGTTGATCGTGCGTTTGTGGAATGATTGATATGTCTCTTTCATACCGTTCCCTTCCTGACCGCCAGTTACAAGCTCAGGTGTTCCTGTCACGAATAAAGAGACCCCCTGAGGCAGTCTCTCTATGAACTTATCAATCGCTTTAAAATGCTCCTCTGTCCTATCAGACTTCTCAAGTTCGTCAACGGCCAATAGCACGTGATATCCGTTGAGATGTACAAGTGTAGCCATAAGCGAGATGAGGTTCATCGGATCATCAATCTGGAGGTCGTCTTCAAGTACTTGACTTAAACTCTTGACGGAAGTGTCGAAGTAGCTTCCCGCGACATTTGAAAGCTGGTCTGCGATCTCTGATTCAACCCCGTTGGATCGAAGGATATCTCTTACCGCTTGACTCAAACTCCTAGCAACCCGGTCTTTCCGAAGATCGTAGCCTTGCCCCTCATAGTAGTTAGCACATAGGTTTGCGACCTGACGCAAGAACGTATCCCAGACTTCGTCAAGCCCGTTTGCATACTGGTCGTTCACATTTGAACGGGGAGTCTCAAGATTCTTCCAGAACGCTTCGACAATCAAGGCGTCGTTCGTAAATGTAATTTCGTCGTCCAAGTCAACGAAACTGATCGCAGTTGTTGGAAACATTCGATCGCGGACCCACTGGAGAAAGAACGACTTTCCATAGCCGAGTTCGCCCTGAATGAACGTATATGGTGCCCCCTCTCTTACTCTTGTAGTTGCGTCCGTGATCTCGTCGTCTCTATTGACGGCAATCGCTTCACACGCTCCTGGACGACTTGGTGGAACATGTGCTCTGATGTTCTCCAAAATGTGGAGTGCTTTGTCTTCTGTGAGCTCTTCAGTAGCTGTATAAAGGTCATCAGCTGTATCAGCAGGATTACGCCATTCCTCGTGTGATGTTCCCCCAGAGTTCAAGGCCCCACTGTTACCGGTGACTAATCGATAGTTCTTCGCAGTATCTGTTGTTCGACTATCCCTGATGACTTCAATTACATCACCCGGTCCGCAAGTAAGATGTTCAATCGCAGGGTCTGTATCCTTAATCCGTGGTAAGTCTGTACGTTCAATATCATATTCCTTGAGCAGTTGTTTTGTACGTTTTTCGGGTAGAATCCGATGCTCGGGGACTAGTTCATGCTGAAGCAATGAGTTATCACTCCCTTCTGTCGTCACGGGAAACCAAGAAGTATCGGACTCAATCCGCATTATGAGACAGTGGGGACAGTAAATCGCAGTACTGACTATTGACCGGTCACAAGTAGAGCAATCATGTACCGCCATTATACTCTGAAACCTCAGCTAAAATAGAAAAACCTGTCGGCTGATAGCCCTACTTGTCACTGATTAGATCAACAAGAGTTGTATCGTTCTCTTTTCGCCTTGGGAAAAGGAGTAATCGGCGGGGGCTAAGTTCGCTAACGCCCCCGTACTCACTTGCAGCATTAGTTACAATTTCGCGTGCTTCCGTCTCCGTCAGCGAGACCGAACGGTCATGGGCGACCGTAACAAGATGGGCGACACGTTCAACTAGGTCCACATAGTCCTCTTCAGTAAGTTCTCCGAGAACTACCTTTTTCGCTCGATATCGGTCAGAGAGAGCTTGATGTCCTGTCTCATCAATTAGCGTGTCCCACTTATCCTGGTTACCAACAAAGACGAACATCATATGATCAAATTTGCCTTGCTGAAAGCACTTATTGTAAAGATCGATCAACCGTTGGGTCGTCCCAGAATCAGGGGACCATTCAAGTTGCTCTGCGGCTTCGTCTAACAGCACTACTACCCCATCATATCCCAGTTCTAATACCAGAGAGCGAATATGCTGGAGGTATTCGTACTCGTCTTCCTTCGAAATATGATCAAACCCAACCTTGCCGATAGCGTGAAGTCCCTCTAAAGGAACATCCTCACCTTGAAGATAGCTAGTAACAGCAGTGAGTACCTGACTTTGATCAAGTGTCACCTCATCTTTTTCAACGCGCAGTTGTCCTTTCTCCCATGCCTCAAGCAAATTCGAGAGCATATTATAGATCGGGTGCCCATAGAATCCGCGCTCGGTCGCAATACGGTCAAAATCACTACGGTCTACTTCTTCACAGAATCTCCGGAAAAGCGGTACCAGTCCCTCTCCTCGCTCATCTGGATACCGTATATTTCGAACGATATTAGTATACAAATCTGTCTTATCAGCGATATCTTGGATATCCTGAAGGTCGAAACGGGACCGCACCATATTCATGTCAGTAGCCCGCTGTGAAAGAAGGTTGATGAAAAACGACTTCCCGTACCCGAAGTCACCGAGAACGAAGTAGATTTGACCGCTGCCCCGTTTAAGACTCTGTAGCCCCTCTATGGGCTTATCGCAGAGACGGCGTTCTTCGTCTTTTCGTCCAACACGGATGTACTGGATACTCTCCGGTTCAGGAGGAACCCCTTGTTGTAACCTCGTTAGTATCGGTATCGCGGTATCCGGATCGATGGAGAATGGAGATTGTGACACATTCTGAAATTATGGTGCCCCGTCACGTAATTCCATCGCAATGTATTGGTCACCTCTAACTTTGACACTTCGTCTGTCGTCACTGCCCTTGCGGTGGAACCGGACGTGAGCCTCACGGAGCGAATCCATTACCTGCCTGCTACCGAGTTTCTGGTACATGCTTTCCTCAATATCTTGATTCGGTTCTTGGAATCGCTCAGCAATGTCTGGTAACGATTGTGCAAATGTGACGATCTCTTCGAAGTAGACTAAATCTCCCTTTTCCACCTCTGCTACGTTACAATAGAGCCGGATTATCTCCAGTAGTAACTCTTCAGCGCCAATCTCATCTCCATCGGCTCGGGAGTAAAGAACCCCCTCAAACATTTCTAATATTCGCGCAACGACAGTCGGAACGGTAGCTCGCGTCACTCGCTCTTCATCAACCCGGACATCGCTAAACGGCAGGTAAATCGATACGGTCGTAGTTACGTTGCCTGCATCAGGTGGATGCACGGCAACGCGAATATCCGTTCGAGCATCCTTCTCTTGTTGCTCAATATCGACAGCGAGTTCATCCGGTAAACTGACTCGAATTTGTTCTTTCAAATTCGAGCAGTAGTACTCCCACGCGTTTTCGATATCCCGTTGAAGTTTGTAATAGAGCGCCGTGTCAGCTGTTGATTCCGGATTAAGTTCGGTGGTCAGTTCTTGTTTCTTCTTGATTATGTTTGTGCCGGTTGTCGTCGTGATTTTGTAATCAGAGAGAATTGTCCGCCAGTGATCACGGTACCACTCTGCGTTCTTCTCTTCTTCCAAGGATCGGATGTTCTGTTTCGAGTGTTGGACGGGACTTAGAGCTGGAGAAATCTGAGTCCGAATCCGAGCTCGTCGCAGGAGAGCATTTTCCGCAAGAGATTCAGCATCCAAGTCAAGTTGTTCCCCAATGCCTGTCCGGATACCATCTAGAAGACCGTTCCACTGTTCATCATCTACTACAGAGGCGTCCAAGTACCGTTCAAGGAGATCAATAAAGGCTTCCTCAATCTCCTCTGACCGAACTGGAACACCATCGATATGCGGTTTCGTGTTTGGACCCCGGTATGTAAACCGGAACTCGCGTTGCCGACCATCTTCACGTGCGAGTGTGACGATTGGGAAATCGCTCCGCTGAGACCGGTATTGATCATACTCTGGGTGAGGCGTAATCCGATCCGACCATAGCTGAGCGAACTCCTCTGCATCGGACTTTTGCTCTGCGTATGCGATTTGTAGGCCATCAACGATCGCTCTAAAGAAATGACGACGCGCTTTTCGCTCTGGTAGATCGTAAGCTACGACACTTGCCGGACGGATTACTGACTCTCTGACACGCCCGTCTGCTACATCGAATGACAGACTTTCATACCATTGTTCCACAAACGACTTCGTTCCCTCTGAGGTGTCAAACTCAACTTGTGTCTCTTCTTCTACTGAAAAAGACCCAATACGTCGAAACTGGTTACGGATGATCTCAAGTTCATCTGACCCTCCACGCGACCCAACAAAGTAAACATCAAGACCTGCCAACAAAAGCTGCTGTACAACATTGGATAACCCGCCCGTAGAATGACGATCAACCAGTTCCGATAGCGGTTCGTTGACTTGGACGAGGACTGCACCACAACATTCGTTTGATTGGATATTCTCTTGCTCAGCGGCGAAGCCAGCAGCTGCCGCAAGGTCATCACTGTTAAACGAAAGCTGCTCCGGCGTCTCAATCGTCTGTTCAAGCTTCGACTTGACGTCGATTCCAATAGTCAACACATCAGCCGTGAGTCCGGCTTGATACGGATCAGCTCCATTCCTACTGAACTGCGCCTCTAACTCATCTGCTAGGGCGGCCTCATCGACACGTTCCAGCCGTGTTCGAATCTCATCAAGATAGAGATCGAGTAATGGCTTCCCGTATCGAGACCCCACCTTTGCAGATCGAAGAACCGAGTCATATGGCGAGTCAGAAATCAGGTCCGTGATCGTCACCTCTGCCTGGATACCGGGTATCTCGTCAAGCCGATCAGTCACTGTTTTACTTTGGGAAATGACTGAATCGGTAGACGAGACGAGATAATACAAACACCTCGGGGACGAAGTCAGTGTCTCGTCGTTCATTGCTATTCATAGCTTATCCCAGGGAGATAAACTACTAACGGTCGGAACTTTCACAGCGCTATCGCGCCCTCACAAAAAATCTACACCACACAATACGTTCGTGAGATCCGTCCGGTGTTCTGGGAACTCATTCCACAATAGCGCGTGAGCGACATCCCGATAGGCCGTTCCGATACGTTGTTCCAAGACCCCTTTTTCTCGTTTTTGAAAGATGGAACCGACGAGCCGATGATGATCCGATCGCCGGTTTTGACACCTTTTCCTGAGTGCTATTGAGGTGAAATGCTGTTATGGACTGTTGTCTCGTCTTCTGATTGCCATCGCCGCGTGATCTCTCACAGTCTCGTCAGGATCGTTTGCACGAAGCTCTTGGAGTATCTCTATTGAAACTGGAGCGTCAGTATTCGTAACGAGTACACAGGCGTTTGCTCGCATTTCAGGGCTGGAATCGTCGAGTGCTTTTTCGAGTTGCCGGTGGTGGTTCCGGACGGCCTCTGGATTCGCTTCTCCAGCTCGGAGAAGTGCGATCGAGGCGTTGATTCGGGCCTGGATGTTTGGATCGGTGAGTCGTGCTGCGAGGTCGTCAGCGTACTCAATGATACGATCTGGATGTTCTTGGGCGATATCTGCGAGTAATCCCGTGGCGTTGTTTCGAACTCGCTTTGTGTCGCTTTCGAGGAGTGTTGCGATCGAGTCGGTATGTGCGACCGCTGTATCAGGGTAGCCGTTGACGATATGACCGACGGCAGAGTGCGTGTTGGTTCGAATCGTTTGGTTCTCGTTGTCAAGCTGGTTGATCAGCGTATCGAGCGCAGGTAAGAGTTCTTCCGGGTATTGGTTCGAGATGCAGGTGAGTGCATACGTTGCGTACGTACGTGTGGGTTCGTCGTCGGTTGTGAGTGCGGTCGTGAGTGCTGGGACGGCGTCGATCACAGGTTCTGGTGTTTTCTCGGCGAGTTCCATCAGGCACCAGGTTGCGTGTCTGCTCGCCCCAGTATCGGTGACACCAGTAAGGCGGCTCAGATCGCTGACGTGGTTTTGCAGGTGTGAGGGGTGTCGTGCGGCGTAGGACGATGCCTTATCCACGGGAGACGTGCCGTCGGGGACATCGTCGATAGCGCGGTTGAACTCGCCCATCAGTTTTTTCGGGAGAGCGGAGAGTTTCGTGGCAGTTTTGAGGACATCGATCGTGAATTCGACTCGTTGAGCGGTTGTCAGGTACGTGGCCCGCTCGACGCGTCGCAGCATCAGTCCGGTGTCCGGCAGTTCGATGTCGGCTGTGGGTTTGGAGTTGTCTTCGTGTTCGCGCTCGGACTCAGGTTGCTCCTCGAGGACAGTGACATCAGTGATGTCTGGAAGTTGGATGCGCCGTGTGTCGCCAGCGGTTGTAGTAAAGTCGAGTGTTGCTGGTGCGTCGACCGGAAGTGCGGTTGGACGCGGTTTTTTCCACGACGCGGTTCGGAACGCGTCTTCTTCACTGCCGCTGACGGTGATTTGGGCTTCGCTGGCGGTTCGGAGTTGCTGGCGGATCGTTTCGACGTGATCTGAACTCGTATCGCTGATTGTGTCGGAGTCAATAGATGGCGGGTGGAAAAACGCGCTCAGCGAACCTGTCGTGACTGCCTCACGGAATTCCCAGGCGGTGTACTGCTCCCACCCGTCGACGTGGCTGCAGTCGCTATCACCGATAACGATGTGTTTGCGTGCGTCGGGGAAAAGTTCTGCCAGTAGTTCGAGTCGTCGTTCCCGTGACGGCCAAAAATCGTACTCACCGGACTCATCTTGTTCACCGATGATGTCGAGATCACCGTAATACCGGTCAACAGCTTCGATAACACCCGGGATACCAGCCTCGTAGACGAGTTGCTGGTTTCCAATCGCCCACACTTCGTGTTCAATGTCGTGCGCCCAGAACGTTACCCAATCAAGTGGGACGGCCGATCGGTCTGGCGGCGGGTTCACATCGACTGTCCAGTCACGATCGAATGCGAGAACGAACATCAGTTACCTCTGGTGTCAACACGAGTGGTTTCGAGGTCGGTAGCTCTTGTGTCTCGTCTATCGCACAATCTCAGCAATACCTCAACCTGAGGTGTAAATATATTATTTACTGTTATACAGCAAGACTTATATATTAGAAATATAACGTCAATATATGGGTTCGATTCAAAGGCAATTGAGGGCTATTCGTGAAATAGGGGAGATCACTGTAGAGTTATTCGACGTTGGAAGTGTTCCTGCTTCATTTGGGTGTCCAACAGACGAGGAGGGACATCTGATTCTTGAGGAGGACGATCGCTATAGGGAAAAATTGGAAGAAATGACCAGTGTATTGAGGGAGTATGGTACTCCACAAATCACAAACCCGCAGACGGGAACCGAAGCCGAACCATGGGAGGCTGCAAGAGCAATAACCGTAGAACAACATATTGCTGAAAATGTACGGTCAAAAATTGATGTTGAATATCAGGCGAATGGTATGTGCGTTATTGAAGGTTCTATCATCAATGAGGGGTCGGAAAGACAAGTAATCGACACGTTCCTTAACCATGGTGAGGAAGGAATCGATAATATCTCTCCAGTCGATATTGGGCGGCTAGTTGCTCGTGCAGAACTTATATCCTTAACAGATCATCTTGGATCGAGTGCGGACACAATAGACTACTGGATGATGGAAGAGTCATCTAGGGGTCTCTCGCAAATGACTCAGTCAGACTGGGCTGAAATAAGAGGTGTTAGCCGGCAGGCAATTAATGGACGGGTCTCCTCTGCGAAACAAAAACTCGAGGAAGATAATTAGAGTGTCGATGTCTGTACCGAATACAATCCGGGAGGGAACCGATGATCTTGGGCGTGACATTCAGCCCGAAGATTGGGCTCATCTACCGACAGGTACAGACCATGCGAAGCTCAGATGGCTTCAGCGCGGAACCGCACACAGTCTCACTGAGGCATGGCTGCATGGCTACCACGTTGGTGGAATCTCCTATAGTGGGACTTCCAAGCTCCATCCACCAAGTAGAACAATTCTAGTGGTGAAAAATGATGAAATAATAACGGTGTTGTGCAGTGAGTATACCTCATATACCGCTGATCACCTCGTCGTATGTGATACGTGCAACTTAGAATACAAACCGTCCAGGGATGATCGAAGTTGCCCGTGGTGTGAGGATGACCCAAAACAAGAGGGTGAGTTCTAATGGGTGCTGGTTATCCCAGTGACTGGAACCAACGGCGAAAGAAGATATATCAAAGGGACAACTACACGTGTCAAGACTGCGGGGAAAAAGGCGGTTCCAGGGGTGATAGTGAGCTTCATGCTCATCATATTGTCCCGAAAAGCAAGGGAGGGAGTCACAAACTCAAGAATCTCACAACGCTTTGCAAGGACTGTCACGGTAAACGGCACAGTTGGATGGGAGCAACGACTCACCGGCCTCAGAAAGGGTTCTGGAGTCGAATGTATAAATCAGCTGATGAGGAACTGAACGAGTTCTATGGGGGATGCCCCAACTGTACTGAAGCAAATCTCACAGTTCGATGGGAACAAATAACTGCCAAAGAGGAAGCTAAAGTTCTCCAGTGCTCTTCATGTGGAGCAATGTACGATGAGAGAATCACACAGGATGGTGCACGGCAAAATCTCGAATTAGTTCGTGTCGAAAATACTGAAAAAATAGAGCCGACAACTGCAGGAACTATTCAAGAGTTCAAACGATACAGAATTCGAGGTAGGATGCATAGTCGGACACAAGCAACTGATATCTTCGGTTCCTGCCCAACCTGCGGAAAGAGTGCTGCAGTAACACTCAACTCGATTTTATTTATAAAGTTCTTCAAATGCAACTCCTGTGGTACTAAGTTAAGAAAGAGAATATTACGTTCTGAATGGATTATGACGAGTGGTAACGAGTCTGATGTCGGATCTGTTCTACCATTATTCGAATGGAAAAAGAAAGCGAGAGAACAATCCAAATCACGAGATGATCTGGAAATTAAAAACTAACTTAATTCACCATGACACAAGACCTATTCAGAATCACGGTAGACGAACCGAATTACGGACAATTACTCGCATCTCCACCCACTGATACACTCTTCGACAAAGCCAATTTCTCTACCCAACAGGGCGCTCGACTTTGGGCGCAAAAAAGCAATGAGAAGGGGCAGAAGCTCTATGACACGATGAAACCAGGTGACGGCCTACTGTTCTACAAGGTCAAGCGAGGAATTGCCGATGATGAACAATTGTACGTTGGCGTAGGTAGGGTCGGTGAGAAACATCGACTAACCGAAGCACAGGCGGAGACCTTCTTTAGAACTTCAGTTGCGACACTCGCATACACTGTTACCGATTTCCAACCGATAAGAAAACCAGTCAAAGAAATCGAAACGATACTCGGGTACAGTTCCTATCCCCAGAGTAGTCATCGCGTCGTTGACAATCGATACAACACTATCGACGAAGTGCTACAGAAACTCTCGCAGTAATCGCTCAGTTGAAACGATCTCGGAGCGACCTACAAGAAGCTTGAGGGCTGAGATCAAAGCCCGAACGATTCGTAAACATAGTAAAAATAATCACGCATAATTCTTTCTCTGAAACGTCTAGACTCCTATGTAATAGCCGAAGAGGTACTGTTAAATCGAACAAAAACCGCAGTAGGGGCGAAGTCTGAGTAGCATTTCTCACGGCATAGAGTATTAATAGTTATTTCGACACTGATACTTTAGAACTACTCAACCTGATGAAATACGGCAGCTAAGGAAAACAGATAGCAAACCAACTGCATTGGATGATTCAAAGAACCCTACGCAGTCGATCTGATTTACCCGATTTAACAGTGCTAGCTTCTGGAAACCCGATGGGTAATTTCCATGGTTGTATAGTTAGCACTCAGAAATACAAGCGCTTTTTATGATTAGTCTCACATCCAGAGATAGCGCGGTCGTCCCGAAACGGGCCCGGCGGTAGGACGCCGGAACGCCGCGCTGCCTACCAATGACAGCAATCAACCCTACGCAGGTCAAGAGTGATAACTCTGTCCGACCGACAGGCAACGAGCAACCTCTTGGCTTCAACGAAGACGGACAATCCGCCCACCGCAGTGTGCGGCAGCTCGAACCATCCACAAGATCGATCCCACAACCGACTATCGACACTTGGTCATCGGAGGGCAGTCATGAGTAACGAACTCGACGATCTCTTGGAGGTCCTCAAATCCGAACGCCGTCGCATTGTCCTCGACGTCCTCTCCGAGGTTCAACGAGAGGAATCCAACGACGAAGTGACCGTCCACGCACGTGATCTCGCTCGTCAAGTCGCAGCGATCGAAGCCGGTGTAGAGTCCACCGCAGTCGGTCAGACAACTCGACGTAAAGCCGCGATCGGACTCCATCACACGCACCTCCCAGTGCTTGCAGAGCACGGGATCATCGACTACGATCAACAGAGCAAGACCGTGTCCACGACCGATCGGACACCGGTTGTGGCTCAGGTGATGCAGAGCATTGAGGAGACTATCGAGACCGCTAACAGCGACATGAGTAAACCCCCTGAGATGGATCGCTGATTTCGGGCCAGTCGCGTCGTGTCTCACGCAGAGCTACAGGCTAAGTTCTCAGCGTAACTGCGTTTCGCTTCGGTACACCATTTGCATCGGTAATCCACGCGTATCTTCCGGTGGATCCGATGGCAACTGCTGGAACTCATCGTGAGGCGCACACGCAGTGAGCGCTAAGGCGAACGCATCTAACACATCGTCAATGCCGATCTTGTACTCCAAACCTTGAAGCTCTCGAGCGATTGTTCGCCAGTCACCGGCCTCGTATTCAGGAACGGACTTCAGCGTAGACAACCGTTCTTCAACGCCGGCAGCGGTATGTTTGCTGTGTTCAAGCGGAGCTCCGTTGAACGCGCGAAAGCAGACCTTCGGATGGCCTTCGGCGAAAATCATCAGAAGAAGATTGACGAGTTCGACCAGCAATTCGCGTATCTTGACCGTAAACGAATCGAGTGAACTGAGATGCCAGCAGCGCCGAAATATACCTTACTATGATAGTTCTCGGGCTGCTTGCCCTCTCTATGGGGGCGAGTGATTGGGCAGGTGCGATGGCAACAAAGATGCACCGGGAGTACGAAGTAGGCCAAGAACGGGCCCTGCAGATAACAAATCGCGTTCGGAAACTGGTTGCCAGTCCCGATATCGAGGCGCTGGAAGAAGCGGGACTGCTCAATAAGGAGTTCACCTCGGACTTAATTCAAGATCTGATCGCGCTGCTGAACGACCAAGACGAGGAGACGATCGAGGGACGCTGGAACGGACTTGTAAGGGAGCTTGGGATCTATGATGTCGTCGGGGCTGACGCGTTCCTCTATGACCCGGCGAGCGGCGGTCTTGATCCAGACAAAGAACTGGTTTCCGACGACGGGGACTCCATCACGATCCAAGAAGCGATGATTACCGCCTGGAGGGAAGAACTCCCGATCGAAGCAATCCCTCACGGCATTCGATTAGGAAACACCGAGTTCCGGACTGGAGATAGCCGCCAGATAACACTCTCACAGTACGAAGATAGATTCGACCAGGACGTCCTGAGTGACCAACTCAGTCTGGACTTGCGAAGGCGCCGGCTTGAGGTCGATGCCGATCTGCTCGCTCTGGAGAACGTCGATTTTTCAATGAAAGCACCGCGTCAGGACTGTGTGCTCGCTATTGCCGCTGCACGCCGGTACATCCTCGAACACGGCGGTGTGTCCCGTGACGAGATCGTGGAAGCGTTGGAACCCGAGAAAAATCATCCGCTTGGGAGTAACGGTGTTCAGGCCAGAGCAAAGGGTTTCGAATACGAATTCCGGCAAAGATGGTGGGAAGATGTCGTTGCTCCCGGGCTGCGTTCGCTTCCAGATATCCAGGAACCGACCCACGAATCCGGGAAGTGGCTATCCACAGAAGCGATGACGGGAGGCTTTGAATCCGAAACCACAGTCGAAACCATCCTGGATGTCGGGTACCTATTCGAAATTGCGTACTTGGACGATAACGAAGAACAGCGGGTGGTCGGCTACCACAACGAGATTACACGGCCATCGGCAAAACCGCTCCATGGGCCCCCGGTGTTTCGATTCCAACCGATTGTCGGAAACCCCCCAATCACGATCCGTCTCCCGGCTCTGCGTGAACTTCACCCGATTTCTTTCGAACAGCTACCCGACCCGGTCTGGGATTCCGCAATTTCGGAGTTAGTGGCGATCGCCGATGAGAACGCAGAGCAAATCCCGCTCGGAGATGTTGAGGTTGTTCTCGAAGCATCTCAGAATGGCCAAGTCGAGGCCGCCACAGCACTAGAATTCATCGCTATGGTCTTCGGGGAGCGAGAAGACGTCCGTGAGACAGTTGCCGACGATTTCGAGACTATGCTCCTGGCTCGATTAGATCTCCTTACCGATCGGGAGCAAGCAGCGGAAATAGCGAAGTGCTTCGGAATTGTGGCTGAGGTAGCTCCAAAACGGGTGCTAGATGCGGTGCCTGCGATGGCGTCGGCAGCTGATTCAGCGACCTTGGAGACTCGCCGCTGGCTGCTATATACGTTCTCGAACGTCGCCGAAGCATATCCCGAGGAACTCCTCCCGGCAGTCGAGATCCTAATCAATAGTATCGACGAGCCCGATGAAAATCTACGTACGAACGCGCTCTCGACGCTCGGGGAAATCGCACAGGCCTACCCCGACGCAGCCGGTGATATCGTTGATTCACTCGGTGAATTGCTTACCAACGACGATGCGTTGGTTCGTGCGAACGCTGCTGGCCTCTTGGCCGATATTGCACAGTCGAACCCCGAAGACGTTATCGAACTTGCACCGGAGCTGGCAGAGTCTCTTACTGCTGACGACGACGAAACTAGAGTGCACACCTCAATTACGTTACTTCGTGCCGGCGAAGCGAACCCCAAAGCAGTCCGTGATGAACACGAACAATTGGTCGCAGCTCTCAGCGATTCAAATTCGACCGTGCGGGCGAACACGTGTACATTGATTGGTAACGCTGATGCGCCGGTTCCAGTTGACCAGTTACGGCTGCTCAAAGACGACCCCGATGAACAGGTTCAGGAACAGGCAACGTGGGCACTTGGTCGAATCTCCTGACCATCTCGTTTAGCCGCAGAATGGATGGAAGCGTTTAGCACCATTATGCAAATCAAAATTCGGGTTGACCGTTTCCATAACTCGTGGGTGGGCAGTCGGCGGAGTGCCCCGTAAATGGCTTGAGCAATTTGTGCATTACTACAACCATCAAAGACCGCATCAATCGCTCGATGGAAAGACGCCAGCTGAGGCGGTACTGAACTAGACAGTGCCGTGCATCTCGATTGAGAGTATCATCTGAGGTGGAGACTCGCTACCAAGCGGCCGATAACTAATTAATACAAAAATGAGTCTTTTCCGATATGGATTCGATTCGGAAGGAAACATACTCTCTACCACTATATGATACTCCACTTCGATATTGGGGTCTGCGGTCGGATTATGTAACCGATCAGGACCAAATACCGAGTGAGGATGAGACCCGTGGAAATGCAGATGAGACTATAACGATTACTCTCCGAGAAGCGCAATATGGAACGAATCGAATTGATGTTCTTCATAGGCGGGATGACGAACGTCTCGGAACATACGGGTTTGAAATAGTAGATGAAGAACGACGTACCTGCAGCTATAACAATTCCAATCCAGAGTCAGTTCCGTGGCCCGTCCGTCGCGCTTTGAAACGCTTCGGTTACCATGATCGAACGACGCCCGAGACAAACCGACGATACGTCTTTGATCACCTAATCAGTGCAACTCGATTTCTCGAGCAACACGCAAACAACGCAGATCCCCTGTTGGAGGCCTGTATCAGTCAGTTTGCAGGTGGTATCGCTACATTTGCGTTCTTCTCTTCGTTCGAACACCAGCTTCCAGAAGAAGCATTTAATCAGGTGATTGAGGAATTCGCGACGAATTTAGAGAACTTCAGGTGGTGGGAAGACGATGTTGACGAGTCGATTTTCAAGTATCTCTATGATATTGATGCAGTCACAGGTCCAGTCTACCTTCCTCGCGAAGACAGCTACCTCTGGGACGGAGTTGATAAGTCTGAATTGCCAGAAGCTCTTTTTATAGAAGAGGAAGAAGAGAAGGAGGAACCCGTTGACGATCAAGGAATCTCTATCGAGATGACAAATCCAGAGGATTCACAGTATCTCTTTGGCTCTCTCGTCTCTCGATACGCAATCGACAGATACCGATTCGCTAAACATGATAACAACCGCCTTGTGCTGGAACACGATGGCGTACCTGACCTCCCTCCCTATGGTATCATTCGGAGCCTCCAGGCGCAAGGATACTCACTAACCAACGTCCCGACATTTCATCCGAAGGATTCGCTACCAGAACTCCTCAAAACGATTGATGAACTCGTTCAATGGGTTCGAAAGCGGTACGAACCAGAACACTACAAGTCACTGGCCGCCTACTCACATTATTTTTATCCGTTACAAGAAGTCGTTTGTCTCAGTGCACTTCGGGAGGCTGACGAAACCGAATACAATAATATCCGTAACCAATTCTTTGAAAAGTACAACATTTCACCAGAATCGTTCCCCGCACGACAGCTTGATCTGCAAACAGTACAGACAATAACAAGAGAATTCATTCCTCTGTTTGGCAAAGAACAATTCTCCGCCGCAGAACGTCTCTTCGAAGAGATTCAGTACGAGAAGCGTATGCACCAACTCGAGAAGATAGCTGCTGAGTCAGATGACCTCAATCGGCCTGATGAACAGCTCCAGAAGACTCAAACAGATACTCATCCCCATCTATGGAACAAATGATCTCAAAATCAGGCCAATATTAAGCTAATTCAATATAATCTGTCAAACGGGGCCATAATGTTTATCTCCAAGTTCTGTGTGTGGAGTATTACAAAATGGCTTATCTGTCGGATTATACCCTCAAAAAGCAATCTCCTGAGAACCAGTTCGGAGTTTTACACTCAGTTGAGAAAGGAGACGAGATAACTGTTTCACTTAATAAAAAGGGAAGCATCTCAGGACCCGTTACCAGCGTCGTTGAAAACGGACCTTCAGATGATCCAGAGGAAGTGCACGCCCAATTCCAGAACTTCGAGAGCCCCTACCGGGAAGACGATATGGGACATCACACGGTTTCAATCACTCGAACAGAAGACGGAGCGTGGGGCAAAGCAGAGTTATCGTACTCCTGGACCGACACAGGACGAGTACGAAAAAACACCGTGGACACGGTTGCACGGATATGGCCAAGTCTTGCAGAACTCCAACAGAGGACCATTCTCTCTCACGAGGAAGCACAGATTGTCTCGTTGAAAGAAACCGGATTAAACAGGCAGGAGATGGCTGAGAAATGGGACTGTGACGGGATGGTGATTGATTCAATACTAGCATCGGTGAGAAAGAAACACGATCAAGCCGAACAAACCGTTGATAGATTAGAGTCGGCACCGGTCGACCTTGACGGCAAACAGTACCCATCTATTAGTCCAAATTCGGGTGAACATCACTGGCGAGACAACTTAGACCAACAGGCTGATTCTGAGCTCAAATAATTACCAACGCTCTTCCGCAAAAGATTGTTGATACAGCTCTCGATAAAGGAGTTGGAACAGAAACTGACCGTCTGATCGCCCAACGACCGGATTATAGTCTTACTCAGTTCACCACAGAATCGCAAGTCAGCTCTACATAAACAATGTGCTACACAAGAGCGATTGTGCAATTCTGCTGGGGATTCGCTACGTCCTCGAGAGTATCCGAGACGGCGACGGTAATTTAAACAGAATATCTGGTCGGACACGCCACACATATGAGCGGAAAACGACACCACTGTACTCAGTCTGTCGAGATGTACGTCCTCGAGTTCACTGGCCGATCTCGTCGACTACCACCATCCCACCGACGGGTACAACCTATCCAGTGTCCGCTAAGCAAAATTGCGAGTTCCCGATTCGGGAAACAGCTTGACTAGAAAGAGTCACCCCCAGTCATCCAGACACGTTTGGTTTGCCTGTTCCTCGAAACCGTCCGTATCACCGGGTTTTGCCTCGTCACCGGGAACTGCTTCTACAAGTTTGGCTTCGACCGACGCAGTCGAGGAGACAACCGTCGTCGCCTTGGCAGTTCGCAACTCTCTGAGGCCATTATCGGGTCGTATGTCGCGATCAGCTTTGGGAACGAATATTCGGCGATTCTGTTCGACAGCGATGTCATACTGGGCCATCGTTCCGCCCGTCCCATCGGTAGCGACGACGATTATCCCAGGGCTCAACGCAGAAATCGTCGGGTTGCGGTTGAGGAATGAATGACGAGTCGGTCCCGCATTCGGTCGCTGGTGTGAGAGTAGAAGGCCACCCGTATCGACGATATCGGAAAACAGAGCCTTGTTCTCCTCTGGATACGGGATATCTACACCCGTCCCGAGGACAACAATCGTTTCGCCAGTCGCATCGAGGGCTCCTTCGTGAGCCGCCGTATCTGCGCCTCGAGCACCGCCACTGACAATCGTATACCCTTCAGCGGCCAGCTCACACGCGATCTCACGGGTCCAGTGTTGCCCGGCTTCGTTGGTCTCGCGCGATCCGGAAACGCTCACTGCTGGCCCGTTTAACAGATCAACATTTCCCTTCGCATAGAGGACAAGCGGTGCATGATTGCGCCGTAATGATGCTGGGTACCGGTCGTCGTCGATACCGATGATCTTGATTCCATCGTTCCTGTAGCGATCGAACCGCTCGCGGTAGTTGTCGATGGTCTCCGGCAAATTCTGTAGCTGCGTGTGGGTTTCTTCATCCACATAGTGAAAGTCGTCAAATGCGGTTAACGAACTCGACCAGAGTTCCTCCGGTGTCTCGACCGCTCGATACAATTTGAGGGCGCGCTTATCACCGACTCCGTCGACATCCGTTAATGCGACTAGAGAGGCGAGATTGTCTATTTCCATTATTCTAGCCCTGCGATGATATCCGATGCGTAGGCATCGGGCTTCTTGATTTCTTTCGTCCGCATCTCGTCTTCGCCGGGTGTAAACCCGAGGGTCAGACCGACCACGCGGCCGGCCCCGGCTTCACGCAGCAGGTGCGCTCCCGCCAGTAGTGAGTTCCCGGAGGTGCAGATATCGTCGAATAGAATCACGCTTTCTCCATCGAGTGAGGCGCGGGCCCGCAATGTTGCCTCCGGATTTCGTGCGACCTTTTTGCGTTCCTCGCGTGATTTCTCGCGCTGCCGTTCCGTCGTTTCCGTTCGTTCCAGCAGCGGTGAGTAGATCGTCGATGTTTCGAGGACGGAGTCCTGCGCTAGTTCAACGAGTTGCGAGCTCAAACTTCCGGCCTCGTGGCCCGGGACAACCGTAATGTAATCGTACTCCCAGCGATCACGCAGGAATCGACGATGCACCATGTCTCGCAGCCGCGGCCGAAAGACCGAAACCGGGTCGTCCTTACCGTGCTTCGCGAGATCCCGCAGGGCGTCGAATGAACCAGATGCCGAACGGTACCAGTCGAGGCCGAAGACGGGCAGCGGACGTCGAACGGGCGACTGAGTCGGCGGTTCGACCTGTTTATACAGGTGCGTGAGTTTGCCGTAATCGAGCAGTACCGATTCAGCGTCGGCCTTCGACGTTGGCGTCGCGTCAGCTACCGGTCCCGTGATCGGTTCAGGACTTGCCGAACCTAGGTTGGAAAGCGTCTCAACATCGATCAACTGCGCACCATCCACTTGGCTGAACAATGATGTATAGAGCGTTTCGACCGGTATTGTACGGTCGGAGGCTCCGTTCTCCATCGGTAGGGGAGGATAAGCGGGGAACTCGCTTAATACCTCGAGCGCGTAGCGGAGGTCGTCAACTGAGCCGACGCTCTCCGGGAGCGGCTGCTCGATCCCCGGCGGTATCGGCCGAACGAATCGCTGTGTGTCCTCGAGATATGTCTTTTCCTCGAGCCAGTCTTGCGTCTCTTCTCGATACGATGTAACGTCGATGGTGTGATATTTGGTCACCCAGTCGCCATCGCCATACGCATGGCGATAATCAACGATTCTGAACGAGAGTCGATCCCGATGCTGTTGGCCATATCCCGATAAATCAAGATTTGAATGGCCGCTGATGCATGCTTCGAGTAGCACGTAATATTGAACGCAGGGATCGGTCAAATCATCGGGATCGATGGTGGTTCCCGGAAGTTGCATGACTGTCGAAAGGACCTTCCGAACGCTGCGGATTGCTTCGTAGCATTCGGACAACTGGTTTGCCGGGACCTCTTGCCCGTTGTAGGTGGCGACTGGCAGATCGTCTGTTGTATGCGACCGAGATGCATCAGCGGAATGGACGCGTGACTTGCACACCCTTCGAGGCTCGCCACCGGTCGCCTCGGAAGCTACGGTGACGTCCGATTCGGACGCAGTGTCGGCTGTGGCAGCTGATGAGCCATTGTTCGCCTCCACAGCCGCCGGTGTCAGCTCCCCGTTGCGAGTATTTTTCAGGATTCTCTGCGCGTGGTCCTCGACCAGTCCGTCGATCGCCTTCACCTCCTCGAGCGAGGCCGACGCCAGTTCCTCGGGAGTCGTGATTCCGGCCTGAGTAAGCACGTAGCCGGCAACCGGACCCAGTCCGTTAATCGCGTAGAGGCCGTCGCCACGTTCCATGTCGAGGACGTATTGTCGGACGTACCGCAACGCCTCGTCACGCGACGCACCCCGTTCAGTGAGATTATCAAGAGACTTTTCGATATCATCAGAATCGAGTATCGATGAGTATGCTTCAATCGATTCAACCGTCGCCTCTACATTGACATCGGCATCGGTTACGGTCGGTTGTGTGGTTGACCTGCCCTCCGCATCACGAGTCGAGTCTTCGTGAGCCATGAGGTCTTCTCGAAGCGATTCTATACTTCGGATCTGGTCGGGACCGTCCACTCCGGCGAGTTTGTAGTACAGTGGCAGTACTTCCAGGATTGTCTGCCCCACGAGTTCAACCAGGTCATCGCATGCATAGAGATCTTCTAGCGAAAGGTCGAGGGTGAGAGCGAATCCCTGGGCAATGGGATCAGCTCGTCTTGTGACGATATCCGGGGTGAGTGTCTGCCACGTTTTGTCACCAGTGACGAGGATGTAGTCCGACTGAGTGGTCAAAAAGGAGGCGACATTCGCGTGATGTGCCCAGAGATGATCGGCGATATCCTCGGTGACCGACTCCTTTACCCAGGGCCCGAGATACAGTCCGCAGATTATGCTGTGGTCGAAGAATCCGCGATTGGAATTCGTATCGATCCCGAACTCGAACTGAAGCGCACTGGCCTGCGTGCCGAGTGACCGGTACGAGTCGTGATACACACCCAGCCAAAGATAGTCCGATTCGTTGGAGTCAGGAGGTCCGATGTACGGCGAGCCCGGGTCGCCGGACCAATCAAACGACTCAAACCACGGTGCATTCTGGAAGAGAGTCTCGATCTGCGCCTGTAACCGCTCGAATTTGACCGCGAGATGTGAGGAATCGGGAGAGTTCCCGTCGGCGACCTCGAGTTTGTCGATATCATCGCGCGTAATATCTACGGACTTGATTGTCCTCGTATCCTTGGCAGGAGTGAAATTCGTTCCACCATCCGCGTCAAGAGGTGCCTTGGTCGTCCCATTGGATTCTCCCGACGCGCCATCAGAAGCATCGACATCGTCCCGTCGGTCGTAGACACGAGCGATTTCAGCCCGGTCCGATAGTTCGTTCTGGATTGCGTCTCGTGACGGGGTCGCAGGGCTGTTCTCGCCTCTCAGGATCAGCAAGGCCGCCTTATTTTTCAGATCAAGCTGATCCAGTCTTCGCTCGATGTCCTGCATGGTCGTTTGTGAATCGGTCCGAATTTCGATGCCCTCGTAATCCCGAGCGTCAATCTGACTTGGCTCAACGGAGATCGACTCCTCGGAGAATGTGTAGACGTTGATGCGGCGCGGCTGCCTCCATGTGCTGGTCTCGGCTTCGGTTTCAGTCGTCCACTGTCCTATCACTCGTTCGGGACTACCAGGAGAGAGAATTCGGCAGCCAGATTCCGTGCGGTCAACCGGCCCCTTCTGATCGCCGAGAAGCAACGCATCAACTTCTGAACCCAGGACCCTGTTGAGGGTGGAGACCTTGACGTCCTCATGTGCGCAAGCGATCCGCGGTCGCGGTGGTTTAATCTCCGGGTGATCGGTCGATCTCAGATCGGTCGTTACGTCGATGCCGCAAACCGAGACGTCACCGATGGTGTTCCACTCTGAGGTCAATGGGCGAAGTAATCCTTCCTCTCGAAATTCGTCCAGAAGGTCAGTTGCCAACTTCTCATCCCTGTTTCCGTATACCAGGTAAAACGGAATCTCTGCTTCTGCCAATCGATTCAGAGGCTTTTTGCTAGCCTCAATAATGTCCTCTGAAGGATCTTTTGTCCAGAAGAGATTGCCTGTGTGAATCACCCCGTCAACATTTTCTCGGAGTGCATACGCAATAGCCTGGCTGAAGGCAGATAAATAATCTTTACGACGGGATGTTCGACCCATATTTTTGCGGTCTAGAAACGTGTCTGTTGTGTGTAATATATTGGTTTTCATCAGCCTCTAACACCACAAGTGGTTGATTTTTCGGGAAACAATTCCGCATCTGACCGATACAGGAAACTCTCCATTTAGAAGCAGTTGTCTGAAAGAAGTTCCGAGACAAATCCAGTCATTCATGTATACTTTAGTGTTGACTGCTAGAATATGATACCATCGGCCCACTGCCACCACCCAGTTCAGAATTATGACTCGCCGTATTGATCTTACTAGACCGTCTTTTGATCTGTTCACACCCAGTGTCCCCTTCTTGATAGCCCATAGAAATAATATGTTCACGAGAAACTACTACTCATGACTTCCCAGGACAACTCCACGAGTAGTGAGAAAACCGGGTTCGAGGCCGGTAGAAAGGAACGCCAATCGGTGTATCCCGATGATGGGTACGCCCTCATCAAAATAAGCATGATGAAACCACCAGGAGAAGCGCTCACGAAACTCGCAGAGTACGATTCACTCGACGACGTCTCAATGCCTCCTGAAACGGAGTTCGCCGATTACGTCGTGTACGACAGCGACGGGAACGCATACTCACACGACGACCTGTGAACCACTACTCACACTCATGTTAGGGATTTCATCAGAAAATATCCTCGAACACAGCAAAGGAACGTCCCACTCGCCACCGAGCGATTCTGACCGAACGACTACCCTCGTCTACAACGATACTGAACCACACATTATCAGAGACGGGATCAACCGCATCACAGTCATCCCAAAACCCGACAACGAGTACCTCGTCAACTATACTGGGTACATGTCCGGTATCGTCCGAGTCACACAAGACGGCATCGAAGAACTCGGCGACACACTCCTCGCCACGCAAACTGACGTGCCGAACTGGCTAGTTGACTCACCAATCGCTACTCAAACGCTTCCATCATGGATCCCGGACAACTACACCGGCCCACCAACAATCACGTGCCAGCACTGCCACGAAAAAACTCCCGCCCAAGACATAGTGACACCTAACCGTACCAACGGAAACACGACCAACCGGTTCTGCCGCAACTGCTGGAACGAGATTCGAGAACAGTGGCACCCAGAACACGGCTTCGACAACAGGGGTGAATAGCAATACACCTCTATCCGTCTTTCATCTTCTTACGAATTCGTTCTTTCCGTCCTTCAAATCCCCCTTTCGTCCCATCCGTGGTGCCGATTTCAAGCGCCCGATCACAGATATCAAGGGCCTCCTCGTAACGGTCTTGCTTCTCGTAAATAATAGCGAGACGCTTGAAAGAGGGAATCCGCGGAACTTCTCCAAATTCATCGATAAAGTCATCGGCGAGTTCAATATCTCTCTTACAGTACTCGATACACCTCTCTATCGCATCACCTCGCTCGTCACGTTGCTTGTAGTAGACATCGATCAGCTCATTGTACGTGAAGTGAGTGCTTGAAGCCGACCCATCTTCAAACTCAAGTGCTACATGCAGAACCTGTTCAGCGAACTCGTAGTCCTTTTCGGTTGCTGCAGTCTGCCCCACGTTTTGAAGGTACTTTTGCGCAGTTTGAGAAGTACTTGATACGCTTTGTTCGAGCATGTTGAACTCATTAACGTCCCCAGATGAGGTCACCCCGATCCCAACCGATGTACTGTACTGATGGAGTTTTTCTCGCTGCCCATCGCCAAGGCTCAAATACCACTCTTCCAAGTCGAGAACCGCTATCAAATCAGGAACGTCTGGTCCGGACTGGAATAACTCGGTTATTTTGTCGAACATACGGTTGAGATGTGAACCGAACAACAAAAATCATAGGTCGAAAAACCTCCCGACAGATTAACGAGTCCAGGATCTCGGAGTATTATGAATGATTTTATCTTTATTTCACGAGCGGTAAGATCAGCGACACGGTCGACGTTCCCCCCCTGAGAGGGTGTTAGAACACTTAATTGGCCACCTCAGTTACTTGGAGTTGGCACACCTGAACGTTGATGATAACATCCATGAAGACAAAAACGACGATTAGCTGTTCAGCAGTTATCGAACAAACTCACTTCGGATTGCCTCGGTGACGATCTCATCAACCGTTTCATGTCCTTCGGAAGTCTCGGCAACAGTTGAGGAAACCTGGTAAAGGCCACTTCCGAGGGTTACCGCCACCGTCTTCGGTTCAGTGTCCAGATCGAGGTAAGCGTATACTGCTTCCTCGATAAATTGCGGCACTGAGTCTGCTCCGTTCCCAATGTACTTCTCCTCGATTACCCGTTCGATATCCGACGGGAGAGTCACATCGAAATCATCGTTAGATGCAACCACTGAGGCTGAACCATCCAATTCTGAGGAAACGTACTTGCCGACGACTTCGTCCGTGAACTCGTCGATTGACGCGTACGATTCTGTCTCCAGTTCCTGTTCGACTAGGTAATTGAGTGCCGGTGAAATTTCGATTTCAATAGCGTGCGTGTTCATACTCGGTTCCGACGTTTCTGCAGATCCTGAAGACTGAGACGTCGATTCAGACTTGCTTCCTGTCGAGGTTCCATTTTGTTCCAGATTCGATTCTGCTGTGCGGGGATGTTGTTTCACTGCTTCAGCCACCGGGCGAGCCTGCCGGTCAAGGACATGCCCATTGAAGGTTCGAAGAACGGGCCGTTCTGCGTTCTCGTCTTCACTCGTCGAGATCAGATCGCATAGTTCGCGGAGGAACGCTTGCGCAACCTCATCTTCCACGATCTCGTCGATCGACCGGTTATCTCGGAGAACACCACCGACACCGTGCTGTTCGAGCACTGCGAGCGTTTCGCTCGTCGGGTCGTCCGCAACATCGTACCCTGGGAGTTGCCGGAGGCGAGCGCCGAGTGCCCGGAATTCACTGGCACGTCGCAACAACCGACGCCCGTCTTCTCCGGGAAGCAACCCGCGTCGATCTGACGGGAACGTCACTACCTGGTAGAACATCGCCTCTTTCGTACCGTGAGGATTCCGCAAGACACGCCCGATACGTTGGATAAGCGACGCGTTGACACCCCCTTTCGAGAGATTGATCGCCACCTCTGCGTTCGGCAAGTCTACACCCGTCCCGAGAACGTTCGCAGGACCGACGATGATACCACGGTCCTTCTGCTTAAACGAAGTGATTTCTGCAAACTGCTCCGAAGCCCCGCTTTCTGGAACAAGAACGAGATCCTCGCCGTAGCGATCCTCGAGCACGTCACCGATTTGATCGGCCTGCTCGTAACTCTGGACGAGCACCACACACTGCTGTTCAGGCGCGTGTCGACCAATCAACTCGACTAGCGTCTGGATCGGTGGATGCAACTGCCACCGTTTCGGCCGTCGCGTGAACGCGTCAGTAGCGAGTCTATCGAACGCATCTGACGCGTCTCGAGCGTCTGCCCCTTCTTTCGACTGACTGAACGAACGCAGATCCGTCAGCGTTTCAAATCCTGACGGCGTGTTCGACGGCACATCACCGTCGAGCTTATCAACGCGAATCTTGTGCTGCTCCGGGTCGTACACCTTCCTGATCGAAGTTGTCGATTCAATCACTCCGTCTTGGGACGCTGAATCAGCTGCGTGAGCGTAATACACATCCCACTCGAAATCAGCGACAACACCAGCGTCTCTGGCTTCGTCAACGGAGAAGCGCTTACACTCGTGTAGGTGCTCTTCTAACACGCGTTTCACCGCAGAGTCGCCTTGCCACGAAGTGTCGATCGACCCGGACATAGCGAGGATCGCATCGCTCTTTTGTGCTAATTCTTCCAAGACCGGCTGCCACCCGCCACTTCGCCCCCCATGAGAGTACTGATGTGCTTCGTCCAGCACGACGAGATCATACCCGCCTAACGTGTCCATCTGAAGCAAGTCAGGCGCTGTCCGGAACTCGATCGACCCCCACGTAAACTTCATCGTCCGCCCCTTCGTCTGCGTACGTTCCCGTGGAATATTTAGGTGCTCGTCGAACTCACTCTGCCACTGCTCAAGAATCAGTTCCTGTCCAGCAACGACGAGCACTCGAGCATGCTCATCATCTGAATCAACCGAGAGCTCGTCAATAAGTGATTGCTGCGCGGTCTCTGCAGTGGCGCTCGTAAATATCTGCGCTGTATCATCTGGGTGGAGTTCCCCGTAGAGAAGCGCAACAGCAGCTAACCCGAGCACAGTCTTTCCCGTCGCTGTCGCCATATCGACGTACCCTTTACAGCCATGGTTGACCCACTCGCCGAGCGCGTCACGTTGGTGTTCCCACAGTGGCGTCGTCATGTGCGGCGCGTCAAGCCGCTCAAGGAACGATTCATTCTGAGCGACCACATCCATCGTTTCCGTCAACACGTCCGCATACTCGGCGATAGCAGGGTCAGAAAAGAGCTGCATCATTGCATCCGTGATGGACTCCGGGTCCCGCAGTGCTTGCCGAGTCACGTTCTCCGACATTGACGTCGTAGCCAACTTGTCAATTAACGCCTCAACAGCCCGATTTAGATTCCGAATCTCACTCTCCGAATCCAGGTGTTTCTCCAACTCGTACCGAAGCTCATTCAACCGAAACGCGAGGTCCCCCACCGAATCAGCCCCGTTCTCTCGCTTGTACTGCTTGACTAGGCCCGGCAGGTCGGACTGGTCGTCTGCTAACTCGGTGAGCCCCTTCGCATAGTACTTCCCGGTCGCATCGCCGAAATTCAGTTTCCCGATCGTTCCGCCGATGTCATTACTCGTTTCTTCAGACCCAATCGCAACTTCCAGCATGAGCACGTCAAGCGCCGCTCTATCGATTCGTGACGGCCACTCATCACGAGTATAGGCGATTAATCGCTCATCGTAGAACTGCTCAGAATCATCTACTGTCGACGTCTTCTCATCAGCTAGCTTGTCAATTCGTCTCATGTTCTTGTGTTACCGTGCGTATATTCTGAAGTCTACCGAGCGTGGTGGTTCATTCTGCGGTGGGTGCTATCTGCGCCCAGCGTTTGTGTTTCACTAGCTAACTCAGTGCTGTCAGTACAAATACCTTATTGCCAGTCGGATTCAGCAACCGGAATATAGAAACTATCGGCTCTGTTGAAATCCTATTCTTCAGATATATTTTCGCCTGAACCAATCGGTCAATGAGAGCTGCGTGCTGACCGGATTAACCATCCCATCATAAGTTTTATTATTGTTACTACTCTCCATCCGTAAGTATGAGTACACTTACTGATCGGCGGTTCCTCGTATTCTGTGCTATTTCTGCTTTTATTGGCGTTCCTGCTGCGGTTTGGCAATTTCCTAACGACGGGATAATGATGCTCATCGTTCCAATTGTCATATTAACCATCTTGATGTTTGCCGATGGATATGCCACTTCAGCTTGAGCCCCCTGTATTGACCGCTCAGAGTGATCGATCTACATTATGAATGAGACAAGCAATGGTGAGTTCACGGAACTGTTTCCACCATCGTCGTGAGCGGACGAACGCACCGTACTTTCGCTTGAGCGTTGAGTTCACAGTCTCGGATTGACTCCGTTGTCCGTAGAGATCAGCGTCTAAGCGTGCGTTCCATGCCTTGTGGAGTGATGTGAACTCACGATGCTTAATCAGTGGCCGAACCTCGTGTTGCCGGGCGAGCCGTCTGATTTTCTGATCGTCGTAGCCTTTGTCTCCGAGGAGAATATCGATACACTCGGGGTTGCGCTTGATCAACGACGGAGCGATCTGGCTATCGTGTTTTCGAGTCGTCGTCACGTGTAGATCGAGAATTGCGTTCACTTTCGCATCGACCAGCAACGTCACCTTGAGCTGCTGAATCGTGAGTTCAGCACGTTTCGTGTAGTGTTTCGAAGCGTGACTACGGTCGAACCCTGACGCATCAACACCAACAACTCCGCTTGTCGGAAGTAACGTCGCTGAGAGAGTCAAAATGATACGCCACACAGCCATATCAAGCCGGTTGAACGCCTTACAGAGCGTTGAAGCAGTAGGAAGCTCGGTTAGCCCGAGAACACGACGGATGCGTGGCATCTCAATCAGTTCATCAAGCAGACCACGATAGGTCGTGTTCTTCCGAACTTTGAGACACAGCAGAACAACGTGCTGCGGAAGTGTGTAACGGTGTTTGGAGAACTTTGAGGAGTATTGAGAGACAGCTCGACGTGCCAGATGGATCGCCTTCTCAGTAAACCGGAGAATCTGCGACTTTGGGAGGGGCTTCATCTCGTCGAATTATACGGTGAACATGTAACTCTCTGAGGATTTCAACAGAGCCAAACTATCGTGATTCTAGCTGATAATAGATTTCTGTGGAGAAGCCATGCGAGAAAGAGAACTAGTGCGAACAGTATGAGACTGTTCACTACTTGAAATATCGGGGTAATTAACTGCTCGATGATACTTGGCGTAGCGAAGAAGAAATAGTTGACACTAAGGCGAAATGCTGTGGGGTACATGATGTTCCAGTACTGGAACCTCTCCAGAATAACTAATATGGGCGTGTGTAAGGAATATAGCGCCGTTTTCAGTGCCCAAAACGTTTTTTCAGAGAAGATAGTTGGTAAAGGCAGTTGACAATGGTCGATGGGTACGATACGTCGTTGCGTCCTACATCTCCGTCTCAAGCTCGAGAAATCCTCTCACAAATCAAAAAACAAGAACGGACAAAGTGGGAAGCTACGCATCCCGCCGCTCGAGAGGAGTTACAAGGGCTTCGCGAAGTCACATCCGAGACGCTCGATAACCCGACACACGTCCTTCCAGAGTTGTTACAGAACGCGGACGATATCGGCGGGAATTGTTCCGAGGTGACGATTCAACTGACTGAGGACTCGCTCGTCTTTCAGAATCACGAAGAACCAATGTCCGTCAAGAACGTCGAAGCACTCGGCGCATATACAAGGAGTACGAAACAGGGGGACTTGGATTCGATTGGCCACTTTGGCATCGGTTTCAAGACGGTTTTCAGCTTAGCCAACGTCGTCTACGTTCACTCTGGATTCTTCTCGTTTCGATACACCACGGACGAACGAACCGTTCCACAGCCAGTTGGTCAAAACGATCAACCGGCCACAGATGACGAATGCTACGATGGCACAACGATCACTCTTCCCTTGACCGACGATGCGAAGAAAAATCGCCGAGAGATTCTCGAGGAACAGTTAGACTCAATCGGATCCCTTCTTCCGTTCCTCAACAATATCGATACTGTACACGTTTCGGCATTCGGTGAGCGAAAGACATTCCGCGCGAGCCCCATTGACGACGGTGGATTCGAAGTAATTTGCGAGCAAAACGGTGAACCGGTTCGGTCCGAACGGATGCGGTTGTTCTCCGGAACGTTCGAACCCGATCGGGAACTTGTGAACTACCTCGCCGAGAAACGGAACCTGAACACGGACGCCCTCCGTGAGCAAACCCTCAAACTCGACATCGAAATCGCGATCCCGATCGATACAGACGGTGCACCGATGGCACTGGACGAATCTCACCTTTTCTGTTACTTTCCGACGGAACCGGATACGAACCTCCCGTTCCACATTCAGGCGGATTTCTCTCTCAAACCCGATCGCAAGCACATTATCTGGCCGGACGAATTCAACGAACAGTTGCTCAACTGCGCCGTAGATGTATTCGAAACGGCGTTCGTTCAACTTCACAGCGAGCTCGTTGATCCGTCTCAGATACTCGAATTAGTACCTGATCCGAATCTCGAACGAGAGATGGACCCGTACATCGATCCGTTAGTAACTGATATCGTCTCGTTCGTACGTTCTGAATCCTGTGTTCCCGACGGACGAGATAATCTGTTCCAACCGTCAGAAGTGGTATTTTTTGCGGATCCCTTCCGAGACCTGTTTACTGAAGCGGAGGTCAGCGACGTTCTCGACCGCCCCGTCAAGTATCCATCTGAGCAGATTTCGGACACAGCTCGAGAACGTCTTCAAGCGGTTGTACCGGATAGCCAACTCCAACTGGAGACGTTTCTAGACCACTGTACAGACTCTTCTTTGTTCGAATCAAAAAGCGATAACTGGCTCATCAGGTTTCTTGCAGGGATCATGCGTCACTGGAGTTCTGAGTACGAAGTGTCGAGATTCGGCCGGACCAGCAGCGAAGAGAAACAAGCACAGAAGGAATTCACTGATAGTCTCGAGGAAGTCTCCTTTCTCCCGCTCGAAGATGGTTCAGTCACGTCGTACGCTGGACTCGAGAAAACGCTCTATCGGCTCAGCGGGAACACAGCGACGGAGTTCGATATTTTCACCGAGTCGGACAACCTAATTCTTCTGTCTAGTGATTTCGTCTCGTCGATTGAGGAGCCGAGTGAGGATTTGGAACGGGAGGCATCTCTTGCGCAAGACCTATTGTTCGATGAGCTACTCGAGATACCGGAGCTCAAGTCGACCGACGTCGTTCAGAACGTAATTAATCCCGCTTTCGAGAACGGTAATCTCACACCGGAACGGGCAGACGAATTCATTCGCTTCGTGGCCAAACGACCGAGTACGTTGAGTGACGTCGCACAACTCGAGTTGCAAACGAACACCGACGACGCGACGGTTCAGTTCCAACCCCCCGAGACCCTCTACTTCGGACCGGAGTATATCGACGACTACGATACTGATACGATCTTTCGCATTTTTGACGACGTGGACCCCATTTCTGGCCACTACTTAGAACTCGGAGAGCTTTCGAAAGAGGAGTGGATAGAGGCGCTCGCAACATTGGGCGTTCGGCGACGAATTAGGGTCGAAAAACAAGACCCGTGGGAGAGCGATCGCTTCAAATCGGAGGACGAGGTCCGGAGATTTCTTGAGGAGCACGGCGACGAGGATAAGACGGAAGTTCACGACGAAAAGCTCCTAGATGGATACAACGGTACCGCTAACAAGTGGCGGTGGATGAAACGTGAAAATCGACGTGGCCGGATTGTGAACTACAAGTATGCGGTGATCGATCGGTATCTCCCTGACGAGACGGAAGCGGCGTTGAGAGCGGTAACAGGTGACAACTCGGGCGTGAACCCGATCGGGTATTGGACCGAGTTCTTCAAGATGATAGACGAGTGGTGGGACTCATACTATCAATCGCGGGTGTATCGTTCCTATAGATACTCGACGAACAAATCGAAATACAAGGTTCACGAGGAAGACTGTTACTGTCCATCGTCGTTCGGCACGTTCCTTCAGGAAGCAATGTGCGCCCCGGGGTCTGATAAGAGTGTCCACAG